>NZ_WTFF01000360.1 GCF_019400985.1 Streptomyces bambusae
CGGCGAGGGTGGGGGGGGCGCGCCGCGCCACCGGGGGGTCGGGGCCCGCGGGGGGGGGGGGAGGATGCCAGGCCCTTGTGGCGGTGAGCGCGCGGCGCGCCGGGGGGGGGGCGGGGGCGGGGGGGGGGGGGGGGGGGGGGGCGGGGGGGGGGGGGGGGGGGGGGCGGCCCCCGCCGCACCGCCGCGTCACCACGGCGTGGACGCGGAGTTTCAGGCCTCGTTGGTGCCCGCGTACATGTCCTCGATGAGGTGCTTGAACTCACGCTCGACGGCGGGCCGCTTCAGCTTGAGGCTGGGCGTGAGGTCGCCGTGCTCGACGTCGAGGTCGCGCGGCAGCAGGCGGAACTTCTTGACCGTCTGCCAGCGCTGGAGGCCCTCGTTCAGGGTCTGGACGTACGTCTCGATCAGCCGGTTCGTCTCGGGCGCGGCCACCACCTCGGCGTACGTCTTGCCCTCCAGGCCGTGCTCGGCGGCCCAGCCCAGGATGGCGGCGGGGTCGAGGGCGATCAGCGCCGTGCAGAAGTTCCGGTCGGCGCCGTGCACAACGAGGTTGGAGACGAACGGGCAGATCGCCTTGAACATGCCCTCGATCTCGGCCGGGGCGACGTACTTGCCGTTCGAGGTCTTGATCAGGTCCTTCTTGCGGTCGGTGATCCGCAGGTAGCCGTCGGGCGAGAGCTCGCCGATGTCGCCGGTGTGCAGCCAGCCGTCCGGCTCCAGGACCTCCTCGGTCTTCTCCGGCAGGCCGTGGTAGCCCTGCATGATGCCGGGGCCGCGCAGCAGGATCTCGCCGTCGTCGGCGATGCGGACCTCGGTGCCGGGCAGCGGCTTGCCGACCGTGCCGGTGCGGTAGGCCTCGCCGGGGTTGACGAAGGAGGCGGCGCTGGACTCGGTGAGGCCGTAGCCCTCCAGGATGTGGATGCCGGCGCCGGCGAAGAAGTAGCCGATCTCCGGGGAGAGCGCGGAGGCGCCGGAGACGGCGGCGCGCAGCCGGCCGCCGAAGGCCTCGCGGAGCTTGGAGTAGACGAGCGCGTCGGCGATCTTGTGCTTGGTGGCCAGCCCGAAGGGGGCGGTGGCCTGGCCGGTGCGGCGGAAGTTGTCCTGGGTGACCTTGGCGTACTCGCGGGCGACGCCGACGGACCACTTGAAGATCTTGTACTTGGCGCCGCCGCCGGCCCGGGCCTTGGCCGCGACCCCGTTGTACACCTTCTCGAAGATGCGCGGGACGGCCGCCATGTAGGTCGGCTGGACGACGGGCAGGTTCTCGATGATCTTGTCGATCCGGCCGTCGACGGCGGTGACGTGGCCGACCTCGATCTGGCCGGAGGTGAGCACCTTGCCGAAGACGTGGGCGAGCGGCAGCCACAGGTACTGCACGTCGTCCTTGGTGATCAGGCCGGTGGCCACGGTGGCCTTGGCCATGTACGACCAGTTGTCGTGCGGCAGGCGGACGCCCTTGGGGCGGCCGGTGGTGCCGGAGGTGTAGATGAGCGTGGCGAGCTGGTCGGCCCGGATCGAGGCGATGCGGTCCTTGACCGCCGCGGGGTGCTTGGCCAGGTGCTCCCGGCCGCGCGCCTCCAGGTCGGCGAGGGAGAGCACCCAGCCCTCCGGGTCGCCGTCGGCCGGGACCGCGTCGGCGGCGTCGATGACCACGACGTGGCGCAGGTCGGGCAGGTCGGGGCGGCGCTCGCGGGCCTTGGCGAGCTGGGCGGCGTCCTCGGCGATCAGGACGCGGCTCTCGGAGTCGGCGAGGATGAACGCCGACTCCTCGGCGTTGGTGCTCGGGTAGATGGTGGTGACGGCGCTGCCCGCGCACATGGCGCCCAGGTCGGCGAGGATCCAGTCGACCCGCGTGCTGGAGGCGAGGGCGACGCGCTCCTCGGGCTGTACGCCGAGGTCGATCAGGCCGGCGGCGATGGCGAACACCCGCTCGGCCGCCTGGCCCCAGCTGAGCGACTTCCAGTCGTCCGGGCCCTGGCCCGCGGCTGCGGGGACCGGGTAGCGGTAGGCCTCCGCATCCGGGGTGGCGGCCACCCGCTCAAGGAAGACGGCGGCCACCGTGGGCGGGCGATTCTCGATCAAGGACTGTGTGTCGCTCACGACATCCTCCGGACCGGTCCACGGCAGTGCGTGGGAGCGTGGGGACTGGCAGGTGGGGAACCAGACGTTCTTGTAACTGGCGAGTAACCAACGAGCTGTGATCAGGGTAGAGGTCGGCCGGCGGGTGCGTAAGAGCCGGCGGGCGGCCTGTTCATAACGAAACGGGCCCCCGCGCGGCAGCGCGGTGACCCGTTTCGCACCGTTTCCGGTCACTTCCCGTGGGCGCCTTCTCGCAGGTGACGCCTGGTGATGTCTACTTCTTCTTGGCGCCGCTCTCGTCGCTGGAGAGCACCGCGATGAACGCCTCCTGCGGAACCTCCACGGAGCCGACCATCTTCATCCGCTTCTTGCCTTCCTTCTGCTTCTCCAGCAGCTTCCGCTTACGGGAGATGTCACCGCCGTAGCACTTGGCGAGGACGTCCTTGCGGATGGCGCGGATGGTCTCGCGGGCGATGACCCGGGAGCCGATGGCGGCCTGGACCGGCACCTCGAACGCCTGCCGCGGGATGAGCTCGCGCAGCTTGGCCACCAGGCGCACGCCGTACGCGTAGGCGGCGTCCTTGTGGGTGATGGCGGAGAAGGCGTCGACCTTGTCGCCGTGCAGCAGGATGTCGACCTTGACCAGGCTGGAGGCCTGCTCGCCGGTGGGCTCGTAGTCGAGCGAGGCGTAGCCGCGGGTCTTGGACTTCAGCTGGTCGAAGAAGTCGAAGACGATCTCGGCGAGGGGCAGGGTGTAGCGAATCTCCACCCGGTCCTCGGAGAGGTAGTCCATGCCCAGCAGGGTGCCGCGGCGGGTCTGGCACAGCTCCATGATCGAGCCGATGAACTCGGTCGGCGCGAGGATCGTGGCGCGCACGACCGGCTCGTACACGTCCGAGATCTTGCCCTCGGGGAACTCGCTCGGGTTGGTGACCGTGATCTCCTTGCCGTCCTCCAGGACGACGCGGTAGACGACGTTCGGGGCGGTGGCGATCAGGTCCAGGCCGAACTCGCGCTCCAGGCGCTCGCGGATCACGTCGAGGTGGAGCAGGCCGAGGAAGCCGACGCGGAAGCCGAAGCCGAGGGCCGCGGAGGTCTCCGGCTCGTACACGAGCGCGGCGTCGTTGAGCTGGAGCTTGTCCAGGGCCTCGCGCAGGTCCGGGTAGTCGGAGCCGTCGAGCGGGTACAGACCGGAGAAGACCATCGGCTTCGGGTCCTTGTAGCCGCCGAGGGCCTCGGTGGCGCCGCCGGTCATCTGGGTGATCGTGTCACCGACCTTGGACTGGCGGACGTCCTTCACACCGGTGATCAGGTAGCCCACCTCGCCGACCGAGAGGCCGTCGGCGGGCAGCATCTCCGGGGAGTTGCAGCCGATCTCCAGCAGCTCGTGGGTGGCGCCGGTGGACATCATCCGGATCCGCTCGCGCTTGTTGAGCGTGCCGTCGACCACACGGACGTAGGTGACCACGCCGCGGTACGAGTCGTAGACCGAGTCGAAGATCATCGCGCGGGCGGGGGCGTCCTTGACGCCGACCGGGGCCGGGACGCTCTCGACCACGCGGTCGAGCAGGTCCTCCACGCCGAGACCGGTCTTGGCGGAGACCCGCAGCACGTCCTCGGGCTCACAGCCGACCAGGTTCGCGAGCTCCTCGGCGAACTTCTCCGGCTGGGCGGCCGGCAGGTCGATCTTGTTGAGGACCGGAACGATCGTGAGGTCGTTCTCCATCGCCAGGTAGAGGTTGGCGAGGGTCTGCGCCTCGATGCCCTGGGCGGCGTCCACCAGCAGGATCGTGCCCTCGCACGCGGCGAGGGAACGGGAGACCTCGTAGGTGAAGTCGACGTGCCCAGGGGTGTCGATCATGTTCAGGATGTGGGTCTTGCCCTGGCCCTCGCCCACGGTGGGCGCCCACGGCAGCCGGACCGCCTGGGACTTGATCGTGATGCCGCGCTCACGCTCGATGTCCATGCGGTCGAGGTACTGGGCGCGCATCTGCCGCTGGTCGACGACGCCGGTGAGCTGGAGCATCCGGTCGGCGAGCGTCGACTTGCCATGGTCGATGTGCGCGATGATGCAGAAATTGCGGATCAGCGCCGGGTCGGTACGGCTCGGCTCGGGCACGTGGCTAGGGGTCGCGGGCACGCAGTGTCCTGATTCTCGGGTCTCAGTCGGAACGTTACGCAGGCGTCTATCGTCCCATGACTGAGCGAGTGTGCTCGGTTTGGGCCGCCCGAAGGGTGCCTGGTAGCCTGGGCAGCTGTGCCTCGTATGCCCTCTCAGCGGACGCGGCACCACCGAAGATCAAACTCTGAACCTGAAAAGGCTCTTTCGTGGCGAACATCAAGTCCCAGATCAAGCGGAACAAGACGAACGAGAAGGCCCGCCTTCGCAACAAGTCCGTCAAGTCCGAGCTCAAGACCTACATCCGCAAGGCGGTCGAGTCCATCGCCGCCGGTGACGCGGAGAAGGCCACCGCGGCCGTCCGTCTGGCTTCGAAGAAGCTCGACAAGGCCGTCTCGAAGGGTGTCATCCACAAGAACGCCGCCGCCAACAAGAAGTCGGCGCTGGCCTCCAAGGCTGCCACCCTTCAGGGCTGAGCACTCGATGTGATCGCCGGGACGGACCCAGCGGGCCCTCTCATCCGCTCCTGACCGGCACCCCGCGCCGCACGCGGCCTGCGTTCGCCACGCGGGTGCGGCGCACAGCTTCACAGCTGAATATTTGGTCTTAGGCCAGTTGCTACTGCCCGCCGGGTTCCCCACCAGGCGGGCAGTACGCATTTCCCGGCCGGCGCCTAGAGTCCTCACGCACGTCAGAGGGAGGGAACCTACATGCGAGTCGGACGAATCCGCCGGGTATTCGTGGCGGTCGTGCTGCTGGGGCTGTCCACGGCAGCCTGCGGGGACCAGACGGCAGCGGGGCAGCGGGAACGCCGCCATCCTTATGCCGCGATCGAGGACCTGCCGGAATCCCTGGGGCCGGACGGGACCACGATCGTCGTGGGGGATCCGAGCCGGAGGCCCGTTCACCTGTACGAGGACATGCGCTGTCCCGTCTGCCAGGAGTTCGAGGTGACCGGCGCGGGCCCCGCTCTGCTGGACATGACACTCGGGAAGGAAGTGCGGGCCGAGTACACCCTGGCCTCCTTCCTCGACGACCGACTGGGCGGCACCGGCTCGAAGAAGGCTGCCAACGCCCTGCGTGCCGCGCTGGAACAGGACAAGTTCGCCGAGTACCACGCCGTGCTCTTCCGGAACCAGCCGGAGGAGCAGACCGACGGCTATACCGACGCGTTCCTGCTCGCGATGGCATCACGCGTCGACGGCCTCCGCGGCCCGGCATTCGACTCCGCGGTCAAAGAGATGAGATACGCGGACTTCGTGGCCGCTTCCCAGAAGGCCTACGAGGAAGTCGGCGCCCCTGGCACTCCGGCGGCGTACTCCCACGGCAAGCGTGTACCGCACGACGTACTGTTCACCAAGGATTTGCTGCGGCTCTTTGCCGGTCGTGACCCCACGTAGTCCACTGCGGTTTCGTGATCTTGCGGTGGCGCGGGCCGGGAACGGGTACAGCCACCGAGGGTGTGTGCAGCGGGGCGGGGTTCAGTACGACGGGCGGCGGGGGCGGGCGGAGCGGGAGACGGTCACGACCGCCTTCTCCAGGGCGTACTCCGGGTCGTCGCCGCCGCCCTTGATGCCGGCGTCGGCCTCGGCGATCGCGCGCAGCGCGTCCGCGACGCCGTCCGCCGACCAGCCGCGCATCTGCTGGCGCACCCGGTCGATCTTCCACGGCGGCATCCCGAGGTCCCGGGCCAGGTCGCCCGGCCGGGCCCCGCGCGGGGCGGAGGCCAGCTTGCCGATGGCCCGGACCGCCTGGGCCAGGGCGCTGGTGATCAGGACCGGTGCCACTCCGGTGCTCAAGGACCACCGCAGGGCTTCGAGGGCCTCGGCAGCCCTGCCCTCGACCGCGCGGTCGGCCACCTCGAAGCTGGAGGCCTCGGCCCGGCCCGTGTAGTAGCGGCCGACCACAGCGTCGTCGATGGTTCCCTCGACGTCCGCGCACAGCTGCGCCGCCGCACTCGCCAGCTCCCGCAGGTCGCTGCCGATCGCGTCGACCAGGCTCTGGCAGGCCTCCGGTGTGGCCGAGCGGCCCAGCGTGCGGAACTCGCCGCGGACGAACGCCAGGCGGTCGCCGGCCTTGGTCATCTTCGGGCAGGCCACCTCCCGCGCGCCGGCCTTCCGGGCGGCGTCCAGCAGGCCCTTGCCCTTGGCTCCGCCCGCGTGGAGGAGGACGAGGGTGATCTCCTCGGCCGGCATGGCGAAATACGCCTTGACGTCCTTGACCGTGTCCGCGGACAGGTCCTGGGAGTTGCGTACGACCACGACCTTGCGCTCGGCGAAGAGCGAGGGGCTCGTCAACTCCGCGAGCGTGCCGGGCTGGAGCTGGTCGGAGGTGAGGTCGCGCACGTCCGTGTCGGGATCGGCGGCCCGGGCGGCGGCCACCACCTCCCGCACGGCGCGGTCGAGCAGCAGTTCCTCCTGCCCCACCGCGAGGGTGAGCGGAGCGAGCGGGTCGTCGGTGGAGTTCTTCCTGGTGGCCATCGCGTCCAGCATCGCACGCCGCACCGACAGCGCCCGGCCGTGCGTGTCCGAGAATGGTCCGGTGAACCTGCGCCATGTACTGGTCCTGCCTGATCGCGACGCCGCCGAGGAGGTCGCGCAGGAGGTCGTCGACCGCTTCGGCCTCCCCGAGGAACCCCAGCTCGTCCGCGACGCCCTGGCGGGCGAGGACGACGCCGAGGACGCCCAGTGGCTCGTGGTCGTCGAGGACCCGCACGAGCGGCTCGACACCACCTCCCTGGACGACCTCGCAGCCGAGCACGAGGGCTGGCTCGAAGCCCCGTAGCGGCCCGGCGGGCCGAGGCCGGGCCGAGCCGAGGCCGAGCCGGGCCGAGGCCGGGACGGGCCGAGGCCGGGAC
>NZ_WTFF01000361.1 GCF_019400985.1 Streptomyces bambusae
TCAGCGGCAGCTCGAACTGCCCGCACACCTCGTCGAAGGCGGCCGCGAACACCGGCTGGGACGCGTACAACTCCCGCCCCATCCCCGGCCGCTGCGCCCCCTGACCCGAGAACAGGAACGCCAGCCGGCCGCCCGGCTCCTGAGCCACGTAGGTGTCGGCCTCGCCCCGGGCCAGCGCTTCGAGGGCGGCCGCGAGGCCGGCGTGGTCGGAGCCGGTGACCACGGCGCGGTGCGGGAACAGCGTCCGGGCCGTGGCCAGGTTCCGGCCGACCTCGGCCAGGTCCAGCGCCGGTCGCTCCTCCACGTGCCGGCGCAGTCGCAGGGCCTGGCCCCGCAGCGCTTCCGGGGTCTTGGCGGAGAGCAGCCACGGCGCGTCGGGGGACGCGTCGGGTGCGGGCGCCGGATCCTGCTCCCGGGCCGGACCCTGCTCCAGGACGAGGTGGGCGTTCGTACCGCTCATGCCGAACGACGACACGGCCGCGCGGCGGGGGCGGTCGCCCTCGGGCCACGGACGGGCCTCGGTGAGGAGGCGTACGGAACCGGCCGACCAGTCCACGTGCGGGGTGGGCTCGTCCGCGTGCAGGGTCCGCGGCAGCACCCCCTGCCGCATCGCCATCACCATCTTGATCACACCCGCCACACCCGCCGCAGCCTGCGTGTGACCGATGTTCGACTTCAGCGAGCCCAGCCACAGGGGCTGCTCGTCCGCGCGCTCCCGGCCGTACGTCGCGAGCAGCGCCTGGGCCTCGATCGGGTCGCCCAGCGGGGTTCCCGTGCCGTGCGCCTCGACCACGTCGACGTCCCCGGCCGTCAGCCCGGCGTTCGCCAGGGCCTGGCGGATCACCCGCTGCTGGGAAGGGCCGTTGGGCGCGGTCAGCCCGTTGGAGGCGCCGTCCTGGTTGACGGCCGAACCGCGGATCACCGCGAGGACGTGGTGGCCGTTGCGGCGGGCGTCCGACAGCCGCTCGACCAGCAGTACGCCGACGCCCTCCGACCAGCCCGTGCCGTCGGCGGCCGCCGCGAACGGCTTGCACCGCCCGTCCGGTGACAGCCCGCGCTGCCGGCTGAAGTCGATGAACGACTGCGGAGTCGACATGACGGTCGCGCCACCGGCCAGCGCCAGGTCGCACTCGCCGCGCCGCAGCGCCTCCGCCGCCAGGTGCAGGGCCACCAGCGACGACGAGCACGCCGTGTCGACGGTGAGCGCCGGACCCTCCAGGCCCAGGGCGTAGGCGATCCGGCCCGAGGCGACACTGCCGGCGCCACCGGTGCCGAGGTAGCCCTCCAGGCGCTCCTCCGACTGGGAGGCGAGCGTCGTGTAGTCCTGCCCGTTCGTGCCGACGAACACACCGGTGCTGCTGCCGCGCAGGACGTCGGGGGGCAGACCGGCCCGCTCGAACGCCTCCCAGGACACCTCCAGCAGCAGCCGCTGCTGCGGGTCCATCGCCAGCGCCTCGCGCGGCGAGATCCCGAAGAAGCCGGCGTCGAACTCGGTTGCGCCGTGGAGGAAGCCGCCGCCCTGGGTGTACGTGGTGCCCAGGCGGTCGGGGTCGGGGTCGTAGAGCGCGGAGACGTTCCATCCGCGGTCGCGGGGGAACGGCGTGATCGCGTCGGTCCCGCTGTCGACCAGCCGCCACAGATCCTCCGGGGAGCCGACGTCGCCGGGGAAGCGGCAGCTCATGCCCACGATCGCGATCGGCTCGTCACTGCCCGCGACTCGCCGGGCGACGGGTGCCGCGGCCGTGCCGCCGTCCAGGAGTGCGGCCCGCAGGTACGCGACGAGCGCGGCCGGGGTCGGGTGGTCGAAGACGAGCGTCGCGGGCAGCTGGAGCCCGGTCGCCGCGTTGAGGCGGGTCCGGAACTCCACCGCGGTCATCGAGTCGAAGCCGAGGTCGCGGAAGGACCGGGTGGGGTCCTCCGTCTCCTGGGCACGGTGCCCGAGCACGGCGCTGATGCCGTCCCGGACCAGCTCCTGGAGGACGGCGTCGGGGTCCTCAGCGCCGGCGATCCGCTCTGCCAGGGGAGAGGCGGGGTCGCTCGCCGCGGCGACGACGAGGTCGCGGGTGTGGGCGGGGGCGGGGGCGAGGGCATGGTCGGGCCAGTAGCGGCTGCGCTGGAACGCGTACGTGGGCAGCTCGACGCGGCGGCCGGACAGGACGGTGTCCCAGGCCACGGGCAGTCCGCGGGTCCAGGCCAGGGCGAGGGCGGCGAGGAAGGCCTCCGCCTCGGGACGGTCCTTGCGCAGTACGGGGGCCAGCAGCCCGGAGAAGTCCTCCGGCAGGGACTCGCCCGCCATGGCGGCGAGGACGCCCTGAGGACCGATCTCCAGGAAGTGTGCGACCCCCTGTTCGGCCAGGTGACGGATGCCGTCGCCGAACCGGACCGCGGCACGCACGTGCTCGACCCAGTACGCCGCGCCGAACTCGGTGACCAGCTCACCCGTCACGTTCGAGACCACCGGGACGGCGGGCTCGTGGTACGTCAGCTGCTCGGCCACGCCACGGAACGCTTCCAGCATCGGCTCCATCAGCGGCGAGTGGAACGCGTGCGAGACGGTCAGCCGCTTGGTCCTACGACCCCGCTCGGCAAGCTTCGCGGCCACGGCGAGGACGGCGTCCTCGACCCCCGAGACCACGACCGACTGCGGTCCGTTGACCGCGGCGATGTCGGTGCCCTCGGCCAGCAGCTCCCGGACCTCCGCCTCGCAGGCCCGGACCGACACCATGGCGCCGCCCTCGGGCAGTTCACCCATCAGTCGGCCACGGGCCTCCACCAGCCGGCACGCGTCGGTCAGCGACAGTACGCCCGCGACGTGTGCGGCGGCGATCTCACCGATGGAGTGACCGGCGACGAAGTCCGGCCGCAGGCCGAAGTGTTCGGCCAGCCGGAACAACGCCACCTCGACCGCGAACAGCGCCGGCTGCGTCACCTCCGTCCGGTGAACCTCCTCGCCCCCGCCGAAGACGACCTCCTTCAGCGGGAACCCGAACTGCGCGCACACCTCGTCGAACGCCGCCGCGAACACCGGCTGCGACGCGTACAACTCCCGGCCCATGGACGGACGCTGCGCACCCTGACCCGAGAACAGGAACGCCAGCCGCCCACCCGAGACGGACCCCTCGACCACACCCGGAAGCGCCCGTCCCTCGGCCAGCGCACCCAGACCGGTCACCAGACCCTCGCGGTCCTCGGCCACCACCACGGCTCGACGGCCCAGCGCCGCCCTCGTCGTCGCCAGTGAGAACGCCACGTCCGCGACCGACAGACCAGGATCGGCTCCCACCCGCTCCAACAGCCGAGCCGCCTGCCCACGCACCGCAGCCGCATCCCGGCCCGACACGACCCACACCGGAGCGACGGGAGCACCGTCAGGCGCCGGCTCGTGTTCCGTGGGGTCCGCGGGGGCTTCCTGGAGGATGGTGTGCGCGTTCGTACCGCTGATGCCGAACGACGACACCGCCGCACGCCTCGGCTGCGCCGTCCGCGGCCACGCCACCTCGTCCGTCAGCAGCCGGACCTCACCCGCCGACCAGTCCACGTGCGGCGACGGCTCGTCCACGTGCAGGGTCCGCGGCAGCACCTCGTGCCGCATCGCCATCACCATCTTGATCACACCGGCCAGGCCTGCGGCGGCCTGCGTGTGACCGAGGTTGGACTTGACCGACCCCAGCCACAGCGGGCGGTCGGTCGTGTGGTGTCGGCCGTAGGTGGCCATGAGCGCCTGGGCCTCGATCGGGTCGCCGAGCGTCGTGCCGGTGCCGTGCGCCTCCACCACGTCGACCTGAGCAGGGGTCAGCCCCGCCCGGTCGAGGGCCTGTTCGATGACACGCTGCTGGGACGGACCGTTGGGGGCGGTCATCCCGTTGGACGCGCCGTCCTGGTTGACGGCGGAACCCTGGACAACCGCCAGGACGCGGTGCCCGTGGCGCCGCGCGTCCGACAGCCGCTCCAGCAGCACCATGGCCACGCCCTCGGACCAGGACGTGCCGTCGGCGGCGGCCGCGAACGGCTTGCACCGCCCGTCCGGCGCCAGCCCCCGCTGCCGGCTGAACTCGATGAAGGTGTTCGGGCTGGACATGACGGTCACACCGCCGGCCAGCGCCAGGTCGCACTCGCCCTCTCGCAGCGCCTGGCCTGCCAGGTGGACCGAGACGAGCGACGAGGAGCACGCCGTGTCCACGGTCACGGCCGGGCCTTCGAGGCCGAGGACGTAGGCGATGCGGCCGGAGGCGATGCTGCCGGCGCTGCCGTTGCCCGCGTAGCCCTCCAGGCCTTCCTGGTCCGTGAGGAGGTTGACGTAGTCGTGATACATGACACCGGTGAAGACGCCCGTACGGCTGCCGCGTACGGCGGTGGGAGCGATGCCCGCGCGTTCGAAGGCCTCCCATGAGGTCTCCAGCAGCAGCCGCTGCTGCGGGTCCATGGCGAGCGCCTCACGCGGCGAGATCCCGAAGAAGACCGGGTCGAAGTCGGCGGCGCCGTCGAGGAATCCGCCCTCGCGGACGTACGAGGTGCCCGCGTGCGCCGGGTCGGGGTGGTAGAGGCTGTCGAGGTCCCAGCCCCGGTCGGCGGGGAAGTCGCCGATGGCGTCGCCGCCGGAGGCGACCAGCTTCCACAGGTCCTCCGGCGACCGTACGCCGCCGGGGAAGCGGCAGCTCATACCGACGATGGCGATGGGGTCGTCGGCGGGAGCTGCGGTGCTCCGGGCGGTCGGTGCGGCGGACGCGGCCGTGCCGTTGTCCGTCAGGCGGCCGCGCAGGTACGCGACGAGGGCGACGGGGGTCGGCTGGTCGAAGACGAGGGTCGCGGGGAGCCGGAGGCCGGTCACGGTGCTGAGCCGGTTGCGCAGCTCGACGGCGGACAGGGAGTCGAAGCCGATGTCCTTGAAGACCTGGGTGGGCTCGGCCGCGATGTCCCGGCCCAGAACGGCCGTCACCTCGGCGCCGACGAGGTCGAGCAGGAAGCGCTCCTGCTGGGGCTCGGTCAGGGCGGCGAGGCGCCGCTGGAGGGAGGACCCGCCGGTCCGGGTGCCGCTCCCGGCGGCGGGGCGCGCCGGGGCCGGGACGAGGGCGCGCAGGAGGGGGTGCACCGACGCGCCGGACGCCAGGGACGCGGGGTCGAGGCGCATGGGGGCGAGGAGGGCCTGGTCGTGGGTGGGTGCGGCATCGAGGAGGGCGAGTCCTTCCTCGGTGGACAGGGCTGCGACTCCACCCCGGGTGATCCGCTCGACGTCCCCCTCACCCAAGGCGCCGGTCATGCCGCTGCGTTCGGCCCACAGACCCCACGCGAGCGACAGCCCCGGCAGGCCCAGGTCACGCCGGTACTGGGCCAGCGCATCCAGATAGGCGTTGGCGGCGGCGTAGTTGCCCTGCCCCGGAGCGCCCAGCAGGCCGGAGGCGGAGGAGAACAGCACGAACGCCGACAGATCCGACCCACGGGTGAGCTCGTGCAGGTTCCACGCCGCGTCCACCTTCGGCCGCAGCACCTTCTCCAACCGCTCGGCCGTCAGGGACTCCACCACGCCGTCGTCCAGCACACCGGCGGTGTGGATCACACCCGTCAGCGGGTGCTCGGCCGGAATCGACTCCAGGACGGCGGCCAGCGCCTCGCGGTCGGCGACGTCACACGCCACCACCCGCACCTGCGCCCCCACCTCAGCGAGTTCGGCCACCAGGTCCTCGCCGCCACCGGAACGGCTGAGCAGCAGCAGATGCCGTACACCGTGCACGGCGACCAGATGCCGGGCCACCGCCCGGCCCAACGTCCCCGTACCGCCCGTGACCAGCACCGTCCCGCCCTCGGCGAACGACAACGCGGCAGCCGGCTCGGACGGCGACACCGCCCGCACCAGACGCGGCACACGCGCCACTCCCCCACGCACCACCACCTGCGGCTCGGCAGAAGCGACATACGCGGAGAGTTCCGCGTCCTCGGCGACCGGCAGGTCCAACAACGCGATACGGCCCGGGTGTTCGGACTGCGCCGAACGCACCAGACCCCACACCGCCGCACCCGCCAGATCAGCCGCACCCGCACCGACCGCACCCCGCGTCACCACCACCAGACGCTCGGCGTCCTCGTCGGCAATGTGCTCCCGCAGCGCGCCCAGCACCACGTCCAGGGCGCAGCGAACGCCTCCCGACGTGTCCACCTCCACGACCCGGCCCGCAGCCACGGCCTCACCGCCGGCCGGGGCCGGCACCCAGTCCAGCCGGAACAACGCATCACCCACCGCCCCGGCAGCCACCCCACCCGCCAACGGACGCAGCGACAGCGAGCCGACGGTCATCACAGGCAGGCCGTTGTCGTCCGTGGCGGTGAGCGCCACGGCCTCGGGGCCGGCCGGGCTCAGGCGCACCCGCAGGGTGTCGGCGCCGGAGGCGTGCAGGGCGACGTCGCGCCAGGAGAAGGGCAGCCGGGCTTCGCCGGTCGCGGGCAGCAGCGCGCCGACTCCGACGGCCTGGAGCGCGGCGTCGAGGAGGGCGGGGTGCAGGCCGAACCGGCCCGCGTCCGCCACGTCCCCCGCCTCCAGAGCCACTTCCGCGAACACCTCGTCACCCAGCCGCCACGCCGCCCGCAACCCACGGAACGCCGGACCGTAGTGGAAGCCGGCGGCCTCGCGGTCGTCGTAGAAGCCGGAGAGGTCGAGGGGCTCGGCTCCGGCCGGGGGCCAGGCGCCGTCGATGCCGGTGTCCGCCGGGGCCGGGGCGCCCGGGGCGAGGAGGCCCTCGGCGTGACGGGTCCACGTGCCGTCCTCGCGTCGGGAGTGGACGGTCACGGTGCGGCGGCCGTCGTCGTCGGCGGGGCCGACGGACAGCTGTACAGGTACGCCGCCCGGGCCGCCGTGTGCCGGGTCGGGCAGGACCAGGGGGGCTTCGAGGGTCAGCTCCTCCAGCCGACCGCACCCCACCTCATCCCCCGCACGCACACCCAACTCCACGAACGCCGTACCCGGAAGCAGCACCGACCCCGCCACCGCGTGATCACCCAGCCACGACACACCCGACACCGACAACCGCCCCGTGAACACCACCTCACCCG
>NZ_WTFF01000362.1 GCF_019400985.1 Streptomyces bambusae
GCGTCGCTTGCGCGATGTCGCTGCGCTCCACCCTTGACTCCGACCACCGCCCCGCCCAGCCAACAGACCGGCGAGCAGGCACCGGGGAGGGATGGCAGGGGGGAGCTGTTGCCCTCAGGCTCCGCGACGACGCCCGGACCGAAGCCCCGCTGTGCGGAATCGCGCCCTTCGGGCGGGAGCCCCTTCGTCCTATGCCCCGGCCGGCAGGCCGAGGGCGGTCTGGGCGCATCCGATCGCTACGCGCTCCGGCCGTCTCAGCGTCCCCGCCCCGTCTGTGGCCGTACATAGACCGCCATCGATCGCTACGCGCTCCGGCCGTCTCGGCGTCCCCACCCCGCCTGTGGCCGTACATATGCCGCCATCGATCGCTACGCGCTTCGGCGGATGGGCGACTGCGGGCGGGGCGGGCGACTGCGGGCGCGGCGGGTGACTGTGGGCGGGGTGGCCGACTGTGGGCGGGGCGGGTGACTGTGGCCAGTTCGGTGCGAGTTGCCCCTGGGCGGGGACGTCGACTCCTTCCCTCCCCCCTTCCCGTCGAGCCTTCCTCTGTCCGTCCGATGGCTCCTTCGGGGACCTTTCTCCCCCCCGTCGGGGACCTTTCTCCCCTCGTCGGGAGTCCTTCCCCCCGTCGGGGGTCCTTCTCCCCCGGTCGGAGGGCCTTCTCGCCGATCAGGGGTGTGGGAGAGGGGAGTGGGGGTGTGGGAGAGGGGAGTGGGGGTGTGGGGGAGGGGAGTGGGGGTGTGGGGTGCGGGATCTGCGTCCTGGATTGCAGTCACCCCCTCCTGTGCACGCAAAGAGGCCGCAAGATGCCCTAATTGCACCAGTTTGGAAGGCGGGTGGAGGGGTGGGTGGGGGCCTGTCGGCAATAGAGTGCCGGACGGTCGGTCCTCCGGGGACAGGACTGCCCCCGGATCTCCCTCCGGACGCCTTCCGCCCCCGTCCGGCGCCTTGCGGGCCGTCCTTCGTTCCCGCCATCAGCCCGCCCGGCGGCCCTCCGGGGGACAGGACTGGCCCCGGACTCCGTCCGGCGCCGTCCGGACGCCGATGGACTGCCCGGTGGCCCCCACTGCCCTGCTGCGCCTGCCGCAACTGCCCCTCGCAGCCTGCAGTCGCCGGTCGGTCGGAGCGCGTAGCGATCGATGGCGGCCTATGCACGGCCACAGGCGGGGTGGGGACGCCGAGACGGCCGCAGCGCGTAGCGATCGGATGCGCACCGACCGCCCTTGGGCTGCCGGTCGGGGCCCGTGCGCAACGGAGGCGTCCCGCCCGCAGGGCGCGATACCGCACAGCAGGGCTCCGCTCCAAGCGTCATCGCGGAGCCTGAGGGCAACAGCTCCCCCCTGCCATCCCTCCCTCGGTGCCTGCTCGTCAGTCTGTGTCTGGGTGGGGCGGTGGTCGGTGTCAAGGGTGGAGCGCAGCGACATCGCGCAAGCGACGCCCGAAGGGCGCTCTTGACGCCGGCCGCCGACCCGCACGGACGATGGACTGGCGGGCAGACACCGACACCCCTCCGACCAGGCCCGACAGGAAACACACCCCCTCGGGTCAGCCTCCACCCCCCGAAGCCCCACCCCCCAGCGGACATGCCCCCTCGGGGCAGCCCGGGGAATTGATCCCGCTCAAGCGGAACAAACCGCCTCGGGTCAGCCTCCACCCCCGAAGCCTGCCTCGTCGCGGGCGAACCCCCTTGGGTCAGCCCGGGGAATCGACCCCGCCCAAGCGGGACAAACCTCCTCGGACCAGCCCCACCCCCCGAAGCCCCGCCCCGGCGGCCCCCCCGGCCCCCCGCCTCAGCCCGCCGCTGGGTGGTCCTTCTCGTAGTTCGTCAGGACGCAGCCGTCGACCTGGGCCTTCTCCACCCGGTAGCCCGTCGGGGCGCGGAAGCCGGGTTCGCAGTTCAGGTACAGGAACTGGGCCTGGTAGAGGCCGAAGCGGACGGACCAGCTCGTGCTCTCCACCGCGACGTTCTGGCCGACCAGCAGCTTGCTGGTGGTGGCCTGCAGGCGGCCGTCCTTCAGGTCCTCCTGCTGCGCGGCCTTCGCCCTCGTCTGCAGGGTCTTCATGTCGCTGACCGTGCTGATCCAGTTCAGGTTGTGGGCCCGCCGGTCGCCTGCGAACTCGCCGCAGACCGCTCGTTCCTTGATGCCCCACCCCCGCCAATTGCTGTCGTTGACAGCCGGGTTGTAGTCGATGGAGCGGGTGTCGATCGCCTCCGCGTCGGTGGACATGTTGGTGCAGTCGACCGTGTGCGGGTGGATGATCTTCAGCAGTTCGGCGAGGTTGCTCGCCCGCGCCAGCCCCAGGCTGCCCTCCTTGGGCTGGCCGAGATCGCCGTTGGGCCCTTCCTGCGGCCGCTCGAAGTTCGGGCTGCCCTTCCCGTCCGAGCTGTTGACGAAGTCGCTGAGGACGCATCCCTCCACCAGGGCCGGCTCGCGCTTGTAGCCCTCGGGGACGGCGAAGCCCGGATTGCAGTACAGGATCCGCAGGTCCGAGCGGGAGAGGGCCAGGGTCGTCTTCGTCTTGGTCGGGGTGATCGCGTACGTCTTGCCGACCATCACCCGGCTGAACAAGCCGTACGAGCCCTCCCCGCCCGCGATCCTGTCCATGACGCGCTGCTTGTAGCGCGTCTGGAACTCCTTCATGTCCGAGGCCATGTAGAAGACGATCTCGCCCCGCTCGGTCCGGTCGCTGCACACGCCGCGCTCGGTGACCGACCACTGTCCGACCGTCGTGAAGTCGGTCAGCGGGAGCCGGTGGTCCTTCGGGTTCGTGCTCAGGTCCTCGCAGGAGGCGTACTGCTGGACGTACCGCTGGGCGTCCGCGATGGTCTTGGCCTTCGCCCCCTCGGCCACCGCCGCCTCCTTGGCCGTCGGTCCCACCGACGGGGGCGTGGCCGGCTTGGCCGGCCCGCCTCCGCTGTCCTCGCACGCGGTGAGGGTGGCGAGGACGAGAGCCGCTGCGAGTATCCGCTTGATGCGCATGAAGTGCTTTCCTCAGGGGCGGGCATGGGGAGTGGCGTGGACATGCTAGGCGTCGCCCGTCGGAATGATCAAAAACCGCCGCAGCGACGGGATTTCGCCCCGCCGCCGCCCGCTTCACGCGCCGACTCAGGCGCCGCCTCAGGCGCGGTCGCGGACGTACGTCGTCTGCATGAAGCCCGCGTCCAGCACCTTGGCCGCCGTCAGCCGCAGATCGACGTCCCGGTCGAGTGCGCCGTAGAGCGGGATCCCGGATCCGATCAGGACGGGGGCCGTGGTGATCGTGATCTCGTCCAGCAGGTCCTCGCGCAGGAACGTCTGGATGAGCTGCCCGCCGTCCACGTACACGCGCTGCGCGCCGGAGGAGGTGAGGTGGGCCAGCAGGTCGTCCAGCGTGCGGTGGACGGTGACGCGCGCGTCGTCGGTGGTGAGGGTGCTGCTGAGGACGGCGACCTGCTTGC
Source organism: Streptomyces bambusae (assembly GCF_019400985.1). Classification (GTDB taxonomy): domain Bacteria; phylum Actinomycetota; class Actinomycetes; order Streptomycetales; family Streptomycetaceae; genus Streptomyces; species Streptomyces bambusae_A. The sequence goes on from NZ_WTFF01000362.1 coordinate 3,440, forward strand.
CCTCGTACGGCCAGAAGCCGAAGGTCAGGACCTTCTCGTACGTCTTGCGCCCGAGGGCGAGGGTGTCTATCCCGGCCAGGAACTCCAGATATCCCGTGTCCCCGGCCTCCGCGCCCCGCGTGGTGAGCCACTCGATGTCGCCGTCGGGCCGGGCGATGTAGCCGTCCAGGCTGACCCCGATGGTGACGGCGGTGTGGAAGGTGCGGTCGGTCATGAGGCCATTCCCTTTCGGTCCCTTTCGGTCCTCTCGGCGGCGCCGCCGAGGTAGGGAGGGCGCCGGAGGGCGGCCTGCCAGTCTACGACTCGGGCCGGTCGGGGCCGCGGGTGCGGGCGGTCGGTTGGCTAGGTTGGCGGGATGACCGAACTGAGGGTGCTGAGCTGGGAAGTCATGGCCAGTCGCGGGTTCGAGACCGCCTGGGTCGAGCTCGGTGGCGGGGCCGCCGGTGGCGCCCCGCGCGGCGGGCTGCGGGCGCGTGGGCGGGCGGTGGGGACCGAACCCGCGCCGTACTGGATCTCGTACACGCTGGAGACCGACGAGGACTTCGTCACCCGGCGCCTGCACGTGACCGCCGAGGACGCCGACGGGGCGCGGGAGCTGGATCTGCGCCGCAGTGGGAGTGGGAGCGGGAGCGGGAGTGAGGGCGGCGCGGACCTGGCGGGTGGGGCGGCGCGGTGGACCGCCGACGGGGAACCGCTGCCGGGCCTCGACGCCGCCCTCGACTGCGACCTGGGTCTGTGCCCGCTCACCAACACCATGCCGGTACTCCGGCACGGCCTGCTCGACCGGCCCGGTGAACGTCAGCTGCTGATGGCCTGGGTGGCGGTGCCCGAGCTGACGGTGCACCCGTCCCGCCAGACGTACACGCATCTCGGCCGGACCGGAGGCGGCGGCGCCCGCGTCCGGTACGCCTCCGGGGACTTCGTGAGCGACATCGAGTTCGATGCCGACGGGCTGGTGGTCGACTACCCGGAACTGGCGCATCGTCTGACGTGAGCACAGCTCGGTAACGACCGCATGCGCGCGGTCCGGCGGGTGACACGATGGCGCCCCGCTCCGCTCGGGGACCCGCGAGCCGGGGCCCCTCCCTGCCCGCCGGAAGGAAACGCGCATGCCGCTCACGCCGCTCACACCGCTTACGCCACCCACCTCGCCCACCTCGCCCACCCCGCTCGCGCCGTCGTCCTCCTCGCGCCGCCGGCTCGGTCCGCGCAGGCGGGCCGTCCTCACGTACGGCGGCATAGCCGTCGCATGCCTGGTCGCCGCCGTCGGGTGCGGAACGTCCACGCCGAAGGCGAACGCCGGGCCTGCGCCCACCGTGACCGTGACGGCCACGGTCACCGCCGCCGCGCCCGATCCGGTGCCGACCGCCACGGTGACCGCCACGGCGACCGTCACGGCCACGCCGGCCCCCGCGCCGACGGTCACGGTCACCGAGGAGGCCGAGTCGGGTGGCAGCGGGGGCGGAAGCGGCAGCGGCAGCGCGTACTACCGGAACTGCACCGCGGCGCGTGCGGCCGGCGCCGCCCCCGTCCGTAGGGGCGATCCGGGCTACGGCCGGCACCTCGACCGCGACGGCGACGGCGTCGGCTGCGAGTGAGCCGGGGGCGCGCTGCTGAGGCAGCGGGTCAGCTCTGCTGCGCGTAAGCGGTCTCGACGTTCTCGATCATCCGGCGCAGGACACGGAGGGTGATCACGTAGTCCTCGTCGCTGACGCCCGTGTGGACCCGGTCCCGGAGGCCGTGCACCAGCTCGCGGATGCGGCCCATCGCCGCCTGCCCGGAATCGGTGACGGTGAAGCGCTCCTCGGAGTCGATGGACAGCCAGCCTCGGTGGACGAGCTGGTCGAGGGCGCGGGATATCTCGTACGGGCCGTCCGCCACGGAGGCGAGGTCCGCGACGACCGCCGCGCGGGTCGCGCCGTCGCGGCCCGCGGCCCCGACGACGCGGTTCAAGCTCCACCACTGCGGCTGCGTGACGTCGATCCGCGCCATCGCGTCGCGGATCAGCCGGATGACGGCCTCGTGGGCGGCCCCACTCCAGTACCCGATCGGCTGGCTCGGCAGCATCTCGTCGGTGGCGGCGGGGTTGGCGGGGGCGGGAGGTGTCGTCGTTGAGGTCATGGGGCCGACGCTAGGACCTCGACCGTGGTTGAGGTCAACCACCCGCCGGCAGGTCCCCCGTGGCCTGTCGGGCCGGGTGCGTGGATGTGTGGGTGTGGGCTGATCGGGTGGTTCGGGGTGCGGGGGCTGGCATGTCCACCGACGTGGTCACGATCATGGTCTGCGTCTCGCCCCCTTCGGGTCCCGCACTCCGCACCACCCCCACTCCACCCCCCCCACGGAGGCTTCCATGAAGCTGCGTTCTCTGGCGTTCGCCGCCGCCGTCTCGCTGGCCGCCCTGCTCCTGCCCGCACCGAGTTCCTCGGCGGCCGCCGCGATCCCGTCGTGTCCCGGCGGCTCGATCTGCTTCTACTCGGGCAAGGACTACGGCGGCCAGAGCTGGGAGTGGACCTCGCGCAGCGGGTACCGCGACATGCCGAACTATCTGCACGACAAGGTGAGTTCGTTCGTCGCGAGCACGGACGCCTGCTTCTACAACTGGCAGCCCAAGGAGCGCCGCACGGTCTTCAACGGCGACCACCGCCGCGACTACCGCGGCGACTTCGGCGGCCGGATCGATGCCGTCGCCGCGAACTGTTAGCCGGTACGCGCAAGACGTGCAGGGCGTGCCGAAGCAGACGTGCAGGGCGTGCCGAAGCCGGCGCGACGCTACTGCGCGCGTTCGAAGAGGACCAGCGGGATCTCGCGTTCCGTGCGCTCCTGCTCGTCCTCGTACGCCGGCCAGAGCCCGGTCATGATGCCCCAGTACGTGTCGCGTTCGTCGGCCGTGGCCGGGCGGCCCTTGGCTGCGAACACGTCGGCGCCGATCTGGAGGCGGACCTCCGGGCAGGCCAGGAGGTTGCGGTACCAGTCCGGGTGGTCGGCCGAGGAGCCGCCGGAGGCGGCCGTGATGTAGACGCCCTCGTCCTCGCCGTAGATGAGGGCGGTGCGGTACGCCCGGCCGGTCACGCGCCCGGCGGTGGTGAGCAGCAGGGTGGGGACCCCGTGCCAGATGTGGCCGTCGGTGCCGGCGGTGGCGGCGTACGTGGTGACGTGGTCGCGCTGCCAGCCGGGGTGGGGGTCGGCAGGGTGGTCCCAGTCGGTGGCGCTGGGCCGGAGGGCGTCGTGGTCCAGGTCGGTGGCGCGGTCCCTGTCGGTGGGGTGCATGAGCGTTCCTGCCCTTCCAGGAGCGGGGGAGCGGGGAGGGGAAGAGGGGAAGAAGGGGGTTGCGGGGGTAACGACGGGCCGGGGCCCAGCGTCACGTTTCTGCGCCCCCGGGTGGAGCGGACGGGGGGTGAAAGCTGCTACAGGTTTTCTAGTCATTCATAGTCATCTCTAGTCGCATATCCCGACTATCTTGGCCTTGTGAAGCTTTCGGAGTGGGCGCGTCAGCAGGGCGTGAGCTACCAGACCGCCTG
>NZ_WTFF01000363.1 GCF_019400985.1 Streptomyces bambusae
GCCGTCGGCCGGTCAGCCGCCCCGCGGCCCCGGGAAGGCCGCCGGACGCGCGGACTCCTCGCGCAACGGCTGCGGCGGCACGGAACGAGCGGCGGGGACGGTGGGCACGCCCAGGGTCCGGGTGGCCGTCCCCTCGGCGAGCGGCTCCGCCGCCTCCGCGGCCTGGGCACGCCGCGCACCGTACCGCCGGTGCACGGCCTGCTTGGTGACACCGAGCGCGGAGCCGACCGCGTCCCACGAGAAGCCCAGCGAACGGTCGAAGTCCACCGCGGCGGTGACCAGCGTCTCGACGCTGTCCCGCAGCTCCTGGGCGAGGCGGACCGTGGGGGCGGGAGCTCGGCCGTAGACGACGAACCCTGTGGAGGGACCGGAGCGACGCGGGCGGTACACGTTGCCGAGCTGGGCGGTGAGCGTACGCAGAGCATCCACCTGTCGGCGGACCCGCTCGATGTCCCGCACCAGGAGGTGCAGGCTGGCACGCGCTTGGGCGTCGTGGGTGGCGTGGTCGGCCATGAAGAAGCCTCTCGAACCGGTTCTGGTGAGCGGATCGGGCCGCACACACCGATCAAACGCGGCCCGTTTCGGTCAATCTCTCTTGACCAACGCGCCATCTGGCGAGGAGTCACGCTCCCCCGGCGTGTCGGCATATGACGAGAGGCGCGTGGATATGCGTACGCCCCCCGCAGCCGCGGCTCGTAGACTGGTGCGCTGCTGACAGCCGAGATAGCGAGGTAGGACCGCAGTGAAGCTCGTCTTCGCAGGCACCCCCGAGGTCGCCGTGCCCGCCCTGGACGCCCTGATCGCCTCCGGGCGGCACGAGGTCGCCGCCGTCGTCACCCGGCCCGACGCCCCGGCCGGCCGCGGCCGGCGGCTGGTCGCCAGCCCGGTGGCCCAGCGCGCCGAGGAGGCCGGCATCGAGGTGCTCAAGCCGGCCCGGCCGCGCGACGAGGACTTCCAGGCCCGGCTGCGCGAGATCGCCCCGGACTGCTGCCCGGTCGTGGCCTACGGGGCCATCCTGCCCAAGAGCGCCCTCGACATCCCCCGCCACGGCTGGGTCAACCTGCACTTCTCGCTGCTGCCCGCCTGGCGCGGGGCCGCGCCCGTGCAGCACTCCCTGATGGCCGGCGACACCGTCACCGGGGCCTCGACCTTCCGGATCGAGGAGGGGCTCGACTCCGGTCCGGTCTTCGGCGTGCTGACCGAGGAGGTCCGCCCAACCGACACCAGCGGCGACCTGCTCACCCGGCTCGCCTTCGCGGGCGCCGGACTGCTGGCCGCCACCATGGACGGCATCGAGGACGGCACCCTGCGGGCCGTGCCGCAGCCGGCCGAGGGCGTCTCCCTCGCGCCGAAGATCACCGTCGAGGACGCCCGGGTGGACTGGACGGCTCCCGCGCTGCGCGCCGACCGCGTGGTGCGCGGCTGCCATCCGGCCCCGGGCGCCTGGACCGTCTTCCGCGGCGAGCGGCTCAAGCTGGTCTCCGTGGGCCTGGCGGGCGACCGTACCGACCTGGCGCCCGGCGAGCTGGCCGTCTCCAAGAACTCCGTCCACGTCGGCACCGGCTCGCACGCCGTGGAGCTGCTGTGGGTCCAGCCGCAGGGCAAGAAGCCGATGCGCGGGGCCGACTGGGCCCGCGGGGTGCGCATCGCTCCCGGTGAGCGGCTGGGGCCGTGACCGGAAAGGCTCACCGCCCCACGGCGCCCAGCACCGCACCTCGCTGCGTTGCCGGACGGCGCGAGTACGGGTGAGTACGAGCTGCGGCCCGCCGCCTTGCGAGGCGTCCCCTAGGGCCTGCCGTCAAATTCCCGTCGTCGCCCGAAGGGCGGCCCCGCGGCGTCTGGTGCGTGCTCTCGGCGTGCCGGGCGGAAGCCCTCGTACTGGACGTACTTGGGGTTTCGTCCGGTGCGGCGAGAGTGCGTGCCTGGGGGCACCTCCCAGCGGTAGCTGGGGGAGCGTCGCGGGGCAGACGGGAATTTGACGGCAGGCCCTAGGCCCTGCGGGCCTGGGGAGACCCCATGCACCGGACGCCGCGGACCGGCAAACCTCTCCGGCCACGGCACCAGCGGGAGCGACGTAGGCTGAGCAGGTGGCGTCCGTGCCACCGCGGGCCGCGCAGGCGCACCCGCCGCCGCGGTCCGCCGTCAGCCCCTGCTCGATCCGATACTCCCGGAGCACCTTCCACGTGAGCGAACAGCCCCGTCGTCGTCCCGCCAGCGGCGGCAAGCCCGCCAAGCCGTACCGCCGCCCGAAGAAGGACCCGGTCCGGATCCTCGCCTTCGAGGCGCTGCGGGCGGTGGACGAGCGCGACGCGTACGCCAACCTCGTCCTGCCCCCGCTGCTGCGCAAGGCCCGCCAGGACGAGAACTTCCAGGCGCGTGACGCGGCCCTCGCCACCGAGCTGGTCTACGGGACGCTGCGGCGCCAGGGGACGTACGACGCGATCATCTCCGCCTGTATCGACCGGCCGCTGCGCGAGGTCGACCCGCCGGTGCTCGACGTGCTGTCGCTCGGCGCCCACCAGCTGCTGGGCACCCGCATCCCGGCCCACGCGGCGGTGTCCGCGAGCGTGGAGCTGGCCCGGGTGGTGCTGGGCGACGGCCGTGCCAAGTTCGTGAACGCGGTGCTGCGCAAGATCGCCGCGCACGACCTGGACGGCTGGCTGGAGCTGGTGGCGCCGCCGTACGACAAGGACCCCGAGGACCACCTGGCCGTGGTCCACTCCCACCCGCGCTGGGTCGTCTCCGCCCTGTGGGACTCCCTGGGCGGCGGCCGGGCCGGCATCGAGGACCTGCTGGAGGCCGACAACGAGCGGCCCGAGGTGACGCTGGTCGCCCGGCCGGGCCGCGCCACCACGCAGGAGCTGGTCGACGCCGTCGGTGCGGACTCCGTCCTGCCGGGACGCTGGTCGCCGTACGCCGTCCGGCTCGCGGAGGGCGGCGAGCCCGGGGCGATCGAGGCCGTCCGGGAGGGCCGGGCGGGCGTCCAGGACGAGGGCAGCCAGCTGGTCGCGATGGCGCTGGCGGCCGCCCCCGTCGAGGGCCGGGACGAGCGCTGGCTGGACGGCTGCGCGGGCCCCGGCGGCAAGGCGGCGCTGCTCGGCGCGCTGGCCGCGCAGCGGGGCGCCTTCCTGCTGGCCTCCGAGAAGCAGCCGCACCGGGCCCGCCTGGTGGAGCGCGCGCTCACCGGCAACCCCAGCCCCTACCAGGTCATCGCCGCCGACGGGACCCGTCCGCCGTGGCGGCCGGGCTCCTTCGACCGGGTCCTGATGGACGTCCCCTGCACGGGGCTCGGCGCGCTGCGCCGCCGCCCGGAGGCGCGCTGGCGCCGCCGTCCCGAGGACCTGGACGGCTTCGCCCCGCTGCAGCGCGCGCTGCTGCGGGAGGCGCTGTCCGCGGTCCGGGTGGGCGGCGTCGTGGGCTATGCCACCTGCTCCCCGCACCTGGCCGAGACCCGGGTCGTCGTGGACGACGTGCTGCGCGGCCGGGGAGGCGCACCGGTCGAGGCCGAACTCGTCGACGCCCGCCCGTACCTGCCGGGCGTGCCCGCGCTCGGCGAGGGCCCCGACATCCAGCTGTGGCCGCACCTGCACGGCACGGACGCCATGTACCTGGCGCTGCTGCGCCGGACCGGCTGACGGGACGCGGGGCTCCGGCCCGAGGGGAGGGGGCAGCGGGCCGCCCCCTCCCTCTTCAGCGCAAGTGAAACGTTCTCCGTGATCCGTTCAGTGTTGCTACGGCGTCGCTCCGGAGGCGCCGACCCGCCGGACCCGGCTCGTCCAGTTCCGGGGTGGAGGCTGAAAGCAGCCGGAGGCATGGCAGGCTTGGGTCATGGCCGTTCAGATCAATCCCAGCATCCTGTCCGCGGACTTCGCCCGCCTCGCCGACGAGGCGAGGGCCGTCGAGGGCGCCGACTGGCTGCATGTCGACGTCATGGACAACCACTTCGTCCCGAACCTGACCCTGGGCGTCCCCGTCGTGGAGTCCCTCAGCCGGGCCACGGACATCCCGCTGGACCTGCATCTGATGATCCAGGACCCGGACCGCTGGGCCCCCCAGTACGTCGAGGCCGGCGCCGGGTCGGTCACCTTCCACGCCGAGGCCGCGGGCGCGCCCGTGCGGTTGGCCCGGGAGATCCGCGCGCTCGGGGCGCGGGCCGCCATGGCGCTCAAGCCGGCGACGCCGATCGAGCAGTTCGAGGACATCCTCCCCGAGCTGGACATGCTGCTGATCATGACGGTCGAGCCCGGCTTCGGCGGTCAGCAGTTCCTCGACGTGATGCTGCCCAAGATCCGCCGCACCCGCGAGCTGATCGCCAAGCACGGGCTGGAGCTGTGGCTCCAGGTGGACGGTGGGGTCTCGGCCTCCACCATCGAACGGTGTGCCGAGGCCGGTGCCGACGTGTTCGTCGCCGGAAGCGCCGTCTACGGGGCCGTGGACCCGGCCGCCGCGGTCCGCACACTGCGCGAACAGGCGGACGCGGCGATCTCCGTCGCGCCGTGGGCCTGCGACCACTGAGGCGCACGGGACGCGCAACGCGAAGCCTCGGTGAACAGCGAGGGGAGCGAAGCCGTCCAGGCTGATCAACGGCCGCCGGATCTGACAGGATGAACGGCGAGTCGAGAGTGTGAACACGAGAGTGTGAACAGCAGTGAGGAGAACGCGGTGTCGGCAATGTCGGCGGGACGGTCAGCCCTGCGGATGGGACCCGCGGAGCTGGTGCAGGCGGCGGCCATGGCCCGCCGCTTCTACCTCGAGGGCAAATCCAAGATCCAGATCGCCGAGGAGTTCGGCGTGAGCCGCTTCAAGGTGGCCCGGGTCCTGGAGACCGCCCTGGAGCGGGACCTCGTACGCATCGAGATCCGGGTGCCGGCCGAGCTGGACGCGGAGCGCTCCGACGCGCTGCGCGCCCGCTACGGCCTGCGGCACGCGGTGGTCGTGGAGTCCCCGGCCGATGCGGCCGAGGACGCCCCGGACCCGGAGAACCTCGGTGCGGTCGCGGCCGATCTGCTGGGCGAACTCGTCAACGAGGGCGATGTGCTGGGCCTGGCCTGGGGCCGGTCGACCATCCACATGGCGGCCGCGCTGCACCGCCTGCCGCAGTGCACGGTGGTCCAGCTGACCGGCGTGTACGACGCGGGGACCGCCGAGCGCGGGTCCGTCGAGGCCGTACGCCGGGCCGCCCAGGTCTCCGGCGGGGACGCGCACCCCATCTACGCGCCGATGCTGCTGCCCGATCCGGCGACGGCGGCGGCACTGCGCAGCCAGACGGGCATCGCACGGGCCTTCGAGTACTTCGACAAGGTCACGGTCGCGGCCGTGTCGATCGGCTCCTGGGAGCCGGGCATCTCGACCGTGCACGACATGCTGACCGACGAGGAGCGGGCGCACTACGCCTCGCTCGGCGTCGCGGCGGAGATGTCGGCGCACCTGTTCGACGCGGAGGGCCGGCGGGTCGGCCGGGACCTCGGCGAGCGCTGCATCACGGTCGAGGCCGACCGGCTGCGGCGGATCCCGGAGGTCGTGGCGATCGCGGGCGGACTGCGCAAGGCTTCGGCGATCGGCGCGGTGCTCCGCTCCGGCCTGGTGACCAGCCTGGTCACGGACACCGCGGCGGCGGAATACCTCCTGACCGAATCGGCCCCGCCGCTCCGCCCGGCGCTGGAGCGCGCCGACCCGGACGACTGAGGGGCCTGCCCGGGGGCGAGCATCGCCGATGCCCGGGCCGGCCCGCGGCCCGGGCCCGCCCGGCGGCGCGGGGGGCGCGTTGCTCCCACGCCGGCCGTGGGGCTGTCCCGGGAGGCAGAGGCCCCGGTCCCGCTCCGGTCCCGCTCCGGTCCTGTCCGCGTCCTGTCCGCTTCCTCTCCGCCCCCTCTCCGCCTCCCGTCCGGGTGTGCCGGCCGTGTGGTGGCGGTTCGCGGCGGAATGAGTTGTTTGGCACTATCGGCGCATGATCTTCCGGAGTGTGCCGCGCACGCTGCTGCGCGTGCTGGGGGCGGTGTTCCTGTGCGTCGCCCTGGTGGGTGCGGCCGGGTGCGGGGGCGGGCAGGGCGCCGCGTCGGCGCCCGGGGTCTCAGCCGTACGGACGCCCGACTGGGCCGAGGGGATGGCCACCGTCCGGGCGTCGGACCTGCCGCGCCAGGCCCGGGACACGCTCGCGCTCATCGACAAGGGCGGGCCCTACCCGTACCGGCAGGACGGCGCGGTCTTCGGGAACTTCGAGAAGCTGCTGCCCCGCCAGAAACGCGGCTACTACCACGAGTTCACGGTTCCCACCCCCGGCGAGCGGGACCGTGGGGCGCGCCGGATCGTGACGGGCGGGGGCGGGGAGTTCTACTACACGGACGACCACTACGACTCCTTCAAGGCGGTCCTCCGATGAGCCTCGACCCGCAGCCGCTCGCCCCGGCCCTGGCCGCCGCCGCCGAGGCGGGCTGGACGACCGTACGGCTCGACCTGGCCGGCGTACACAGCAAGGACGCTCTGCTGGACCGCTGCGCGGGCGCGCTCGGCCTGCCGCAGTGGTTCGGCCGGAACTGGGACGCGCTGGCGGACTGCCTGGTCGACCTGTCGTGGCTGGCGCCGGCCCCCGGGCGGCTGCTGGCGGTCACCTCGTGGCGGGCGTACGCGCGGGAGCGGCCGGTCGACTGGGAGACGTTCGAGGACATCCTGGGGGAGGCCGAGGAGTTCTGGCGGGAGTCGGGCGAGGGCCCGCTGGAGGTCCTGCTGGAGGACCGGCCGGCGGGCCGGGAGCCGTAGGGCCGGTCGTCACGTTCCCGTCCGCCCCCGTGGAGCCGGGCACGCCCGGTGCCGCCGTGCGGCCGCGGCGGGGGCCCCGGCCCCCCCGCGGGGGGGGGGGCGTCACGCCCGGGGGGTCCAGGCGGGGTGTGGGGCCCCGGGTCCATCGGGGGCCTGTGG
>NZ_WTFF01000364.1 GCF_019400985.1 Streptomyces bambusae
CAACTACGCCTCCAGCAACGGCGGTTTGACCCTCTGCGCCCCCCTCTTCTACCTCGCCCCCGGCGGCCACCCGCCCATACTCACCCCCCCCCCCCTCACCCCGCGCGCCGGCAGCACCCGCGCACCCGGGGCCGGCCCGGCCCACCTCCCCGCCACCCGCCACGACGTCCCCGGCCGGGCCCGCCCGGCGGCCCGGGCAGGGTGCCGGGGGCGCCGGGCAGACCCGCGGCGAGCAGGGCCAGCGTGGCGGAGGCGCTGCCTCCGGAGAGGTCGGCGCCGACCCCGGGCGCCGGCATGCCGCGTGCCGCACGCCGGTCGGCGGGGCCCATGCCGGGAACCGGCCCCGGATCGTAGGGCAGGGTGTCGGGAGCATGCCGTGGTGCCGTGAGCCGGGCGCGCACCGCGGCCACCAACGCCTCCCGTACGCCCTCCACCGCGTGCTCGGGGTCGGCCTCGGGCGCGGCGACCGCCAGGGAGGCGACCGGCTCGTACCCGGTGATCTCGCGGGAGCCCTCGCGCAGGATCAGGGCGTGGCCGGGCGGGATCCGCCGGACCCCGACGTACGGAGTGCCGTCGGCCAGCGCCTCCGGGCTGTCGGGGCAGGCCAGCAGGGCCGCGAGGTGGCCGATGTCGAGCTGCGCCTCGATGAGGTCGGCGAGCGGCAGGGCGGCGGTGGCGTACGCGGTGCCGCCCGCCCACGGGGTGTAGAAGACGGGCCGGGCGCCGGCGAGGTCGCCGACCACGGTGATCCGGCGGCCGACCTGGGCGACGGCGGTGTAGCTGCCGGGCCAGGAGGTCAGGTGGCGCAGGGCGCCGCCGCGGGCCGCGTACAGGGCGCGGCGCAGTTCCGCGTCGTCGGCGCCGCAGCAGCCGAGGACGGCGAGCCGGGTGAAGGGGTCGGCGGGGTCGGCGGTGACGGTGCGGATCTCGTCGGGGCGCCAGTCGCCGACGGCCCAGAGCGGGTCGGGGTCGCCCCACAGGAGTTGCGCGCCGACCGGCAGGAGGGTGCGCTCGGCGTCCGCGCCGGACGCACCGGGGTCGCGCGGGTCGCCGCCGGGGGCCGCGTCCGCGAGGCCGCCGCGCGGGGCTGCCGCGTCGGGGGAGACCCGTCCGGCCGTGCCGAAACTCGCGGCGATACTGCTCCACCCCACCAACCAGCGCATCGCCGCCTCCCCAGCCTGTGGGCCCCAGTGACCGGGGCGCCGGGCGGCTGGACGGCCGGACGGCGGGACCCCGGGTGGCTCGGGGTCCATGCTGCCACGAGACAAGCGTGCGGGCGTGCTTCTAGGGGGCGCACGTAGAAACGAATGCGCCCCCGTCACACGGTATTTGACGTTCCGTCGCCTCCTGGGGGCCACCATCCCATAGGTCGGTTTCAGCCATTCTTCGACCGCGCCGCGTGCCGGAGCGGGCTCAGGGGCACAGCGGGGCCGCCGCGGTCCGGGAGGCGGCGTCCGCCCCCCGGACCGTTCCGCCACCCGCGGGGATTGAGGCGGCGGTGTCCCCCGGCCCGCCGGATCCACGCAGCGGGCCGACCCACGCACCGCACATCGAATCGCCGGCCCCGGGGCCGGGCCAGAGCGCACGTACGGGCGCACGGCCACACGGGCGGAGCACGCGCCGACACGTGCGCCCGGCGCCGCCGGGCGGTCCGGCCGTACGTACGGACAACAATCCCGCCATACGGAAGTCGAGGCCTTAACGCTTGGGAGGCGGGGAACTACGCTGGGTTTACGAAATGCCGGGCGCCTATGCCCCGGCGGCGTCTGCGTTCCACGTGCGACGAGGGGTGGCGCATGTCCAGGGAGCTCCGGGAGCCCAACGAGAAGCTCGGCGCCGTCCTCGCCCTGGCGGGAATCAGCAACGCGGGCCTGGCCAGGCGGGTCAACGACCTGGGCGCGCAGCGCGGCCTGACACTCCGGTACGACAAGACGTCCGTGGCCCGCTGGGTGTCGAAGGGCATGGTGCCGCAGGGCGCCGCCCCGCACCTGATCGCCGCGGCGATCGGCGCCAAGCTCGGCCGGCCGGTGCCACTGCACGAGATCGGGCTCGCGGATGCCGACCCGGCGCCGGAGGTCGGCCTCGGCTTCCCGCGCGACGTGGGCGCGGCGGTGCGCTCGGCCACCGACCTCTACCGGCTCGACCTCGCGGGCCGGCGCGGCGGCGGGGGGATCTGGCAGTCCCTCGCCGGGTCCTTCTCCGTGTCGGCGTACGCGACCCCCGCGTCGCGGTGGCTGATATCGCCTGCGGACAGCTCGGTCGCGCGCGAGGCCCCGCAGCCTCCCGCACCACCCCCGCCCGCGTCCCCGTCCCCGTCCATGCCGACGTCGCCGTCGACGGCGGCGACGGCCTCGGCCGGTCCGGCGAGCACCACCACCACCGGCACGGGGACCGGAGCCGGGACCGGAGCGGGTGTGCCCGGCGGCAGCGACCTCTCGCCGACCACCGTTGTGCCCGCCCGGCCGGTAACCGAAACGCACCGCGGCACCGGACCCGGCGCCGGCCCCGGACCGGGCCACGGATCCGGACAGCCTCACTCACCCGCCCCCGGCGCCGGCCCCGCCCCCGGCCCCGCGCCGGGCCAAGTGCCCGCGCCCGCCCTGCCCGAGCCCTCCCCGCAGCGCGTGGGCCACAGCGACGTGGCCAAGCTTCGCGAGGCGGCCGAGGACGCCCGCCGGTGGGACTCCAAGTACGGCGGCGGCGACTGGCGTTCGTCGATGGTGCCCGAGTGCCTGAGGGTGGATGCGACCCCGCTGCTGCTCGGCTCGTACAGCGACGAGGTGGGGCGCGCCCTGTTCGGCGCGACCGCCGAACTGACCCGGCTGGCCGGCTGGATGGCCTTCGACACCGGCCAGCAGGAGGCGGCGCAGCGCTACTACATCCAGGCGCTGCGGCTCGCCCGCGCGGCGGCCGACGTACCGCTCGGCGGGTACGTCCTGGCCTCGATGTCCCTTCAGGCCACCTACCGGGACTTCGCCGACGAGGCCGTCGACCTCGCGCAGGCGGCCGTCGAGCGCAACCGGGGCCTGGCCACGGCCCGCACCATGAGCTTCTTCCGCCTGGTCGAGGCCCGGGCGCACGCCAAGGCCGGCGATCCGCAGGCCGCGGGGGCGGCGCTGCGGGCCGCGGAGGGGTGGCTGGAGCGGTCGCGGGAGGGCGACCCGGATCCGAGCTGGCTGGGCTTCTACTCGTACGACCGGTTCGCGGCGGACGCGGCGGAGTGCTACCGGGACCTCAAACTGCCCCGGCAGGTCCGTCGCTTCACCGAGCAGGCGCTGTCCCGGCCGACGGAGGAGTACGTACGCTCGCACGGCCTGCGGCTGGTGGTCAGCGCGGTGGCGGAGCTGGAGTCCGGCAACCTCGACGCGGCGTGCGCACAGGGCGCGCGGGCCGTGGAGGTGGCGGGCCGGATCTCGTCCGCCCGCACCACCGAGTACGTACGCGACCTGCTGCACAGGCTGGAGCCGTACGGGGACGAGCCGCGCGTGGCCGAGCTGCGCGAACGGGCCCGTCCGCTGCTCGTGACTCCCGCCTGACCGGGGTCGAACCGGACAGGATCGAAGGGGAGCAACCGGGTCCGACCGGGTTCTGCGCGACGCGTACATGACGGTGCGCAACCGGACGGTGGCGGCCTGGCGTCCGCGTTGTCAGTGCGGGGGTGCAGTATGCAGGGGTGGGAGGTGGCAGCGTGGACTGCGATGTGCTGGTGATCGGTGGCGGGATCGTCGGCCTGTCGACCGCGTATGCCCTGTCGCGGCTCGCGCCGGGCACCCGGGTGGTGGTGCTGGAGAAGGAGGACGGGCCGGCCCGGCACCAGACCGGGCGCAACAGCGGGGTGATCCACAGCGGGATCTACTACCGGCCCGGGTCGCTGAAGGCGCGGTTCGCGGTGCGGGGCGCCTCGGAGATGGTCAAGTTCTGCGCGGAGCACGACATTCCGCATTCGGTGACCGGCAAGCTGATCGTCGCGACGGAGCGGTCGGAGCTGCCGCGCCTGCACGCCCTGGTCCAGCGGGGCCGGGAGAACGGCATCCCGGTGCGCGAGCTGGGCCCGGCGCAGATCACGGAGTACGAGCCGGAGGTGCGGGGACTCGCCGCGATCCACGTCGGCACGACGGGGATCGTCGACTACGGGCAGGTGGCGGCCCGGCTGGCCGAGTCCTCCGGGGCGGAGATCGTCTACGGGGCGCGGGTGGACCTGGTCTCGCGCCGCCCCGCGGGGGTTGCGGTGCGCACCGCGTCGGGCCTGGTCGTTCGGGCGCGGGCGCTGGTGAACTGCGCGGGGCTCCAGTGCGACCGGATCGCCCGGCTGGCCGGGGACGACCCGGAGATGCGGATCGTCCCCTTCCGCGGCGAGTACTACGACCTGGCGCGGCCCTCGCTGGTGCGCGGCCTGGTCTACCCGGTCCCGGACCCTGCGTTCCCCTTCCTCGGCGTGCATCTGACCCGGGGCATCGGCGGCGGGGTCCACGTCGGGCCGAACGCGGTGCCGGCGCTGGCGCGCGAGGGGTACGGCTGGGGCACCGTCCGGCCGGCCGACGTGGCCTCCGAGCTGGCCTGGCCCGGGACCTGGCGGATCGCCCGGCGGCACTGGCGGTACGGGGCGGGGGAGATCCACCGTTCCCTGTCGAAGCGGGCGTTCACGGAGGCGGTCCGGCGGCTGCTGCCGGCGGTGGCCGAGGCGGACCTGGTGCCGGCGGCCGCGGGGGTACGGGCGCAGGCGGTGCTGCGGGACGGGACGCTGGTGGACGACTTCCTGATCCGCGAGGCCCCGCGCACGGTCCACGTCCTGAACGCCCCCTCCCCGGCGGCGACGGCCTCCCTCCCGATCGGCCGCGAGATCGCCACCCGGGTCCTACGGGTGCTGCACACGGCCTGAGGGGTGTGCTGGGGTAGGAGGCCGGCAGGGCCGGGCGGGGTCCAGGTGTGCGACGTAGAATCTGGGCATTGTGTCTGAGTCCCTGAATCCGCAGCCCAGCGCCCCCGCGCCGGCCCCCGGCCCCTCGCCGGAGGCGACCCCGTACTCGCCGCCGCGCTGGCGGACGGAGCCCCGCTTCCCCGACGGCCCCGCGCCCGACCCCGCCGGCTCGCACCACGAGCGGCGGATCCGCAGCTTCCAGCCGCGGCGCAGCCGGGTGACCACCGGGCAGGAGGACGCGCTGCGCCGGCTGTGGGGCAGCTGGGGCCTGGACATCGACGGCCGCGAGGTCCTCGACCTCGACGCGATGTTCGGCGGCCGGCCCGTGGTGCTGGAGATCGGCTTCGGCATGGGCGAGGCCACCGCGCAGATGGCCGCCGACGACCCCGACACCGGCATCCTCGCCGCCGACGTGCACACGCCCGGCCAGGGCAACCTGCTCGCGCTCGCCGAGCGCAACGGGCTCGACAACGTCCGGGTCGCCAACGGCGACGCCATCATCCTGCTCCGCGAGATGCTGCCCCCCGGCTCCCTGGCGGGCCTGCGCGTCTACTTCCCGGACCCGTGGCCGAAGAAGCGCCACCACAAGCGGCGGCTGATCCAGCCCGAGTTCCTCACCCTGGCCGCCACCCGGCTGGCGCCCGGCGCGATCCTGCACTGCGCGACCGACTGGGAGCCGTACGCCGAGCAGATGCTCGAAGTGCTCAGCGCCCACCCGGACTTCGAGAACACGCAGGCCGACGGCGGCTACGCGCCCCGGCCGGCGTTCCGGCCGCTGACCCGCTTCGAGGGCCAGGGCCTCGACAAGGGGCACGTCGTACACGACTTGCTCTTCCGCCGCACGCAGAACCGGTAACGTCACCGCGCGTGTCCGACCCACTCGCTAGGGTCATCATGTGTCCCGAGCGCTCTTTGGCGTGCTCGCACGCCCGTCCGGCACGGTCCGTACGGGCGTGCTCCTCGTCCTGCTCGCCGCCTCCGGCGTAGCCATCCTGGACCTCGTCCGCGAACAGACCGGCACCCCGGGGTTCTTCGTGGGCCTCGGTCTGGCCCTGCTGCCGGTGCCGCCGCTCATGGCGGCCTTCCGGTGGCTGGGCCGGGCCGCGCCCGGGCCCTGGGGGCAGCTGCTGTTCTGCTTCGGCTGGGGTGCCTGCGCCGCCGCGCTGATCGCCATAGTGGCCAACAGTTTCGCGACCCAGTGGATAGCCGCGGCCACCGCCGATCCCTCCGACGCCGACCAGCTCGGCTCGGTGGCGATCGCGCCGGTGGTCGAGGAGAGCGCCAAGGCGGCCGCGCTGCTGCTGGTCTTCCTGTTCCGAAGACGCCATTTCACCGGTCCCGCCGACGGCTTCGTGCTGGCCGGCTTCACGGCGACCGGGTTCGCCTTCACCGAGAACATCCTCTACCTGGGCAATGCGTTCGGGGAGGACCTGGCCAGCGGCGTCGGGGTGCTGGAGTCGATGACGGCCGCCACCTTCTTCGTGCGGATCATGGTCTCGCCGTTCGCGCATCCGCTGTTCACGGTGCTGACCGGACTCGGCTTCGGCGCGGCCGTGCTGGCCGGCCGGCGCGCCACCCGGACCGGGCTGCCGCTGGCCGGGCTGGCGGCGGCGATGGGTACGCACGCACTGTGGAACAGCTCCTCGGAGCTGGGCGAGTCCGGTTTCTACCTCGTCTACGGCTCTGTGATGGCCCCGGCCTTCGGGCTGCTGGTGTGGGCGGCGGTCCGGATACAGCGGCGCCAACTCCACACGGTGCGCGGGGAGCTGGCCGTGTACGCGGCGGCGGGCTGGCTGGACCCGGCCGAGGTGCCGGCGCTCGCGTCGCTGCCCGCCCGGTCGCTGGCGCGCTCGCTGGCCCGGCACAGCGGGGGCCGGGCGGCCGCCCCGGGCGGCGCCGGGGGGGCGGCGACGGGATGCGGCGCGGGGCCGGCGGGCCGCCCCCCCCCCCCCC
>NZ_WTFF01000365.1 GCF_019400985.1 Streptomyces bambusae
CGCCGACACCCTGCTGGTGCACGCCGACACCGGTCTGTACGCCGTCCCGGCCGCCGCGGCGCAGCGCGACCCGCAGGTCCCCCTCGACCTGACCCGGCCCCTGGCCCGGGTCCGCCTCGCCGGGGTCCGGGGCGAGCGGCTGGCCGGCCCGGGCGACGCGGAGCGGGCCCTGGAGCACGCCCTGCGCACGGGCGCCGGGCTGCTGGCCTCCGAACAGCTGGGCGTGGCCGACTGGTGCCTGACCGAGACGGTCCGGTACCTGAAGCAGCGCCACCAGTTCAACCGGCCCGTCGGCTCCTTCCAGGCACTGGGGCACCGCCTCGCACAGCTGTGGCTCGACGTGGCCTCGGCCCGCTCGGCGGCCCGCGCCGCCGCCGACGCCCTGGCCACGGACGCGGCGGACGCGCCCCTGCTGACCTCGCTCGCCCAGGCGTACTGCTCCGGCGTCGCCGTCCGTGCGGCCGAGGAATGCGTCCAGCTGCACGGCGGCATCGGCATGACCTGGGAACACCCGGCGCACCTCTACCTCAAGCGCGCGAAGTCCGCCTCCCTCACCCTGGGCACCCCGGGCCACCACCGCACGCTCATCGCCTCCCTGGCGGACCTCCCGGCCCCGGGGGCTTAGGGCCTGTCGTCAAATTCCCGTCTGCCCCGTGACGCTCCCCCAGCTACCGCTGGGAGGTGCCCCCAGGCACGCACTCTCGCCGCACCGGACGAAACCCCAAGTACGTCCAGTACGAGGGCTTCCGCCCGGCACGCCGAGAGCACGCACCAGACGCCGCGGGGCCGCCCTTCGGGCGACGACGGGAATTTGACGACAGGCCCCAAGGCCGGTCGTACAAGGACCCCCGGGCACCCGGAGGTGACCTCGTCCGCGGCGCCGCGTTAGACCCCGTAGCCGCCGCCCCGACGAGCCCAGGGAGTCCGTATGTACGCAGCCGCCGCACCGCCCACCCGTCGCACGGTGCTGCGTACGGCCTTCACGGCGGCCGTGCTCGCCGGCACGGCCGCCGCCCTCGCCCCCGTCCTGCGGGCCCGGCGCCCCCGGTCCGTGACCGCCCCGGCCCCGCTCGCCGAGGAGACCTACCGGGGCCGGCACATCGCCGTACAGCAGGCGGACGTGTGGATCGACGGGCGGCGGCTGCACGTCATGCGCCGCGCCGACGGCAGCTACCTCAGCGGCATCAACCACTTCGAGTCCTTCGCCACCCCCCTGGAGCTCGCCCGCGCCGCGGTCGACGAACTCGGCACCGCGCAGCTGGCCCAGGCCGCGCCCCACCACGGCTGAAGGGCAGGAGCGTCCCGTGTACACCCGGCAGAACCAGCGGAACCTCACCAGCGCGCAGAAGAAGCGCTTCGTGGCTGCCCTCCTGGAGCTCAAACGCGACGGCACCTACGACGAGTTCGTCCGCATCCACGACCGGTACTTCGTGCCCGACCGCGAGACCAAGCTGCGGGTCGGGCACATGTCGCCGTCGTTCTTCCCGTGGCACCGCAGCTACCTGCTGGAGTTCGAGACCAGGCTGCGCGCCCTCGACCCGGGCGTGTCCATCCCGTACTGGGACTGGACCACCGACAGCAGCCCGGTGTCCTCCCTGTGGGCCGAGGACTTCCTCGGCGGTACCGGCCGGGAGAGCGACCGCAAGGTGACGACCGGCCCGTTCGCCTACGACACGGGCAATTGGACGATCCGCGTCCGTACCAGCGAGGCCGCCTTCCTCACCCGCAACCTCGGCCGCCCCCACAACCCGATCAAGCTCCCGACCGCCGCCGAACTGCAATGGGCGCTGGACAGCACGGTCTACGACGCCGGCCCCTGGGACTCCACGGCCCCCGACGGCTTCCGCAACCGGCTGGAGGGCTGGGCAGCCCCGCGCAGCGAACGCTGGCGCAACCACAACAAGGTGCACCAGTGGATCGGCGGCCACATGACGGGCGGTGCCGCGCCCAACGACCCGGCGTTCTGGCTGCACCACGCGTTCGTGGACCTGCTGTGGGACCGCTGGCAGCAGCAGCACCCCGCCGCCGGCTACCTGCCCGCGCGCCCGCTCGAACTCGGCGACCTCCAGCGCGGTCGGGTGATCGCCCTGGACGAGCCGATGCCCCCGTGGGGCGTGACCCCCCGGCAGATGCTGGGCCACCAGGGCGTCTACCGCTACGAGGCCTGACCGCCGCGTGCCCGTCGCCCCACGCGGTCGGCCACCAGGCCGACGGCACGGGAAGGGCCCCCGCCGTGCGGCGGGGGCCCTCAGCCCTCAGCGGGTGCGCCGGCCTCAGTGGCCGTAGCCGCCCTCGGTGTGGTGGTCGACGCCGTCGGAGATGTTCGCGCAGGTGTTCCCGAACGTCGGGTTCAGCAGGGCGATGATGTTGACGGTGTTGCCGCAGACGTTCACCGGCACGTGGACGGGGACCTGGAGGAGGTTGCCCGAGGCGACACCGGGGGAGCCGACCGCCGCACCGTGCGCTCCGGCGTCGGCGACGGCCAGCCCGGCGCCGGCGGCCAGGGCGCTGCCGGCAACTGCGGTGACGGCGACTGCCTTCGCGATACGCGACATCAAGATCTCCTCATGGGATATGGGCGCCGCGAGCACGGTGGCTGCGGCATTTGACATGGCATACAACGCAGGGACCGCCCAGGGGTCACGGGCACTGCGCCTACTCGGTGATGACGCCGGTCACACCGTGAAGCGGACGGACCCGAAGTACGGGCCCACGGGCCGGCTCGCGCCCGGTTCCACGACGGCCACCGGGTCCCCCTGGCAGCCCGGCTCCCGGTACAGCACGGCCCGCTTCGCGGTGTGGTTGACCACGGCGCGGGAGCCCCCGCCGCCCGCCTTCCCGGCCTCCGCGCAGCCCTCCGGGACCGTGATCGCATGGACCCGGTCGTCCTGGCCCATGAACTGGAAGTCGCCCCCGGCGGCCTGCGCCGTTCCGGTGGCGGCGGCCGCCAGCAGCAGGGCGGGGGCCGCGGCGGCCCGTACGGCGTGCGTGATGTCATGAAGGTGCATGACGGGTTCAACCGGGCCCCGCCCCGCACGGGTCACGGGTTGTCACCCGTTGGAGGCTGTGCCACGGTGGGCCGGGTGAGCACCGAGGACGCAAGGCCCCTGGCCAGGACCGCGTACGGCATGGTCGAGGGCCGCACCGAGCAGCGGGTCGCGGTCTTCCGCGGCATCCCCTACGCCGCACCCCCCGTCGGGCCGGCCGCCTTCGCCGCGCCCGCGCCGCCCGCGTCCTGGGACGGCGTACGCGACGCCGGCGCGTTCGGCCCGACCGCCCCCAAGGTGCCCTACCCCGAGCCCTTCGCCGCGCTGCTGCCCGACCCCGACGTCCCGGGCGACGACTGCCTGAACCTCAACGTGTGGACCCCTGACCCGGCCCCGGGCGCCCGGCTGCCGGTCATGGTGTGGATCCACGGCGGCGCGCTGACCCGCGGCTCGTCCGCCTGCCCCGTCTACGACGGCGCGGCCTTCGCCCGGGACGGGGTGGTCCTGGTCTCCGTCAACTACCGCCTGGGCGTACTCGGCTACGGACTCTTCCCCGACGCCCCGGCCAACCGCGGACTGCTGGACCAGATCGCGGCCCTCGCATGGGTGCGGGACAACATCTCCGCCTTCGGCGGGGACCCGGAGCGGGTGACCGTCTTCGGCGAGTCGGCCGGCGCCATCAGCATCGGCTCCCTGCTGGCCGCCCCGCGGGCCGCGGGCCTGTTCTCCCGGGCCGTCCTCCAGAGCGGCGCCCCCGAGGTGCTGCCGCGCGACCGGGTCCGGACGGTGGTGCGCCGGATGGCCTCGCTCCTGAAGGTCCCCGCGACCGCCCGGGCCTTCGCCGCCGTGGACCCCACCGTCCTGCTCGCCGCCCAGGCGGCCGTCCTGCGCCGCTCCGGCCCGCTGCTCGGCGGCCCGGCCTTCGGCCTGGTCACCGACCCCGGCACGCTGCCCGGCGACCCGCTCGACGCGCTGGTGGCGGGCCGGGCCTCGGCCGCGGTCCCGCTGCTGCTGGGCTGGACCACCGAGGAGTACCGGCTCTGGCTCGCGCCCACCGGGATGCAGCGCCACCTCGACCGGCTCGGCCCGCTGGCCGTGGCCCTGGCCCGGCGGCGCAGCGGCAAGGACCGGGCCGCCGTACGGGCGCTGCGGGCCGGCCTGCCCGCCGCCGGAGCCGGCGACGTGGCCGGGCACCTGCTCACCGACCTGCGGCTGCGGGACCCGCTGCGCCGGCTCGCCGCGGCCCCGGGCCGCCGGGCGCCCGCCCACCTCTACGAGTTCGGCTGGCGGTCCGGCATCCCGGGCCTGGGTGCCTGCCACGCCCTGGAGCTGGGCTTCGTCTTCGACACCCTGGCCGTGCCGGAGAGCTCCTGGCTGGCCGGGCCCGAGGCCCCGCAGGCCCTGGCCGACGAGATGCACGCGGCCTGGGTGGCCTTCGCGACCCACGGGGACCCCGGCTGGGACGCGGACGACCCCCGCTCCCGGAAGGCCCTGCACGCCCCGTACGACGGCGCCGGCCGGCCGAAGGAGTTCGGCGGGCCGGCGCGCGCGGCGGACCTCGGGGCGGAGCGGACCGGGCGGACTACTCCGACACGGGTCCTTCCATGACCTTGCTGATGAACTGGATCGGGCCCTCGCCCATGTTCGGGACGTAGGTCTTGGCGTTGTGCTGGCCGCCCTCGATCACGCGCAGGCTGGTGTGGACCGGGCCCTTGCCGTAGGTGGCGATGAACTTCTGCACGTTCGGCAGGGTGTTCTTGTTGCTCTCGGCGGTGCCGACCTGGAAGGCCAGGTAGACGTCCGGGCCCTTCTTGTCGATGAGCTGCTTGGCCAGCACCTCGGGGTTGTTCTCCGCCTTCTCCTTGTCGTAGCCCTTCCACAGCGGGGAGTCCGGGACGATGTCCGGGCCGGAGGCGATCACGGCCTTGAACTTGTCCGGGTGCTTCAGGACGGCCTTCAGACCCGCGAAGCCGCCGGTGGAGGAGCCCATGAAGGCCCAGCCGTCACGTGACTTGATCGTCCGGAAGTTGGCCCGGGTGAAGTCCGGGACGTCCTCGGTGAGCCAGGTGCCCATCTTGGGCTGGCCGGGGATGTCCGAGCCGTCCCAGTAGATGCCCTTGTCGTCGGGCTGCGGGTTGAGCACGGGCATGACCAGGATGAACGGCTTGCTCTTGCCCTCGTGGTACCACTTGCTGATGCTGGTCTGGAGACCGAGGTCGGTGCCCATCCAGTAGTTGTTCGGATAGCCGGCGCCGCCCGGCAGGGATATGAGCACCGGGAAGCCGCTCTTGGCGAACTTGGGGTCGCTGTACTCCTTGGGCGCCCACACCCACACCTTGCCCGTGAAGCCGGACTTCTTGCCCGTCACCGTGGTGACGGCGACGTGCGTGCCGTCGCCCAGGGTCATGGAGTTCTTGAAGTCGGCCGCCGGGCCGGTCGGCATCAGGACCTTGGAGTTCGACGCCTGCTCGGCGCCGCCCGCCTTGCCGTCGCCGGAGGCCTGCCCGCCGCCGAAGGAGACGGACTTGCCCTTGTCCGTGAACGGCGGGACCTCGAAGTAGGCCATCACGCCGGCCGCGATGCCGGCCAGGGCCAGGACGGTCACGCCGGCGATCACCCAGCGGCGCCCCCGGCGCGGGCGGGAGGACTCGCCCTCGTACCCCTCGGACCGGATCTGCGCCTGGTGGTAGCCCTCGTCGTAGCCCTGCCGGTAGCCCTCCTGGTAGGCCCTCTCGTACTGCCCGCCGGGCGTGCGCTGCCCGGTGTTCGGGCCCTCGGGCCGGCGCGGCGGGAACTGCCCGTCGGGTGTGAACGACATGTGAGTGGGTCTCCGGCTGGTTGCGTGCTGCCCGCCCAGGAGCGGGTGTGGTCTCTTGTCCGATCGGAAGATGATCGGAACGCCTCAGGGGTTCCTCATTTTTCCTTCTCTTGGGATTTTCTGGGGTTGTTCCTTGCCCGGTTCCCCGCCGGCGGGCTCCGGTTCACGAGATCGTCCCCCGTCATGCCTGGCCCTTGCAGGGCTCCGTCTGTATGGTGCGCACGCCCCGCCACCCCCGTCATGACCGGAGGTAACTCCCATGCGCCGCTGGGCGAGCTGAGATGTACGTCGCGGACAGCCGCGGCACGCCCGCACCCGCCGGACCCGCCGGGGACGCTGCTGCTGACGCCGCTGCGGACGCCGGGGCCGGCGGCCGCGGGCGGCGGCGCACCGCGGTCGCGCCCACGGTGTTCGCCCTGGGCGCGGTCAGCCTGATCACCGACGTCTCCGCCGAGATGGTCACGGCGGTGCTCCCGCTCTATCTCGTCGCCGGCCTCGGCCTCTCCCCGCTCGGCTTCGGCCTCCTCGACGGCCTCTACAACGGGGTCGGCGCCCTCGTCCGGCTGGCCGGCGGGCACCTCGGCGACCGCACCGGCCGCCACAAGACCCTCGCGGGCCTCGGCTACGGCCTCTCGGCCCTGTGCAAGCCCCTGCTGCTGCTCGTCCACTCACTGCCGGCCATCGGCGCCGTCCTCGCCCTCGACCGGACCGGCAAGGGCCTGCGCACCGCACCCCGCGACGCGCTGATCTCCCTGGCCAGCGCCTCCGCGGACCGGGGCCGGGCCTTCGGCGTGCACCGGGCGATGGACACCGCCGGCGCCCTGATCGGCCCGCTCGCGGCCTTCCTGATCCTGCGCAGCGCCGCCGAGGGCTACGACGCGGTGTTCGCCGTCAGCGCCTGCGTGGCGGCCCTCGGCGTACTCGTCCTGGTCCTGTTCGTACCGGGCCGCCGCACCGCGCCGGCGGCGAAGACCGCGGCGGCAACGAAGGCCGCGCCCGAGCCGACGGACACCCGGGCGGGGAGGCCCGCGCCCGCGGCGAAGGCCGCGCCGGCGGCGAAGGC
>NZ_WTFF01000366.1 GCF_019400985.1 Streptomyces bambusae
CGACCAGGTCGTGGACCGGTCCCGCGCAGCCGGTGCGGGCCGCCTCGACCAGCAGTGCGTGGCGGGTGGAGCACTCGTGCCGGACGCGGTGCAGTACGTCGGCCAGGTTGGCGCAGTCCGGGCGCAGCCGTCCGCCGTCCAGCGCGACGGGGGCGCGCATCAGGGCCGGTTCGGGGTCGCAGGGGAAGACCGAGCGGAGGGCGACCACCGCCTGCTCGGCCGCCGCCAGCACCCGCTGCTGGCCCGGGGTGCTGCCCGCGACCCGCAGGGGGAGCAGCGCGGTGCCGAGCCGGTCGTCGGGGAGCGGGGCACGGGTGACGCCGATGCTGCCGCCGGTCAGCCAGGCGGCCTGGACGGTGCGTCGGGAGGGATCGCGCAGGGCGGTGCTGAGCAGGACCTCTCCGTCGGCGGCCGTGAGCCGTTCGCCCACGATGCGCAGGGCGGGCTCGGCCTGCACGGCGAGGTCGAGCCGGACGGGTCCGGCCGGTCCGTCGATCGTGCAGCCGATCCGGAATCCCCGCCGCTGCTCGGCGTCCGGCCGGGCCTGGTCGGGCACTGCGGCGCCCGGGTCGGGGAAGACCTCCCCGAGCTCGGCCCCGGAGCCGAGCCGGGCGAGCGCCTCGTAGGCGGAGAGCACCTGCGACTTGCCGCTGCCGCTCGCCCCGCTGAACAGCGTGACCGGCGCGAGCGCGAACGCTGCCGCGCGGTGCCGACCGTAGGCGGACAGCCGCAGCTCCGTCACGACGGGGCGGGCCGGGTGCCGCGGCGGGGACGACCGGGATGGCCGGGACTGCGAGGACGGCCGGGACGGCTGGGACTGCGGGGACAGCCGGGACGGCTGGGATGGCTGGGATGCCCGGGACTGCGGATATAAGGAGGCGGCGGGGGCGGCGGGTTCGGTGACGGCCGGGGCGCGGCGCCCGGCCTCCAGCATGGCGTCCATGCGCGGACGCTACGGCGGACCGGACGGCGACCACCCGCGCCGAACCGTTCCGCCAGCCCCGTCTTCCTACGATCGAGGGACGCCGACGCCCGAAATAACGGACGCGCGGGGCCGCATGGGGCCGTGGACGCCCCCGGCCGGGGGACGGCCACTGCCGGGGGACGGCCACTGCCGGGGCGCACACGACCCCGAGCGTCCACCCGCGGAGACGCGACCGGGAACACCCACCGCGGGAGTCCACGTCCCGGGACGTCCACGATCGGAAACGTCCACGGCCAAGGGCGCGTTCGGCCGATGGCGCGTTCAGCCGATGCGCGTTCGGCCGATGGGCGCCTACGATCGCGAGCCGCCTGCCGCCTGCCACCTGCCGCCAGGGCCTCGACGACCGGCGCGACCACGGCCAGGGCGCCTTCGGCAATGCACCTACAACCGCGGGCCTTCTGGGGCCGGGAACGTCCACGGCTGGGGAACGTCCACGCCCCGGGGTGCACACCACACCACCGCAGACGTCCACGACCAGGGCGCGTTCGGCCGATGGCGCCCACGACCGCAGGCCGCCTGCGGCCTGGACCCGCCCCCGACCAGAGGCCATGAGCCAAGCGCCATGGGCCAAAGGCCGGAGGCCCGCCTCCAGCCAGGAGCCAGGGCGCGCGCCCCGCCTACGACCGGGGCACGGCCGCCGCCGCGATGCCCTCCACCTCCGTGCCGACCGGTGCGAGCAGGAAGACGTTCCGGTCGACCCGGTGCATCCCGCTGCCCAGCCCGAAGACCACGCCGCTGCTGAAGTCGAGGATCCGCTTGGCGACCTCGGTGTCCGCGCTCGTGAGGTCGAGGAGCACCGGGATCTGCGCGATCAGGTACTCCGCCACCTCGCGCGCGTCCGCGAAGACCTGGACGCGGATCACGACGAAGCGCCGCTGCGCGGCGGCCGCCGCCTCGGGGGCCGTGGGGATGGTGCGGTGGTCCACTCGGGAGGGCCACTCGTTGCGGCCGCGCAGCGGCACCACCTGCGCAAGGCCCTCCCACTGTTCGTCGGTGACGTCGTACCTGCTCACCGGGCCGCCTCGGCCAGACGCTTCATGTGCATCCCCCCATACTCTCGTGTTTCACCCGTTCAGCCCAACAGCGACACGAAGCACGTAGGGTCGCGCCATGACCAACCAGCTCACCCGACCAGCCCGGCCCGGACGGCGCGCAGACGCGGTGCGCAACCGGGCACAGATCCTCGCCGCGGCGGAGCAGTTGTTCACCGAGCAGGATCCGCGGACGGTGACGATGGACCAGATAGCCAAGGCGGCCGGGGTCGGCCGCGCCACCCTCTACCGCCGTTTCCCCTGCCCCGCCTCGATAGCGGTCGCCCTGCTCGACGAGCACGAGCGGCTCCTCCAGGGGCAGTTGGCGTTCGGCCCGGCGCCGCTCGGGCCGGGTGCGCCCGCCGCCGAGCGGCTCGCCGCCTTCTACTCCGCCGCCACGGACCTGCTGGAGCGGCACCTCCCGCTGGCGCTGGGCGCGGGGGACGGTCCGGCGCGGTTCACCGGCGCCGCGTACGGGCACTGGCGCGCGCACGTGCGGGGACTCCTCGCGGAGGCGGGGGTCGAGGACGCCGACACCTGCGCGGACATCCTGCTGAGCCCGCTCGCCCCGGACGTCTACCAGCACCAGCGGCACACGCTCGGATTCAGCCAGGAGCGGATCGTCGGCGCGCTCGGCCGGCTGGCCCGCCGGGTACTCACCCGGACCCCAATGGGTTAGGTTAGGCATACCTAACCCACTCGGGACGAGGGAGAGATCCGCATGCGCACGCCCGGCGACCGCACCCGTTCGACCACCGGCACGGCCACCGGCACGGCCGCTGCCACCGCCACCGCCACTGCCGCAGCCACCGCCGCAGCCGCACGACCCGCTCCGGCCGGCCGGCAGACCCCTGCCGAGCGGATCCGGTCGGTCCTGGCCGCCGCCCACTCGATGACCGTGGTCACGGACGGGCTGCACACCGAGGTCCGCCACCTGGACGACTCCGACCCGCTCGGCCGGCTGCACCTGCACGCCGCCGACGCGGCCCCCGCCGGGGCCCCGGGCCCGGCCGTCCGGCTGGAGTTCACCGATGTCGCCCCCACCCCCGTACGCGACCGGGTACGCGCCCGCGTCACGATCCTCGGCCACCTGCTCACCCCGTACGCGCAGGACCCGGACGAGACCACGTGCGTCGCCTTCCACCAGGCCGTCCTGGAGACCGCCGAGGGGCGCGTGTACGTCGGACTGGAGGAGCTGGAGGCCGCCGCGCCGGACCCGGTCGCGCCGTTCGAGGCGGGCATGCTCACCCACCTCCTCGACGGCCACCCCGAACTGGTCACCCTGCTGCTGCGCCTGGTGCGCCCGCAGCCGGCCGCCAGCGCTGCCACCGGGGCTGCCGCCGGGGTGCTGCGCGCACTGCCGCTCGCCCTCGACCGCCACGGCATCACCCTGCGGCTGGAGGAGCGCCGCGGCCACCGCGACGCCGTGCTGCCCTTCCCCTCCCCGCTCACGGACGTGGAGCAGTCCGGCGCGCAGATCCAGGCCCTGCTCAGCAAGGCCCGCCGGCTCTCGCACCGCAACACGCTGCCCGCCTGAGGCGGCAATCGGCGTACGACGGGCAATCCAGGAATACCGCCGTACGCCGCCCGGTTGTCGTCGATCATGAAGGCAATCACGTACACCGCTTACGGAACTCCCGCCGAACTGCAGATCGTTGACGCGCCGACACCCAAGGTCGCCCCTGGCGAGGTGCTCGTCCGCGTCAAGGCGGCCGGCGTCAACCCGGTCGACTGGAAGCTCGCCGCCGGCTACCTCGACCCCATCCTCGAAGTCCGTTACCCGGTCATCCCCGGCTGGGACGTGGCCGGCGTCGTGGAGGCGGTCGGCCCGGACACCTTCGACTACGCCGTCGGTGACGAGGTCTACGGCTACGTCCGCAAGGAGTGGGTGGAGCTCGGTGCCTACGCCGAGCTGATATCCGCCCCCGTACGCACCCTGGCCCGCAAGCCCCGCGAGCTGACCTTCGAGCAGGCCGCGGGCATACCGCTGGCCGGCCTCACCGCGTACCAGTCGCTGCGCCGGGTGGACATCGCCGCCGGCGAGACGGTGGTCATCCACTCCGCCGCCGGCGGCACCGGCTCGCTCGGGGTGCAGATCGCGGTCGCCCTCGGCGCCCGCGTCATCGGCACGGCCGGCGCCCACAACCACGACTACCTGCGCTCTCTCGGCGCCGAGC
This sequence comes from Streptomyces bambusae, assembly GCF_019400985.1. Lineage (GTDB taxonomy): Bacteria > Actinomycetota > Actinomycetes > Streptomycetales > Streptomycetaceae > Streptomyces > Streptomyces bambusae_A. The sequence continues at coordinate 4,194 of NZ_WTFF01000366.1, forward strand.
CGGTCCTGTACGGCGAGGGAATGGCCGACCGGATCCGCGCGCTGGCGCCCGAAGGCATCGACGCCGGCCTGGACTTCTACGGCGACGGCGCGGTCGAGATCCTCCAGGGCCTGGTCCGCGACCGGGACCGGGTCGTCTCCATCGCCGACCAGGAGGCCGCCGCCAAGGGCGCCCACCAGCTGTGGGTCCGCCCCGACACCGCCGACCTCACCTTCCTCTCGGAGCTGGCCGACCGGGGCGCCCTCACGGTCAACGTGGAGCACGCGCTGCCGCTGGAGCAGGCCGCCAAGGCCTGGGAGCTCAGCGCCGCGGGCCGCACCCGCGGCAAGATCGTCCTGACGGTCTGACCCCGCCGGACACGGCCCCGGCACGGCAGCGGGCCGGCCGGCGTGTTCCCCCTGTTCCGGTGTTCCGGTGTTCCGGTGTTCCGGGCAAGGGGGACATGCCGACCGGCCCGGTCACCGGTCCGTCATCAGCCGGCCGCCCGTACGTACTGGTTGGCCGGGCGGGGCAGGCCGTAGTTCTCGCGCAGGGTGCGGCCCGTGTACTCCGAGCGGAACAGGCCGCGCCGCTGGAGGATCGGCACGACGTGGTCGACGAAGTCGGTGAGGCCGGTGGGCAGGACCGGCGCCATGATGTTGAACCCGTCCGCGGCCCCGTGCGTGAACCACTCCTGGAGCTGGTCGGCGATCTGCTCCGGCGTGCCGGCGAAGACCCGGTGGCCGCGGCCGGCGCCGAGCCGGGCGATCAGCTCGCGCAGGGTGAGCCCCTCGCGCCGGCCGAGCTCGGCGACCAGCGTGAAGCGGCTCTTGTTGCCGTTGATGTCCCGCTCCTCGGGCAGCTCCGGCAGCGGCCCGTCCAGCGGCAGGCCCGTGAGGTCCACGCCCAGCATCCCGGACAGCTGGGCGAGGCCGTACTCGGGCACCTGGAGCTCGGTCAGCTCCCGCTCCAGCGCCTTGGCCTCGGCCTCCGTGGAGCCGATGACCGGGGCGATGCCCGGCAGGACCAGCAGGTCCTGCTCGGAGCGGCCGTGCCGGGCGAGGCGGGACTTGAGGTCCTTGTAGAAGGTCTGGCCGTCGGCGAGGGTCTGCTGGGCGGTGAAGACGGCCTCGGCGTACCGGGCGGCGAACTCCTTGCCGTCCTCGGAGGAGCCGGCCTGCACGAGCAGCGGGTGGCCCTGCGGGGAGCGCGGTACGTTGAGCGGGCCTGCGACGCCGAAGTGCTCGCCGCGGTGCGCGACCGGGTGCAGCTTGTCGGTGTCGGCGTAGATCCCGCGTTCCTTGTCGAGGACGATCGCGTCGTCCTCCCAGCTGTCCCAGAGCTTGGTCGCCACGTCGACGAACTCGCGGGCGCGTTCGTAGCGCAGCGTGTGCTCCAGGTGCTCGTCCCGGCCGAAGTTGCGGGCCTCGTCCACGGAGCCGGAGGTGACGATGTTCCAGCCGGCGCGGCCGCCGCTGAGGTGGTCGAGGGAGGCGAACCTGCGGGCGACGTGGAACGGCTCGTCGAAGGTCGTGGAGACGGTCGCGATCAGGCCGATGTGCTCGGTGACGGCGGCCAGCGCCGAGAGCAGGGTGAGCGGCTCGAAGCCGCCGAGGGCGTTGTAGCGGGCCTTGCCCCACAGGGCGAGGCCGTCGGCGAGGAAGACGGAGTCGAGCTTGCCGCGTTCGGCGGTCCGCGCCAGCTCCTGGAAGTAGCGCAGGTCCGTGACCCGTTCGGGCTGGGACCCCGGGTGGCGCCAGGCGGCGTCGTGGTGGCCGGCGTTCATCAGGAACGCGTTGAGGTGGAGGGTGCGGGTCATGGGGCTTCCTTGCGGGGCGAGGGAGTCGGGGGAGGGCATCGGTGAAGAGGGGGTCGGGGAGCGGACGTCCGGTCAGGCGGCAGCCGGTACGCGCCACAGGCTCAGCCGGCGCTCCACGGTGACCAGCAGCTGGTTGAAGGCCACGCCGATCGCGGAGATCGTGACGATGCCGGCGTACATCTGCGGGATGGCGAAGTTGTACTGCGAGGCGTTGATCAGATAGCCCAGTCCGGCCTTGGCGCCGATCATCTCGGCGGCGACGAGGACGAGGATCGAGACGGCTCCGGCCAGCCGGATGCCGGTGAAGACGGCGGGGACCGAGGCCGGCAGGATCACCTTCTGGAACAGCCGGGGCGTGGAGAGGTCCATCGAGCGGGCGAGGCGGACCAGGGTGGGGTCGGCGTTCCGTACCGCGCTGATGGTGCTGAGCAGGATCGGCCAGAGGCAGGCGTAGACGACGATGGACACCTTCGAGGTCTCGCCGATCCCGAGGAGCAGGACGAAGACGGGGAGCAGGGCGAGGGCCGCGGTGTTGCGGAACACCTCCAGCAGCGGGCCGAGCAGGTCGGCGACGGGCCGGTACCAGCCGACGAGCAGCCCGAGCGGCACGGCGACGGCCACGGCGATCCCGAAGCCGCCGAAGGAGCGGGCGAGGCTGGCCCGGGCGTGCTCGGCGAGCTGCCCGTCGCCGAGCAGCTCCCACCAGGCGGCGGCGACCTCGCTGACGGGCGGCAGGAAGGTGGCGTCCACGAGGCCGAGCCGGGGCGCGGCCTCCCAGAGCGCGACGAGCGCGAGGACGGCGGCGGTGCGCAGCAGTACGGCTCGCGCCCAACGCCCGGCGGTACGGCCGACCCGCCGGACCAGGG
>NZ_WTFF01000367.1 GCF_019400985.1 Streptomyces bambusae
TGCGCAGCGGCGCCGAGGGGGGGCGGGAGAACGCGGACACCGGGCCCGGGCGGGGCGGGCGGGCCCTGGGGAGGGGAGGGGGGCGGGGCGCGGGGGGGGGGGTAGGGGGGGGGGGGCGGCAGGGGGGGGTTGGGGGGGCGGGGGGGACAACCGCGGCACCCTTCCCACCCGCCGTGCCCGCGCCACCGCCGCATCGGCGTCCGGGACGGCCCGGGTGGCGGCGGCAGGGGGACCGCCGGCGGCCCGGCCCTCGCCCTGGGGCGGCGCGGGCGCGGGCGACGCCGGCGCGAGAGAGTGCGTCATGGTCACTCGTCTCCCGGTCCGATGTGTCGTGTCCTGTCGTGTCGTGTCAGAGGCTGCGAATGGCGGATTCCGCGTGCCGCTTGGCGAGTTCGAGGGTGGCGCCGCTGTTGCGCCCGAGGGCCTCACGGACGAAGGCCCGCGCCTGGTGGACGTCGGCGCCCGGACCCAGCACCCGCTCGAAGGCCTCCTCGCGCAGCAGCACGCTGTGCTGGGAGGTGACGGTCACGCCGGTCGCGTCGGGCACGACGGACCACTCGCCCGTGTGCGCCTCCATCAGCAACGGCGTCCGCGTCTGCTTGTAGACGATGCGCCAGGCGTGCGGGAAGCAGATGCGCACGGAGTCGGTGGTGTGCACGGACCCGTCCGCGATGCGGGTGTCCATGCTCATCACCTGGACGCCCGGCAGGTCCTCGACCACGTCGACGCGGGCCACGTGCGGGACGCGCTCGGGCCAGTCGGCGACGCCGTAGAGGAAGTCGTAGACCAGCTCCGCGGGCCCGTGGACGCGGACGGAGTCCTCGAAGGTCAGCAGCAGCCCGTCGAGGCGGCTCCACTGCTCGGCGGTCTCCTTCAGCTGCGCCAGCTCGGCGCGGCTGTTGGTGTCGGTGGCCAGCAGCAGCCACGCGACGTCGTCGGGCCGGTCGGCGGCCACGGTGAACTCGTGCTCCAGCCGCAGCCGGCACCGCTCGGCGCCGCGCTCCTCCACGCTCCAGGTGCCGCCCATGGACACGGCGGGCGCGGCCGGCAGTTCCTGGCGGAACTCGATCCGCATCCGGCCGGGGTCCAGCGTGCGGCGCGACAGCCAGGACTTGACGGCCCCGTTGGCGGTCACCCACATCTGGAACCGGTCCAGTACGCCGTCGAAGTCCAGCCGTTCGACGTGGATGCTCGGCGGCACGAACAACGGCCACTGCGTCGTGTCCGCGATCAGCCCGTAGACCACTCCGGCCGGCGCTGCCACGTCGATCTCGTACGACGTGCGGTGCACTCGCTCACCCGACATCGGCTCAACCTCCCTGACCCTGTGCCCCGACCTTCCCGCCCCGCGCCGGAGGGCTGCCGGAAACCCGCTTGAGAGCGGGTCCAGGCGCGGCCGGGGGGCGGACGGGGGGACGGGAGGGGGAGGGGGAGGGGGAGGGGGAGGGGGAGGGGGAGAGGACGGAAGGGGAGGAGGAGAGCCAGACCTCAGGAGCGGGGCTTCATCGACTCCCGGGCCAGCTGGTACGCCGGGAGCATCGCCCGGTGTTCGGCGGTGTCGAGCCCGCCGAGGTGGACGACCACCGCCGCACCGGAGGGCGTGACCACCGCGAAGGCCCGCTCCTCCTTCGCCTCGTCGAGGACCTCCGCCTTGAAGGCGGCCTCGACGGCGGCCAGCGGCCCCGCGGTGGTCTCGGTGAACACCGGAGCGGAGCCGGACGGGGTCTTGACCGTGGCGAGGAAGTTCTCCAGGACCTGGCGGGCGGAGCCCGGGGCCCGGTCGGCCGTCCAGACCCGCAGGAACCCGATGTGCCCGGCCGGCTTGGCGTCGATCTCGCAGCTCAGCGTCAGCCCGCCCTGGGTGAACCCCGGCGGGACCGCCTTGGGCTTCCACGAGGCGGCGGTGGAGAGGGTGACGGGCAGCGGGCAGGCACTCCCCGGCTCGCCCACGGCACCCGCGGCGGCGGGTACGTCGGCCCCTCCGGACGGCGAACCGGCGGGCGAACCGGACGGCGATCCGGTGGGCGAGGACGGCGTACGGCCATCACCCCCGGCCCCGCCCCCGGACGAACAGGCGGTCAGCAGCCCTGCCAAGACCACGGATGCCGCCAGGACCCGGACGCCGACGGCAGTGGTGACTCTGGTGCTGGCACTGGTGCGCATTGCTCGGTTCCCCCAAAAACTGGCCGCCCGGGCACGCGGCAGGACCGGTGCCCGGGCACGGAAAGAGCGTCAACCTAGCAGGCAGCCCGGCGTCATCTGCCACGCGGTCACTTCGGGTCGCGGTTGAACACCGCCTTCGACCAGCGGTAGCCGAGCACCGCCAGGCCCAGGCACCAGGCGAGGGCGATCCACCCGTTGTTGCCGATCTCGGTACCGAGCAGCAGCCCGCGCAGGGTCTCGATGGCCGGCGTGAACGGCTGGTACTCGGCGACCGGCTGGAACCAGCCCGGCATCGCGTCGACCGGGACGAAGGCGCTGGAGATGAGCGGCAGGAAGATCAGCGGCAGCGCGTTGTTGCTGGCCGCCTCGGCGTTCGGGCTGACCATGCCCATCCCGACCGCGATCCAGGTGAGCGCCAGGGCGAACAGCGCGAGCAGACCGAACGCCGCGAACCACTCCAGGAGCGTGGCGTCCGTGGAGCGGAAGCCGATGGCCACGCCGACGGCGCCGACGAGGACCACGCTGACGACCGCCTGCAGCACGCTGCCGATGACGTGTCCGACGAGCACGGAGCCGCGGTGGATCGCCATCGTGCGGAAGCGGGCGATGATGCCCTCGGTCATGTCGTTGGAGACGGAGACCGCGGTGCCGACCGTGGTCCCGCCGATGGTCATCAGGAGGATGCCCGGGACGAGGTACGCGATGTACTCGGAGCGATCGGCGCCGCCGCCGCCGATGCCGGCGCTCATCACGTCGCCGAAGACGTAGACGAACAGCAGCAGCATGACGATCGGCGTCAGCAGCAGGTTCAGGGTCAGGGACGGGTAGCGCCGCGCGTGCAGGAGGTTGCGCCGCAGCATCGTGGTCGAGTCGCGCACGGCGAGGGAGTGGGAGCTCATCGGGCCTCCTCCTTGGGGTGGGTGGGGTAGGTGGGCTGGGTGGGCACGGTGGGGCTGGTGGAGCTGGTGGGGCTGGTGGAGCCGGTCAGGGCGAAGAACACGTCGTCGAGGTCCGGGGTGTGCACGGTCAGCTCGTCCGCCTCGATCTCGGCGGCGTCCAGCCAGTCGAGGATGGAGCGCAGCTCGCGCTGGCTGCCGTCGCTGGGGATCTGCAGCGCCAGTGCCTCGTCGTCCCGGGAGGCCTCGCCCAGGGCGGCGGCGGCCGACCGGTACGCGGACGGGTCCGAGAACCGGAGCCGGACGTGCCCGCCGGGGATGAGCCGCTTGAGCTCCTCGGCCGTGCCCTGAGCGGCGATCCTGCCGCCGTTCAGCACCGCGATGCGGTCGGCGAGTTCGTCGGCCTCCTCCAGGTACTGGGTGGTGAGGAAGACGGTGACACCGCCCGTGACGAGCTCACGGATGATCTGCCACATGTTGTGGCGGCTGCGCGGGTCGAGGCCGGTGGTCGGCTCGTCGAGGAAGATGATCCGCGGATCGCCGACGAGGGTCATGGCGATGTCGAGGCGGCGCTTCATGCCGCCGGAGTAGGTGGAGGCGGGCTTCTTCGCCGCCTCGGTGAGGTCGAAACGATCCAGCAGCTCCGCCGCGACCCGCCGCCCCTCGCGCCTGGACAGGTGGTGCAGGTCCGCCATGAGGAGCATGTTCTCCTCGCCGGTGATCAGCCCGTCGACGGCGGAGAACTGCCCAGTGACGCCGATCGCGGCGCGCACGGCCTGCGGGTCGGCGGCGAGGTCGTGGCCCGCGACGCGGGCCTGCCCGCCGTCTGCGGTGATGAGCGTGGACAGGATCTGCACGGTGGTGGTCTTGCCGGCGCCGTTGGGCCCGAGCAGCGCGAACACGGAACCGGCCGGGATGTGCAGGTCGATGCCGTCGAGCACGGTCTTGTCGCCGTACGACTTGCGCAGACCGGTGGTGGAGATGGCGGCGGCGGGCGACGGGCGACCGCCCCCATGACCTGAACCTGAAGTGGACATGACAGAACTCGGCACGAGGCCCTCCGTTCGAAGGCTGAAGCGATGCGGGAAGCGAGTGGGTCGGGTGGCGCGAATGGGCAGGGTGGCGCGAATGGGGCAGGGTGGCCAGCTCTACTGCGGGGGGGGTCAGCCCTTGGCGCGGAGGACGTCGATGTTGCCGTACCGGGTGCGGGCGTGGATCTTGACCCTGTCCTCGGTGTCCTCCGGAGCCTCGGAGGCGGTGAGCATGTTGCGCACCTGGCCGGAGCCCGCATTGACGTCGAGCCAGGCGGCGGTGCCCTCGCGGACGCCGACCTCGATGGCTCCGTAGCCGGTCTCCAACTGGGCGGTGCCGCGGGCCACTTCACCCACGCGCAGGGTTCCGTGGGCGGTGGTGGCGGTGACCGAGTCCTCGGCGCGCCGGATCTCGATGTCGCCGTGGGCGCCGCTCACCCGCAGCTCGCCGGTCGCGGCGCCGACGATCGTGGTGCCGTGCGAGTTCTTCAGGACCGCCGGGCCGTCGACGAAGCCGACGCGCAGGCTGCCGGAGCTGGTGGTGATCTCGGCCGCGCCCTCGACGCGGTCCACGGTGATCGAGCCGTGCGACGCGGTCAGCTTCAGCGGGCCGGTCGCATCGAGGCGGACGTCGCCGGACGAGGTCTTCACGAGCACCTCGCCGAGCCGGCCCTGGCCGAGCACCTGGGTCCAGGAGCCGGTCATGTCGACGCGCGAGCCAGTGGGCAGTTCGACCGTCACGTCGACGATGCCGGGGCGGCGCAGCGAGTTGCGCTGCTTGGGGGTCCTGACCGTCAGGATGCCGCCCGCGTACGTGACCTCGGTCTGCTCGGCGGCCCGCACGTCCCGGTCCTTCCTCGGGTCGCGGGGCCGCACCTCGACGACGGTGTCGAGGCGGTCGCCCGCGGTGAACTGGATGGCGCCGGCCTCCACGTACGCGGTGACCGAGATCGGTTCGGGAGTGGCGAAAGAAGGCATGGGTGTCCCGTCCTCTGTGGTCTCAGTGGCGTCCCCGCTGGTGGGACGTGGTGGGTGAGTGAGATGGTGCGGGCGGGCGGGCGACGCGGCTAGCGCACCCAGCCCGTGATGCTCTGCCCGACGCTCTGGATCTTGCCCGCCGGCCGCGGCCGCGCGCCGCCGTCGACCGCGGCGGACACGGCCCGCACCAGCCACGCGTTGACCGACAGGCCCTCGCGGTTCGCGGCCTCCTCGGCACGGGCCTTGAGGTGGGCCGGCAGTCGCAGGTTGACGCGGGCGGTGCCGCCCTCGTCGCCCTCGGCGGGCGCCTGCGCCCTGGCCGGCTCGACGGGCGCGGCGGTCGGCTCCGCGGGAGCGCCGCCCTCGGCGGGCGGCAGCGTCACCACGAAGTCCGGGTCCAGCCCGCGCAGCCGTACGTCGACCGAGCCGGGGGCGAGTTCACGGGTGACCTCGTCCATCGCGGCGGAGAGCACGTTGAGCATGGTCAACCGGGTCGCCGACTCCAGCGGAGCGGTGAGCCTCTCGGCCAGCTCCCGGGCATCTTCCCCACCGGCTTCGGCGGCCACCGCAAGCTCGCGGCGAAGGGTGTCGACATACGGGGTGAGATCCATGACGCCATAATGGCACCACCATGGCACCACGCGCAAGCCCGCATGACACCGCGCAGCCGCGGGCCGCACAGAAGCCGAACAGAGGACACACCTGACCTGCACAAACACACAGATGGCAATCTGAAAAATGGTGGCACCATGCGCGCTCGTACGCCATGAGGGGCACGGAGGCGGCATCACGCGACACCACCTGGCGCCACGATGGCACCACGCGACACCACAGGCGCGCCACGCGACGGCACCGGCATGTCCACTCCAGGCCGAAGCGACTCCCAAGGCCGACCCGAGAGGGCGTGTTTCCTGCCGGGCCCGGTCGGAGGGGTGTCGGTGTCTGCCCGCCAGTCCATCGTCCGTGCGGGTCGGGGCGCCCTGTCAAGGGCGCTCCCTCCGGTCGCGTCGCTGCGCGATGCAATGCCGCGTAGTTAGGGGGTGTTTGGTGTTGTGGAGGGGGTTGGTGGTGGCTGGGTGAGGGAGTAGAGGGCTTGGCCTGTGCGGTGGAGGAAGCCGAGTCGGGCCCATTCGGCGATCTGGGTCTGGAAGCTGCGGATGCCGGTTCGGGTGCCGGTGATGCCGAGTTGTTCGGCGAGCCGGCGGCTGTGCCAGGAGCGTTGTGGGTCGGTCCGCATGATCGTCATGAGTCGTTCCCGGCGGGTGGGTGGTTGGGGTGAGCGGGCAGGGCCGGGCGGTCTGGCTGCGCGGCGGCGCTGGTTGCGGGCAGGAGGGCCTGGGGGCGGGGTGCGGACGGCGATGTCGATGGCGGTGACAGGTGTGCTCTTGCCGGGTCGGCCGTCGTCGCGGTTGAGGTAGCGGGAGGTGGGGTTCTTGGCCTTGCGGGCGCTGTAGCGGGAGCGGCGGGCGGGCAGCAGGGTGTCCAGGACGGCGCGGCCGATGACGCCGAGGAGGTCGGGAGCGTGGGTGGGCAGGACGTCGGCGGCCAGGGTGAGCTGGTCGCGGGCGGCCTGGAGAGCGGTGGTGAAGCAGGCCCGGTCCGGGTCGGTGCCGGGCGTCGTCTCGACGGCGGTGACCATGGCCATGCGCAGCAGCTGGTGCACAAGGAGCAGGGCCCAGACTTCCTGTTCGATGCCTGGCTGGTCGCCGGAACGCAGGACATGGCCCGTCAGGATCGTGTGGCGCAGGGCCAGGAAGGCCGTCTCGATCTCCCAGCGTT
>NZ_WTFF01000368.1 GCF_019400985.1 Streptomyces bambusae
GGGCGGGGGGCTCCGCGCCGGGGGACGGGGGCGCGCTGCCCGGGGAAGGGGGCTCGCCGCCGGGGGCCGGGGGCCGGCCGCCGGCCCCCGGCGGCCCACCCTCGCCTTCCAGGGCGCCGACCGGCTGCTCCGTGAGGACCTGGGCCGTGTTCGAGACCGCCTTGATGCCGAGGTAGGCCGTGGTCATGGTGCTCACCGCGGTGAACGCCGAGGTGAGCACGCCGATGGCGGCCGGCTGGCCGAGGCCGCCCAGCCGTACGGCGGCCCAGTAGGCCAGCAGCACGATCGCGGCGTCGCCGCCCAGCACCACCAGCAGCCCGGTCAGGGCCCGCACCCGGGTGGGGTGCAGGACCATGGCGGTCACGGACCCCGCCACGAGCAGGAGCACCGTCAGGGAAAGCACCAGCTGCACAGCCAACGGCATGGCCGCCTCCCGGTGGGGGGACGTCGATCGTCCGCTGCCTTCAGGATGCGCGGGGCCGGGCCCCCGCGCATCCTCGTGGCGGCGCGCCCGTCAGGCCAGGTCCGCCAGGGCCAGGCCGGCCTGGTCGGCCGCGGCCTGCACCGTCTGCTCCAGCAGCACGGCGATGGTCATCGGGCCGACCCCGCCCGGGACCGGGGTGATCAGCGAGGCGCGGGCGGCCGCCGACTCGAAGTGGACGTCGCCGACGTTGCCCTCGTTGTAGCCGGCGTCCAGGACCACGGCGCCGGGCTTGATGTCGTCGCCGTGGATGAACTCGGCCTTGCCGACCGCGGCGACCAGCACGTCCGCCTGGCGCACGATCGAGGACAGGTCCCGGGTGCGGGAGTGGCAGTAGGTGACGGTGGCGTTCTGCTCCAGCAGCAGCATGCCCGCCGGCTTGCCGAGGATCGCGCTGCGGCCGACGACGACGGCGTGCTTGCCGGCCAGGTCCACGTCGTACTCCGCGAGCAGGCGCATGATGCCGCCCGGGGTGCAGGAGACGAAGCCCGGCAGGCCGAAGCCCATGGCGGCGAACGAGTGCATGGTGACGCCGTCGACGTCCTTGCCCGGGGCGATGGCCTCGAAGGCGGCGCGCTCGTCGATGTGGTGCGGCACCGGGTGCTGGAGCAGGATGCCGCTGATCTCCGGGTCCTCGGACAGGGCGGTGATCGTCGCGACCAGCTCCTCGGTGGTCGTCTCCGCCGGGAGCTCCACGTGGCGGGAGGTGATGCCCGCCTTGGCGCAGCGGTTCTGCTTCATGCGGACGTAGGTCACGGACGCGGGGTCCTCGCCGACCAGGACGGTCGCGAGGCAGGGGGCGGTGCCGGTGCGCTCGGTGATCGCGGCGGCGTACGCGGCGGTCCGCTCGCTGATCCGGCGGGCCAGGGCGGTGCCGTCCATGAGCTGGGCGGTCTGGGCAGTCGTCACGGGGTCTCCTGAACGTCGCTGCGGATTCGCGGTTCGCGTTTCGCGGTTTCGCCCAGGCGCGCGGCAGTCTGCGTACGGCGGGACAGGTGCGGCCGTATGCCGGGCCGCTCCCCGGTGGTGATCCACCCGAACGCCAGTCACGGCCCGCCGCCCACTGTAGTCGACCACTCGACGCGCCTCGTCCGGCGGCGGCCGGGCGCCGGGCCGAGGCGCTCGGGACCGGCGGCGGGCGCTCCACGGGGGGACCGCGGACGTGCCGCGGACGTCCCTCGGACGGGCCGCGAACGGGCCGCGAACGGATCGGGCGGGAGGGTCCGTTCGCCGCGCACACCGCCCGTGTCCTCATCGAGGCGCGGAAAGCGGCATGATGATGAAAGGCGGCGTGAGGTTGCCTCCCGGCGGCGTGGCGCAGGTCACTCAATTCAGCGCGTAACGAATCGACTCGGGCAGGCGATGAACCGACAGGTGTCTTCACGCGGCCCCGGAATACCGACCCCCCTGGGGCCTGTTTCCGCAAGGACGCGCGATGATGTCCAGCCCGCCATTTATCTGTTCGCAACGAGAGGCTCCTTGTGTCGCTCAGCCCGTCCCGTACGTTCCCTCCGGAGATCGCCGAATCCGAGGCCCTGGTCGCGCTCGTCGAGCGTGGCCGCGAGCAGGGTCACATCAACGGTGACGACGTGCGCCAGGCCTTCGAGGCCGGCCGCATCCCGGTGGACCAGTGGAAGCGGGTCCTGCGCAGCCTGAACCAGGTCCTGGACGAGGAGGGCGTCGCGCTGCACGTCAGCGCCGCCCCGGCCACCAAGGCCCCCGCCAAGAAGCCCCGCAAGGCGGCGGCCCCGGCCCGTACGGTGACCAAGAAGGCGGCGGCCGCGCCGCGCCCCATCGGCGCGCGCAAGACCGCGGCCTCCCCCGCCACCGCTGCGGCGATATCCGCATCGCCGGCGGCAGCCGCCGCCACCGAGGACGAGTCGGCTGCCGCGCCCGCGGCCTCCGCCGTCGCCGAGCCGAAGAAGCGGACGGTCAAGAAGACCGCCGCGAAGAAGACGGCCGTCAAGAAGACGGCCGCGAAGAAGACCACGGCCAAGGACGGCGACGACGACGCCGCCGACCTCGAGAACGACGAGCTGTTCGAGAACCTCGAGGACGACACCGAGGACGAGGCCAAGGCCGGCGGCCAGGGCTTCGTGCTGTCCGACGAGGACGACGACGACGCCCCGGCCCAGACGGTCATGGTGGCCGGCGCCACCGCCGACCCGGTCAAGGACTACCTCAAGCTGATCGGCAAGGTGCCGCTGCTCAACGCCGAGCAGGAGGTCGAGCTCGCCAAGCGCATCGAGGCGGGCCTGTTCTCCGAGTACAAGCTGGAGGAGGAGGAAGAGCTCAAGCCGGCCTACCGCCGTGAGCTGGAGATCCTCGTCGAGGACGGCCGGCGCGCGAAGAACCACCTGCTGGAGGCCAACCTCCGCCTCGTGGTCTCGCTGGCCAAGCGCTACACCGGCCGCGGCATGCTCTTCCTGGACCTGATCCAGGAGGGCAACGTCGGTCTGATCCGCGCGGTGGAGAAGTTCGACTACACCAAGGGCTTCAAGTTCTCCACGTACGCCACCTGGTGGATCCGGCAGGCGATCACCCGCGCCATGGCCGACCAGTCGCGCACGATCCGCATCCCGGTGCACATGGTCGAGATCATCAACAAGCTCGCCCGTGTGCAGCGCCAGATGCTCCAGGACCTGGGCCGCGAGCCCACCCCGGAGGAGCTGGGCAAGGAGCTCGACATGACCCCGGAGAAGGTCATCGAGGTCCAGAAGTACGGCCGTGAGCCGATCTCCCTGCACACCCCGCTGGGTGAGGAGGGCGACAGCGAGTTCGGTGACCTCATCGAGGACTCCGAGGCGGTCGTGCCGGCCGACGCGGTGTCCTTCACCTTCCTCCAGGAGCAGCTCCAGTCGATCCTGGGCACGCTCTCCGAGCGCGAGGCGGGTGTGGTCTCCATGCGCTACGGCCTCAACGACGGCCAGCCGAAGACGCTGGACGAGATCGGCCGGGTGTACGGCGTGACGCGTGAGCGCATCCGCCAGATCGAGTCGAAGACCATGTCGAAGCTGCGCCACCCGTCGCGCTCGCAGGTGCTGCGCGACTACCTCGACTGAGTCCGAGTCGGGACGTACGGACTGGAGGGCCGGCCGCAAGGCCGGCCCTCCAGGCGTTTCCGGGCGCGTCCGGGCGCGTCCGGGTGAGTCCGGGTGCGTCCGTCAGGCGCTCTCGCGCCGCCGCTGGGCGCGGGCCGCCATCACGGCGTAGACGAGGACGCCCGCGAAGAGGAACAGCACGCCCTGGTAGACGGCCGCGTACCCGGAGCCGGCGACCAGCCACAGGGAGAAGCCGAAGGCCAGGCAGGCCAGGACCGCGTCACGGACCAGGCGTCCACGGTGGACCCGGTCGGCGCGCCCGGAGGCCAGGAAGTAGATCTGGGCCGCGGTGGCCAGCAGGTAGGGGACGGTCGCGGTGAAGGTGGTGACCAGGACGAGGACCTCGAAGACGCCGCCGGTGCCGAAGGTGTAGTTGTACACGGTCAGCGCCGAGGCCAGGGCGACCGTCACGACGACGCCCACGACCGGGACCCCGCGGCGCTTGACCGCGAAGGGACGGGGGAAGAGGCCGTCGCGGGCCGCGGCGTACGGGGTCTGGGCGCTGAGCAGGGTCCAGCCGTTGAGGGCGCCCAGCATGGAGACCACGGCCGCGCACGCCACGACGGTGCCGCCCCAGGTGCCGCCGAACATCGCGTTGACCGCGTCGGTGAAGGGGGCCGTGGAGTCCACCAGCTTCTCGTGCGCCACCAGCCCGAACACCGACAGCGTGCCCAGCAGGTAGACGACGGCCGCGCCGACGGTTCCCAGGACGGTGGCCCGGCCGACGTTGCGGGCCGGGTCGCGGACCTCGCCCGCGCTGACCGCCGCGGACTCCACGCCCAGGTAGCTGAAGAGCAGGATGGCCGCCGCGGCGGAGACCGCGCCCATCGCGGAGGAGTCGCCCGCCCGGTACGGGCCGAGGTTGGCCGGGTCGAAGAAGAACAGGCCGCCGACCGCCACGAGCAGCAGCGGGGCGAACTTCAGCACGGTGGCGACCACCTGGACGGCGCCCACGTACCGGGTGCCGGCCAGGTTCGCCGCGGCCGGGAGCCACTGGACGGCCAGCGCCGCCAGGCACATCGACCAGCGGTGCTCCGCCACGGCCGGGAAGAGGACGCCGAGGTAGCCCACGGCGGCGACGGCCAGGGCGGCGTTCGAGACCCAGGCGGTGATCCAGTAGCTCCAGGCGGCGAGGAAGCCCGCGAAGTCGCCGAACGCGGCGCGGGCGTAGACGTACGGGCCACCGGTCTGCGGATGCCGCTCGGCGAGCCGGCCGAAGACCAGGGCCAGGGCTATGGCACCGGCCGTCAGGACGCCGAAGGCGACCAGGCTGATGGTGCCGAAGGGGGCCACGGACGCCGGGAGCAGGAAGATGCCGCCGCCGATGATGTTGCCCATGACCAGGCAGGTCGCGATCGGCAGGCCGAAGCGCCGGGCGTGCGGACCCTCCTGCCGTGCGCCGCCTTCGGGGTGGCCGGGGTCCTGCTGCCCGCGGTCCTGCTCGGGTGCTGGGGTGGGCGGTGCGGCGTGCAACGTCATGGGTGGTGCGCCTTACGGGTGTCTCACATGATGGGCAGGTCGACACATGGTCGGGTACGGCGGGGACGGCACCAAATCACCGGGTTTCGTCCTGCCCGGACACCCCTGCGGACGGAAGGGTTCCGTCGGCGGGCGCCTGCTGCCGCTGATCCTCCTCCGCCCCTTTCGGCCCCTCCGCGAGCAGCTCGGGCAGCTTGCCCCGCTTCCTCCCCGGCCACTGCGGCCCCGGCTCCCCCTGTGCCGACTCGCGCAGCCAGCCGCGCAGGACGGCGTGCACCGCCTCCGCCCCCACCAGGGCGCGCCCGGGGTCCGACAGCCCGTGCGGCCACATCAGGAAGGGCCGGCCCTGCTCCCCGCCCAGCCCGCCGTGCGAGCCGATCTGCTCCTCGAAGGCGTGCACGGTCCCGGCCGCCGGGTCGTACGCCGAGTTGACCATGACATCGGCCACGTGCGGGAAGCCGTCCGTACGCCGCACCGCCTCGGCCGCGCCCGGACCGTACGGCGCGAGCAGCGCCTCCGCCTCCCCCGGTACGGCCAGCCGGGCCACCGCCCCGTCCGGGCCGAGCACCTCCCCGTCCACCAGCAGGAAGCCCACCCCCGGGTGGTTGGCCAGGGTCGGCAGCAGCGCGGGGTGGGTCCGCTCGATCCACTCCCGGCGGGCCCGGCCCGGCACGGCGGGGAAGGAGATCAGCGCGAGGTTGCCCGAGGCCAGGACCACCGGGTCCCGGCCGCGGGCCGGCCGGGCCTCGTCCGCGTCCTCCTCCTCCGGCCGGTGCAGGGCGGCCCGGACCGCTGCCCGGGCCTCCGCCCCGCTGTGCGTACGGCCGGCCCGGCGCGACACCGGCAGCCCGCAGCCGGCCCGGACCAGGTCCTTCAGGGTCAGGCCGTAGCGGGCGAGGAAGGTCTCGCCCGGGCTCTGGCCGTGGTCGGACAGCAGCACGATCCGGTACGGGCGGGGTGCGTGCTCGGCGACCCGGGCGATCGACGCGAGGCAGCGGTCCAGCCGGGCCAGCACCTGGTCGGTGTCCGGGCCGTGCGGTCCGCAGTGGTGGGCGACCTCGTCGTAGCCGACCAGGTCGGCGTACACGCAGGCGCGTCCGGCCAGCATGTCGCCGATCACGGCGGCCACGACCACGTCGCGCTCGACCACGGTGGCGAAGGCGCGGACGAACGGGTAGAGCCCGCCGCGCGGGACCCGTGGCCGGTCCCCGCGCAGCCGGGCCCGGACCGACTGGACGGCCTCGCGGACCACTTCCGCGCCGAAGGAGACGGCGGTGCGGACGGCGTTGGCGGGGTCGGAGAAGTACGCGAAGTAGCCCGCGCGGGACCGGTTGCCGCGGCCGCGCCGGGCGGAGACCGACAGGACCAGCGCCAGCTCGTCGGCGCCGCCGCTGAACAGGTTGCCCCGGCTGGCGCCGCCGTGCGCGAGCAGTCCGCGGTCGCCGGTGCGGGCGACGGCGCGGCGCTGGAGCTCGGCGGCGCTGGTGGGGCGGTTGCAGACCACCACCTCGCCGGTGTCCTTCTCGTACCAGCGGAAGGCGGGGACGTCGTAGGTGGAGCCGTGCAGGATGCCGAGCTGGCTGGCGCCGGTCTGGCTGGACCAGTCGGTGCGCCACGGCGCCAGCCGGTGGCCGCCGTCGAGCCAGGCGGCGACCGTCGGCATCACCCCGCGGCCGGCGGCGCGGCGCAGTACGTCGTGGCCGACCCCGTCGAGCTGGAGCAGGACCAGGCCGGGGGTGGTCCGCCCGGCGCCGGGCGCGCCCGGTCCGGCCG
>NZ_WTFF01000369.1 GCF_019400985.1 Streptomyces bambusae
CGGCGTCGGTGCCTCGGCCGCGCGCCCCCAGCGCATTCTGGGCGGCCCGGGCGTGGGCACGCCCCTGGACGCGGCCCCCGACATCGAGGCCACCCACACGTACGGCAGCACCCCGCACGAGCCGGCCCGCTACCCGGCCGCCGACGCTGCTGCTGCCGTTGCCTCCGGCTCCGGCTCCGGCTCCGGCTCCGACACCGACCCTGACCTCGCGCCGTACGCCGGTGCCTACGCCGGCGCGACGGCGCCGGCCGCGGCGCACGCGACCGCGGACCCGTACGCCGTACCGACCGGGCACGCGCCGGGTGAGGCCGCGTACGCGCCCCTGGCCGGCCACACCCCGGCGGAGGGCGTCCCCGTGGCGTTCGACGACCGGGCCGAGGACGGGGCCGTCCCTGCGGCCTTCCCGGCCGGGCCCGGCCACACCCCTGCCGAGGGCGTCCACATGGTCGCCCCGGAGACGTACGCGCCGGCCGAGGGCGTCCACGGGGCGTTCGAGGGCGACCCGTCCGGGTTCGACGCGGCCCACGGCGTGGGCCCGGCCCAGGACGGGGCCGGCCGCGAGCTGTTCGCCGCCTCGGCGGGGCACACGCCCGCCGAAGGCGTCCAGGTCGCACACGGGGCGCACGCCGAGGCCGGGTACACGCCGGCCGAGGGTGTCGCGCTGGCGTTCATGGCCCCGGCGCACACGCCCGCCGAGGGCGTACACCTCCCGCCGGGTGCCGGCGAGGACCACGCGTCCCACCCGGGCCACGTGCCCGCGGAGGCCGCCGCGCCGGCGTTCGACGCCCACGGACACGGCCCGGTGTCGGCGCTGGCCGGCACCGCGACGTTCGCCGCCGGGGCGGGCCACACCCCGGCGGAGGGGATCTACTTCGATCCCGAGGCGCACGCATTCGACCCCGAGGCGCACGCGACCGGTGCGGGTCACACGCCCGCGGAGGGGATCTACCTCGGGCCCGAGGCGCACGCGGCCGGCGCGGGCCACACACCGGCCGAAGGCACGCCGTCGGGGTTCGACGCGGCTCACGGCGGCGGCCCGGCCCGGGACGGTGCCGGCCACGAGCTGTTCGCTACCGGTGCCGGGCACACGCCTGCGGAGGGGATCCACCTCGGTCCTGGGGCGCATGGGCCCGGCGCGGGCCACACGCCGGCCGAAGGCACGCCGTCGGGGTTCGACGCGGCTCACGAGGCGGGCCCGGTTCCGGACGAGGCCGGCCAGGGGCCGTTCGCCGCCGGCGCCGGTCACACACCTGCCGAGGGGATCCACCTCGGTCCCGAGTCCTACGCGGCCGGGGCGGGCCACACGCCCGCCGAGGGGGTGCACCTGGCCTTCGACGGGCTCGTGGCTCAGGAGTCGGCCGCGGTCACCCCCGCCGGAGACCGGCCTGCGGACCCGGACGAGGCCGCGCACGACCACGCGTACGCGCAGGACGCCGCAGCCGAAGCGGATGCCGCAGCCGCAGCCATTGCCGCACCTGAAGCCGTGTCCCTGGGCGACGCCGAGCAGGGCGGCGGCGAGGCCGTGGACGGCACCCGACCGGACGGCGGAACGGACCCCGAGGCGCGTCATGGCGAGCCCGGCGCCGGCGAGCCCGGTTTCGGCGCCCCCGGCCTCGGTGCGCCCGGTCTGGCCGGTCCTGGTCCCGACGGTCCCGAGCTCGACGGCCCCGGGCTCGGCGAGCCCGACCTCCGCCGGCCCGAGTTCGGCGCCCCCGGTGACCCCGCCGCCGACCCCGCCGCCGGAGACGCGTACCCGGCTGTCGACCCGGCCCTCGCCGAGGACGCGTACGACGAGCCCCACCGGGAGCACCCGCTCGCCTCCTACGTCCTGCGCGTCAACGGCGTCGACCGCCCCGTCACCGCCGCCTGGATCGGCGAGTCGCTGCTCTACGTGCTGCGCGAGCGCCTCGGCCTCGCAGGCGCCAAGGACGGCTGCTCGCAGGGCGAGTGCGGGGCCTGTGCCGTGCAGGTCGACGGCCGCCTCGTCGCGTCCTGCCTGGTCCCCGCCGCCACCGCCGCCGGCAGTGAGGTCCGTACGGTCGAGGGCCTGGCCACGGGCGGCGAGCTGTCCGACGTACAGCAGGCCCTGTGCCGCTCCGGCGCCGTCCAGTGCGGCTTCTGCGTCCCCGGCATGGCCATGACCATCCACGACCTGCTGGAGGGCAACCACGCCCCCAGCGAGCTGGAGACCCGCCAGGCCGTCTGCGGCAACCTCTGCCGCTGCTCCGGCTACCAGGGCGTCGTCGAGGCCGTCCGCGAGGTCGTCGCCGGCCGCACAGCGGCAGCCGAGGCGGCAGCGGCCGAGGCGGCGGCCGACGCGCCGGCCGGAACCGACCCCGCCACCGGCCCAGGCTTCGCCCCCGGCCCCGCCACCGGCACCTTCGCCGACGCCCGTATCCCGCACCAGGCCGCCCCCGGCGAAGGCGGCGTCCACCCCGACCACCACCACGGAGGAATGGCGTGAGCGGGAACGACGCCGCCACGGCGACGCCGACGGCCACGGCGACCGGCGAAGCCGGCCAGCCGGCGGGGGCCGGCGCAGAAGGCGGGGCGGGCGGGGCGCAGCCGTCCACGCCCCGCGGAATCGGCGCCTCCGTCCTGTCCGCCGACGCGCGCGCCAAGACCGAGGGCACCTTCCCGTACGCCGCCGACCTGTGGGCCGAGGGGCTCCTCTGGGCCGCCGTACTGCGCTCCCCGCACGCCCACGCCCGCATCGTCTCCGTCGACACCTCGGCCGCCGCCGAGATGCCCGGGGTGCGGGCCGTCGTCACCCACGCCGACGTCCCCGGCACCGCCACCCACGGCCGCCGCATCGCCGACCGGCCCGTCTTCGCCCACGACGTCGTACGCCACCACGGCGAGCCCATCGCCGCCGTCGCCGCCGACCACCCCGACACCGCCCGCCTCGCCGCCGCCGCGATCGCCGTCGAGTACGAGCTGCTGGACGCCGTCACCGACCCCGAGCAGTCCTTCGCCGCCCCGCCGCTGCACCCCGACGGCAACCTGATCCGGCACATCCCGCTCCGCTACGGCGACCCGGAGGCCACCGGCGAGGTCGTCGTCGAGGGCCTCTACCGCATCGGCCGCCAGGACCCCGCCCCCATCGGCGCCGAGGCCGGCCTCGCCGTGCCCCGCCCCGACGGCGGCGTCGAGCTGTACACCGCCTCCACCGACCCGCACACCGACCGCGACCTGGCCGCCGCCTGCTTCGGCCTCGAACCCGAGCGGGTCAAGGTCGTCGTCACGGGCGTACCCGGAGCCACCGCCGACCGCGAGGACGCCGGCTTCCAGCTCCCGCTCGGCCTGCTCGCGCTGCGCACCGGCTGCCCGGTCAAACTCGCCGCCACCCGCGAGGAGTCCTTCCTCGGGCACTCCCACCGGCACCCGACCCTGCTGCGCTACCGCCACCACGCCGACGCCGAGGGCCGGCTGGTCAAGGTCGAGGCGCAGATCCTGATGGACGGCGGCGCGTACGCCGACTCCTCCGCCGAGTCCCTGGCCGCCGCCGTGGCCTTCGCCTGCGGCCCGTACGTCGTCCCGCACGCCTTCGTCGAGGGCTGGGCCGTACGCACCAACAACCCGCCCTCCGGCCATGTCCGCGGCGAGGGCGCGATGCAGGTCTGCGCCGCGTACGAGGGCCAGATGGACAAGCTGGCCGCCGCCCTCGGCATCGACGGCGCCGAGCTGCGCCTGCGCAACGTCCTGGCGACCGGCGACATCCTCCCCACCGGCCAGACCGTCACCTGCCCGGCCCCCGTCGCCGAACTGCTGCGCTCGGTGCGTGACTTCGAGCTGCCCTCGCTGCCCAAGGACGCCCCCGAGGAGGACTGGCTGCTGCCCGGCGGCCCCGAGGGCGCGGGCGAGCCGGGCGCGGTGCGGCGCGGCGTCGGCTACGGCCTCGGCATGGTCCACATGCTGGGCGCCGAGGGCGCGGACGAGGTCTCGACCGCCACCGTGAAGGTCCACAACGGGGTCGCCACCGTCATCTGCGCCGCCGTCGAGACCGGCCAGGGGTTCGCCACGCTGGCCCGCCAGATCGTCCAGGAGGTCCTGGGCGTCGAGGAGGTCTCGGTGGCCCCGGTGGACACCGACCAGCCCCCGGCCGGCCCGGCGACGCACGGCCGGCACACCTGGGTGTCGGGCGGCGCCGTCGAACGGGCCGCGAAGATGGTCCGTACGCAGCTGCTCCAGCCCATGGCGCACAAGCTCGGCATGTCGACGGAGCTGCTCCAGATCCAGGACGGCCGGATCACCTCCTACGACGGCGCGTTCTCCACCACGGTG
Organism: Streptomyces bambusae; assembly: GCF_019400985.1. Classification (GTDB taxonomy): domain Bacteria; phylum Actinomycetota; class Actinomycetes; order Streptomycetales; family Streptomycetaceae; genus Streptomyces; species Streptomyces bambusae_A. The sequence goes on from NZ_WTFF01000369.1 coordinate 4,285, forward strand.
GCGGAGGCGATGCAGGGCAAGGAGCTGTGGGCCACCGCCCAGTGCCGCCCGCACCCCACCGAGCCGCTCGACGCCGACGGCCAGGGCGACGCCTTCGTCGGCCTCGCCTTCTGCGCGATCCGCGCGGTGGTCGACGTGGACATCGAGCTCGGCACCGTCCGCGTGGTCGAACTCGCCGTCGCCCAGGACGTCGGCCGCGTCCTCAACCCCGCCCAGCTGCGCGCCCGGATCGAAGCCGGGGTCACCCAGGGCGTCGGCGCGGCCCTGACCGAGAACCTCCGCACCGTGGCCGGCATGGTCCGCCACCCCGACCTGACGGGCTACGCGCTGCCGACGGCACTGGACTGCCCGACCGTACGGATCGTCAAACTCGTGGAGGAGCGGGACGTCGTCGCCCCGTTCGGGGCGAAGGCGGCAAGCGCGGTCCCTGTGGTTACGGCACCGGCGGCGGTAGCCTCGGCAGTACGCGCGGCAACGGGCCGCCCGGTCAACCGACTCCCGATCCGGCCGTCCGCGGCGGTGGCGGGAGCCAACTCTTGACCGTGTGACCCGCATTGCAGCTGCAAGCCGAGGTTGGGACTGTCGGCGCCGATCGCTAAAGTGATCGATGAGTCTGCGTAATTCTGCGCGCGCACGGGTGCGAACGGGAACGGCACGGGGACGGTACGGGGACGGGGAGCGGCGGTGACGCCGCGACAACGGGGAGAGACGGGGAGACGGGGAGGCCGCTGTGGCTGAGGACGTGGATGCGAGCATCTTTGGACTGATCCCGGGGTTCGGGGCGGTCCGCCCGATGCTGGAAGTGGCGAACAAGGGCCTGATCGCCGCGCAGGCGCCGGCCCTGTTCGTCGAGCACGAGTCCATGGTCAAGTACAAGCAGCGCGTGGACGCCCTGCTCGAACAGCTCAAGGACTCCAAGGCCGACTCGGGCAAGATCGCGGACGGCACGCTGGGCAAGGGCGACCTGGGCAAGGGCTTCGCGGAGGCGGACAACCTCTACGCCGCGTACAACAAGGTCCGTTCGGAGCTGGAGAACCTCTCGAAGGGGCTGGCGAACCAGATCGAGGCGCTGGGCATCGCGATCATGGCGTCGAGGGTCGGCTACGAGAACATCGACGACGAGGTCAAGATGCGGATGCGCGCGATCCACGCGGACGCGCAGAAGCATTACGACCCGAAGCGGGACCCGCAGCACAAGGAGAACGCGGCCCAGCAGCCGCAGGCGCAGGGGCAGGGCAACGGCAGCACCGCCGGGGGTGAGATGTAATGGCGACGACGAACTTCGAGGGTTACTCGCACCAGGAACTGCTGGCGATGCTCGCCTCCGTCAACGCGGAGACGGTGAAGTCGCGCGGCCAGCTCCTGAAGGACGCCGAGACCACGATCACGAAGATCGGCAACGACCTCAAGAACCACAAGGTCCAGGGCTGGGAGGGCAAGGCCGCCGAAGCCTTCCAGGAGTGGGTCAACGCCATGGGCAACGCGACCCTCCGCCTGGGCGAGTACAGCAAGACCGGCGGCACCTGGATGCAGAACGCGGCCCAGACCATCGTCGAGGTCAAGGCCAACATGCCGAAGTACGACGCGACCGCGGCGGCGAACTACGAGGCGGCCAAGGAGTTCCGCAACGACCCGGACGCCCAGAAGACGAGCCAGGAGTCCTGGTCGAAGCTGTCGGGCGACCGGCACGAGGCCATCCAGCAGATGACGAAGCTGGCGCAGTCGTACGAGGCGTCGTCGACGCAGATGAACAAGGCGGAGATTCCTACGTTTCCGCCGCCGCCGGACTCCGTCGTGCCGGAAGGCCGTGACGGTGATGTGTACATCTCGCGCCCTGGTGGTGGAGGCGACGGGAGCCGTAACACCAATGTGGGGGACAAGTACGTCGCGCAGCCGCGCGACGGTGGCGGTGACGACAAGCCCGGCTCGATTCCCGGCCACGGGCCCAACCCGGACGCCACCCCGCCGTCCACGACCGGTCCGCGTCCCGACAAGGACGTCGACGTCAACATCGACAGCATCGCGCCGCTGGAGCGGACCCCGCTGCCCGCGACGCCGAATCTTCCGCCGCCCACCACCGGCCCCAACCCGAACACACCCCTGATCCTGCCGCCGACGCTTCCGCCCACCACGGTGGGTCCGAAGACGTCCGGGCCCGGTGGCAAGAACGGCCTGCCCGGGCTGCCCCCGACGACCGGCCCAGGTGGCGGCAAGAACGGCCTGCCTGGCCTGCCCTCGACGTCTGGCCCCGGCGGCAAGAACGGTCTTCCCGGAATGCCGCCGCGTGAGGGCATCAGCGGTGGTCGGCAGGTCCCGACGAACGGCCGCAACACCGGCCTCCCGCGTACCAATGTCATCGGCGGTCCCCACGAGACCGGCCCGACCGGGCGCGGGATGACCGGGACCGCCGGTCCCGGCGGTGCCGGCGGGGACTCACGGGGCCCCCCCGTCACGCCCCGCACGGTGGGCGCGCCGCGCGCGCCGAGCGCACCCGACCCACCACATCACTCACACACCGCACCCCGCTCGCG
>NZ_WTFF01000037.1 GCF_019400985.1 Streptomyces bambusae
GAGCAGGGCGAGGTACCCGGCCTCCGGCCGGTCCTGCCCGTCGGACCGGGGCGCGGGGGCGGGCGGCGCCTCGACGACGGCGTGCGCGTTGGTGCCGCCCACGCCGAAGGAGCTGACCCCGGCCCGCCGCGGCTCGGGGCCGGACCACGGCGCCGCGGCGGCGGGGACGTACAGCGGCGAGTCCTCCGTGTCCAGCAGGGGGTTCAGCCGGGTGAATCCGGCGACCGGCGGGACCACGCCCTCGCGTACGACGTACAGGGCCTTGATCAGTCCGGCGAGCCCCGCGGCGTTGTCGAGGTGGCCGGTGTTCGCCTTGAGCGCGCCCACGGCGACCTGGCCGGGGGCGGCGCCGGCGGCGCGCAGGGCCGCCGAGGCGGCGGACCACTCGATGGGGTCGCCGACCCGGGTGCCGGTCCCGTGCGTCTCCAGGTAGCCGATGCTCGCGCCGTCGACGTCCGCGGCCTCCAGGGCGGCCCGGATGACGGCCTCCTGTCCGCCGGCGGAGGGGGCGTAGTAACCGGCCTTGGCCGAGCCGTCGTTGTTGACGGCCGTGCCGAGGACGACGCCGTACGGCTCCACCCCGTCCGCGAGCGCGTCCTCCAGGCGCCGCAGGACGACACACGCCACCCCGGAGCCCGCCACCACGCCGTCGGCGTGTTCGTCGAACGGCCGGCAGGCCCCCGCGGCGCTGTGGATGCCGCCGGGCACGTGGAGGTGCCCGGCCTGGGGGTAGGCGACACCGGCGCCCACGACGAGGGCCTGGTCGCACTCGCCGTTCAGCAGTGCCTGGACGGCCGTGTGGAGGGCGACCAGGGAGGAGGAGCAGGCGGTCTGGACGGCGATCGCGGGCCCGGTCAGGTTGAGCTTGTAGGAGATGAGGCTCGCCATGAAGTCCGGCTCGTTGCCGTGGACGGCGTCCTCCAGGGTCATGGGGTCCAGCCCGCCGCCGGCCAGCATGGCGCGCAGGTAGCCGCTGCCGCTGGCCGAGGCGTACACGCCGGTGGTGAGCGCGGTGTCCAGGGGGCTGGTCCCGGCGTCCTCCAGCGCCGCCCACGCGCACTCCAGCATCAGCCGGTGCTGCGGGTCCATCATCTCCGCCTCGCGCGGGCTCACCCGGAACAGGGCGTTCTCGAAGCGGTCGGCGTCGTCCAGATGCCCGTGCACCGGCACGAACTCGGGGTCGTCCACCAGGCTTGGGTGCACCCCGGCCTCGCGCAGCCTGCGTTTGTCGTACCGCGTGGTGAGGACCCGTCCCTCCACGAGGGCCTCCCACCACCCGGCCAGATCGCTGGAGCCGGGGAACCGGCCGGAGACCCCGGTCACGGCTATGTCGAGGGAACGGTCGCGCGTCATGTACCCGCCTTCGGTCAACCTTGCGGCGCCCTCCGGGTCCGGAGGGCGATGGGTCCCGTCCGGCGCGGGCCGGTGCGCCGGTACGGATCAGCAAGGTTGCCAGATTGGGCAACTCGGTGGCAATGTTCTTGCCATCGCTTTGTCCGACAGGTGGGAAACCGGAACAGAGGGGAGGGGACGGCGTGCGACCGGACCCGAAGTGGACTGCCGGCCCGCGGAACACCGCGCCCGGCGGGGGACTGCACGAGGCGTTCGCCCGCAGGGCGGCGGAGCGCCCCGGGGCGGTCGCCCTCGTCGAGGGGGACCGCACCACCACGTACGCGGAACTCGACGCCACGGCCGATGCCTGGGCCTCGGGGCTCGTCGCCGCGGGGGTCACCCCCGGCGCACTGGTGCCCGTACTGCTGCCCAGGAGCACGGAGCTGGTCACCGCGCTCCTCGCGGTCCTGAAGACCGGGGCGGCCTACGCCCTGCTGGACCCCGACTGGCCCGCGGACCGGCTGCGGGACGTGATGCGCGACCTGCGGCCGCCCCTCATGATCGCCCGCGAGAGCGGGGACGCGGCGCAGGGCGGTGGGCCGGAGGGCCATGCACCGGACGGCCGCACGCTGCACGGCCACGCGCCGCACGGCCACGCGCTGCCCGTGTGGCCGCCGCCCTCCGGGGAGACGGCCGGGGCGGCACCTGATCCCGATGGGTTCACGCCCGTGGCCGTCGACGCCGGCGATCCGGCGTGCGTCTTCTTCACCTCCGGGACCACGGGCCGGCCCAAGGGCGTGCTCAGCCCGCACCGGGCGACGGCGCGCCTCTTCCAGCCGGGCGGCTTCGCCGAGTTCACCGCCGACACGGTGATGCCGCTGGCCGCCGCCACCCCCTGGGACGCCTTCTCGCTCGAACTGTGGTCGGTGCTGCTGAGCGGCGGCACCTCGCTGGTCGTGACCGACCCCTATCTGTCCCCCGTCGCCCTGGGCGACGCCGTGTCCCGGCACCGCGCGGACACCGTCTGGCTGACCAGCAGCCTGTTCAACATGATCGTGGACGAGTCCCCGGACGCCTTCCGCGGGCTGCGCCAGGTCATGATCGGCGGGGAGCGCCTCTCGGCCGGCCACGTCCGCCGCTTCCTGCACCGGCACCCCGGCATCGCACTCCTCAACGGCTACGGGCCGGTCGAGTCCACGGTCTTCGCCACCACCCACCGCATCACGGAACCCGACTGCGACCTCCCCGGCGGCATTCCCCTCGGGCGTCCGGTGCCCGGTACGCAGGTCCACGTCCTGGACGGGACCCGGCCCTGCGCGGTGGACGAGACCGGGGAGATCTGCCTCGCGGGTGACGGGCTGGCGCTCGGCTACCTGGGCGACGAGGCGCTGACCGCGCGGAAGTTCACCGACGTACGGATCGACGGGCGGGACGTGCGCGTCTACCGCACCGGCGACCTCGGCCGCTGGGACCGGGACGGCCTGCTGCACTACCAGGGCCGGTCCGACCGGCAGCTGAAGATCCGCGGCCACCGCGTGGAGCCGGCGGAGGTCGAGCGCCAGGTGGAGCAGCTTCTTCCCGCCGTACGGCACTGCCGGGTACTGGCCCGCGGCGACGCCGCCCGCGGCGAACGCGAACTGGTCGCGTTCTGCGTGCCGGTGCGCCTGGGGGACCCGCTGGACGGCGCGCTCGCCGTACTGGCCGAAGCCCTGGTCGCCTACCAGCGGCCCGCCGCGGTGGTCGGTGTCGACGCCTTCCCCGTCACCGCGCAGGGCAAGCTGGACGAACGGGCCCTGCTGGCGCTGGCCGAGGCGGCCGGACCGGCCTCCCCGGGCGGCCCGACGTCGGAGCCGGCACACCCGGCACACCCGGCGCACCCGACTCACCCGACGCACCCGGCGTCGCAGCCCGGCGTCCGGCCCGCCGACCTGCGCGATCCCGTGCTGCGGGCCGTCGCGGAGTGCTTCGCCTCCGTCCTGGAACTCGACGCGGTCCCCCTCGACGTGCCCTTCGTCGGCCTCGGCGGGACCTCGCTCGGCGCGGGCCGGCTCTGCGCACGGCTCGCGGCGGCGCTGTCCCGGCCGGTCCCGGTCTCCTGGCTGTACCAGGACCCGACGGCCGCGGGCCTCGCCCGCCGACTGGCCGCCGCGCCGGCGCCCGCGCCGACTGCGGCCCAGGCCGCTCCGGTCGGCTCCGACTCCGACACGCCGCTGTCGGCCATGCAGCTGGTGTACCTCACCCCGCAGTTGCTGGATCCGGCGGACCGTACGGGGCACTGCCTGCTGACCTGGGCGGTCGAGGGCGAGCTGGACCTGGGCGCGCTGGAGGCGGCCGTCGCCGAGGTGCACCGGAGCCACGAGCCCCTGCGCGCCGCGTACGTGCTCGACCCGCGGCCCGCCGCGGAACTCGTGGACATCCCCCCGCCGCCCCTGGAGGTGCTGCCCGCCCGGGAGTCCGTCGCGGCGGCCGCCCGTGCGGCCCGCGCCGAGCTCGCCGGGGAGCTGGCCCCGGACCTCGGGGAGGTGTGGCGCACCGTCCTGGTCCCCGTCACCGGCCGGGAGACCGGCGCGAGCACCGCGGTGTTCGGCTGCGTGGTGCACCACGTCGCCTTCGACGGCTGGTCGGAGGCCGTCCTCGCCGACGACCTGAGCGCCGCCTACCGCACCGCGCTGGCCACCGGCGCCCCCGTGCTCGGCCCCCGTCCGACGCTGGCGGCGGTGCACCGGGAGCGCGAGGCGCGCCTGCGGGAGGCCGCGGCCGGGAACCACCATGCGTACCTGCGGGCCGAGTTGGCCGACGTACCGGCGATGCGGTGGCCGGTCGGCCCCGGGACAGGGGAGGCGGAAGAGCTGCGGGCGGCGGCGGGAGAGCCGCGGGAGCCGGGAGCGCCGGGCCTGGCACCGGATCTGACGCCCGGCCTGACGCCGAGCCCCGCGCCCGGCCTGGTCGAGGCCGTACTGGACGCCGAGGCACTGGCCGGGGCCGACGCCGTGGCGGCCTCGGCGGGGGTCACCCGTTTCGTGGTCCTGCTCTCCCTGTGGGCGGCGAGCCTGTCGGAGGCGACCGGGCAGCGGGACTTCGCCGTCGGCGTCCCCGTCGCCCAGCGCGACGGCGCGGAACTGGAGCGCGCCGTCGGATGCCACATCAACATGCTGGCCCTGCGGCTGCGCGGGGCCGCCCTGGACGGCGACCAGGCCGCCGTCGCGCGGGTCGCCGAAACCTCCGCCCGCGCCTTCGCCGCGCAGGACGTGCCGTTCCCGGACGTCCTGGCGCTGGTGGACCCGCCGCGCAGCGGCCGGCCCCCGCTGTACCAGACCCTCTTCGCCTGCCAGGACAACACCCCGCCGCAGCTGGAACTCGTAGGCGCGAGGACCACCCTGCTGCGCCAGCCCTACCTCGACCTGCCCCTCGAACTGCACACCGAGCTGTGGCCCGCGGACGACGGCGGGCTGCTCGTCCACACCGCCTTCCGGCCCGGCACCGTCGCGGAGAGCACCGCGCGGGAGGTCTCCAAGCGCTTCACGGAGCGTGTGCGCACCCTCGTCCCAGGAGTCACGCGATGACAACGACCGCCGTATCGCCCGCCCTGCTGACCGACCCCGGCCTGCACGCCGACGGTGATCCGCACGCCGTGTGGCGGTGGATGCGCGCGCACGCCCCGGTGCACCGCCACGAGGCGGCGGCGGAACTGCCCGCGTTCTGGTCGCTGACCCGGCACGGGGACATCCGTGCCGTGTACCGGGACGCGGCGACGTTCAGTTCGGCGCGCGGCGTACTGCTGCGCTCCGGCGACGACCCGGGCGGCGGCATGACGCTCGCCCTGACCGACGCCCCGCGGCACAAGCAGCTGCGCGGCCTGATGGCGGACTGGTTCAACACCCGCGCCGTACGGGGCCTGGAGGGCTACATCCGGGCGGCGACGCGCAGCGTCCTCGGGCGGGCCGTGGAACTCGGCCGTTGCGACTTCGCGGACGACGTGGCGGGGCGGCTGTCGCTGTCGGTGATCTGCCACATCCTGGGCATCCCCGAGCGGGACCACGAGGACCTGTACCGGTGGACGAACGAGGCGTTCGAGGCCCATACGTCACTGGTCTCGCACCCCATGCTCGTCGAGTACTTCATGGAGCTGCTCTACCAGCGGATGGAGGAGCCCACCGACGACCTGGTGAGCGCCCTCGTCAACGGCACGGTGGGCGGCGAGCTGCTGACCGAGGAGGAGGCGGTCTTCAACTGCGAGAACCTCATCGGGGCCACCGAGAACGGCCGGCTGGCCCTGATCGGGGGCATGCAGGCCTTCCTGGAGCACCCGGAGCAGTGGCAGCGGCTGGCCGCCGACCGGAGCCTGATGCCCGGCGCCATCGAGGAGATCCTGCGCTGGACCTCCAGCGCGACGCACAGCATGCGGGTCGCCACCCGCCCCGTGGAGATCCGGGGCACGCGGATCGAGGCCGGCGACCGCGTCGTCCTGTGGCTGCCCTCGGCCAACCGCGACGAGGACGTGTTCACCGATCCGTACGTCTTCGACATCACCCGCAGCCCGAACCGGCACATCGCCCTGGCCGCCGGGGAGCACTTCTGCATCGGCAGCACCCTGGCGCGGGCCGAGATGCGCGTCCTGTTCACGGAACTGCTCGACACCGTGGGCCGGATCGAGCAGAGCGGCCCCGTCCGGCGGCTGCGGTCCATCGAGGTGGGCGGCCCCGAGAGCCTGCCGGTACGCCTCACCGCGAAGTGACGGCCGCCGGGGCCGCGGCGTTCCCCTGCCCCACACACCTCCCTGTTGTCGCACACGCACACACCTCTGTCGCATACGCACACACCTCACGACCCTTCCAGGAGTGAAGACATGACGGACAAGAAGGAACGGCCCGGCCTCGTACACCTGTCGCACCCAGCCGGGGTCGCCCCCAGCGACGGGTACACCCACGTGGTCACCGGGCCGGGACGGGTGGCTGCGATCGCCGGCCAGATGCCGTTCGACGCCGACGGCGAACTCGTCGGCCCCGGCGACCCCGCAGCCCAGGCCCGGCAGGTCTTCACCAACATGGAGCGCTGCCTCGCCGCCGCCGGAGCCACGTTCGACGACGTCATCAAGCTGACCTACTTCGTCACCGACATCGACTTCGTCCCCCAGATCCTGGCGGCGCGCGACGAGTTCATCGACACGCGGCGCCCGCCGGCGAGCACGGTGGTCCAGATCGTGGCGCTCTACCGCCCCGATCTGCTGCTCGAAGTGGACGCCCTCGCCCTGCTGCCCGTCGAGTAGATCGGACAAGGAGCACCGTGAACGCCGTGAACCCTGCGAACACCGTGGACGCCGTGAACACCGTGAATCCCACCGCCTCCCCCTACCCCTCCCTCCGGCAGGCGGGGCTGGAGGCTCCGCCGCCGCCCTTCGACGCCGAGCTGGCCGGGCCGATCGGCTGGATCCTCGGCGAGCTCCCGATGCCCCTGACCCCCGAACTGATCCCGGACCGGCGCCGCCGCTCCGCCTCGGGGCGGCTGAGCGACGAGGCGATACGCCGCGGCGGGGCGTTCGAGATCGAGGAGCGTACGGTGCCCGCCCCGGCCGGCGCGCCCGCGATCACCCTGCTGATCTGCCGGCCGGCGTCGGCCACGGGACCCGTGCCGGTCATCTACCACACGCACGGCGGCGGCATGGTGGCCGGCAGCCACCGCAGCACCGAACTGGTCGGCGAGCTGGACCGGGCCCAGGACCTGGGGGCGGCCGTGGTCTCCGTCGAGTACCGGCTGGCGCCGGAGCACCCCGACCCGGCGCCCGTGGAGGACTGCTACGCCGGGCTGTGCTGGCTGGCGGAGCACGCCGAAGGCCTCGGCCTCGACCCGGAGCGCATCTTCCTCAGCGGCAACAGCGCCGGCGGTGCCCTCGCCGCAGGCCTCGCACTGCTGGCGCGGGACCGCTCCGGTCCGCGACCGGTCGGCCAGGTACTGCAGTTCCCGATGCTCGACGACCGCTGCGACACGTTCTCGGCCGGGCAGATGGCACGCGTGGGGCTGTGGGACGGGGAGTCCAACCGGGCAGGGTGGACGGCCCTGCTGGGCGAGCGGCGCGGCACGCCGGACGTCTCCTGCTACGCGGCCCCGGGCCGGGCCGAGGACCTGTCCGGACTCCCGCCCGCCTTCATCGAGGTCGGTTCCGTGGAGGCGCTGCGCGACGAGGGGATCGCCTACGCGTCCCGCATCTGGCAGACCGGCGGCTCGGCCGAACTCCACGTGTGGTCGGGGGCGTTCCACAGTTTCGACGAGTGGGTCCCGGACGCGGTCGTCTCGCGGGCCGCGCACCGGGCGCGGGTGGCGTGGATGCGCCGCGTACTCGCCGGGTGAGGACCGGCGCCGACCGCTCCTGTCGGCAGACATGCCCCGGGGCCCTGGCTTCAGCCAGGGCCCCGGGGCATGTTCGGCATGTTCGGTGCGGTCGGTGCCGGGCGGTGTCCGCGGCCGGTCGGTGCCGGCCCGTGCCGGCGCGGGCCGGCACCGACCGGCGCGGGCTGGCACCGACCGGCACGGGCCGGCACGGGCCCGCCCGCCGGTCAGCGCCCGGCGGTGCCCGCCTGCTCGGCGCTCTCCAGCGTTTCGGCCAGGACCCGCCAGATCTCGGCGGCGAGGTCCATGTTCGAGGCGCGGCGGGCCTCCTCGCCCAGCTTCTTCAGCCGGGCGCGCCCTTCCTGCTGGTGGCCCTCGACGATCAGCAGCAGGCTGTCGAGCGTCTGGAGCCGGATCCGGTCGCGGTAGGTGAGCCGCAGGTTGTCGAAGTCCAGCCGGTCGTGGGCGGCGCGGGCGTCCGCGTACCGGCCCTCCTCGAACGCCAGGTGCGCCTGGAGCACCAGCAGTTCCTGCTGCTGGGCGGGCGTGCCGATGAGCGAGAGCGCCGTCTCGGCCTGCGTCAGGCAGGTGCGGGCCTGTTCGGTGAGGGCGGGCCTGGACTGCAGGTACAGCGAGGCCGCGGCGAGTCGCAGCCGCGCCCACAGCATGGGGTCGACACGGCTGTCGAGCGCCTGCATGGCCTGTTCCAGGTACGCGTGGACCGCCTCGTCGTCCCCTTGGCGGGAGCAGACGGTGGCCGCCGACCACAGGGCCTCGGCGCGCAGCACGTCCGACCGGCCCGCCACGAGTTCGACGAGCTCCCGGGCGTGCGCCCGGGCCTCGGTCAGCCGGCCGGCCTCCGCCTCGGCCGACACCAGCGCCAGCAGGGCGTTCCCGGTGTCGGTGACGGAGAGGCCGGCGTCCCGGGCGACGCGGTACGCGCCCTCGGCGAGTTCGAGTGCCCGGGCGACCTGGCCCACCGAGCGCAGACACCGGGAGAGCTGGGTGCCGGACCGGCACTGCAGCGCGGGGAGCGCGAGCTCATCGGCCATGGCGGCCAGTTCCTCCAGGCACGCCTGCTCCTCGGTGCGCTCGCCGTGGCGGGACCGGTACCGGGCGATCACCCACAGGGCCTGCCAGCGCAGGAGCGGGTCCTCCGCCCCGGCGGTCGCGAGTACGTCGATGAGTTCCTCGACGTACTCGTCACTGTCGGAGGAGGCCGCGATGCTCAGCGCCTTCGTCAGCGAGCTGCCGCCGGCGGCGCCACCGGTGGCGGTGGCCGTGGCGGGCAGGGCGTCGAAGGCCAGGCGGTCCACGCCCAGCTGCTCGGCAAGGTAGGTGATCACGCGCTCGGTGGGCTGGCGCGCGCCCGACTCCAGGCGGGACAAGTACCCCGTGGAGATCTCATCGCCGGCCAACGAGGCCTGGGACAGTCCCCGTTGGAGCCTCAAAGCCTTGAGGCGCGCGCCGAAGGACGACTCGTCTGTCATGTGAGTCCTGCAATCAGTTATCGGAAAACAGTCAACGTGGTCGCGCCCCCAACGCTTTGATGGGTATCGTAGCGCCCCTTGAACCCGTTGGCAACTAATTTGCCCGGGTGCGTGCCTCGCTGGACCTGCGACGCTCCGCACCCCCTCTAGCACCCTGGTGAACGCTTGGCAATATTTGGCAAACCGACTTGCCATCGGGACCCGGGAGATCTAGGTTGATCGAGGCCGGGCAGCCGCTTCGAGCGGCTGCCGAGCCACTGCCTCCCACTTCTCGATCCCGTGTCACGGGATCCTCCGTTCGGAGTCGCTACATGCGTTCAAGCATCCTCGTCACCTCCGCCGCCGCAGCCCTGCTCTCCGTCGCCGCGGCCGTCACCGTCGCCACCGAGCCCGGCATCGACTGGCCCGCGGCGCCCGCCACCCGGGTCAGCGCCGTGCAGAACGGCGGGGGCGACGTCATCGACTGGCCGACGCCGCCCTCCGCCCCCACCAGCCCCCGTGGCGGCGAGGCCGGCGTCATCGGCCGGGCCTGACGGCCATGGGCACGATGCACGCAGACGAAGCGGAGACCGACGAGGACCTCGTCCGCCGACTGCTGCGCGGACAGTTCCCCCAGTGGGCCGACCTGCCGGTGCGGCGCCTGGAGTCGGGTGGCACCGTCAACGCGATCTACCGGGTCGGCACCGGGCTGACCGTCCGGCTGCCACTGACCGCGGGCGGCGCCGGAACGCTGGAGCAGGAGGCCTACTGGCTGCCGCGGCTGGCGCCCCTGGTGCCCGTCCCCGTCCCGGAGGTCGTCGGGCTGGGCCAGGCCGCCGAGGGCTACCCGTGGGGGTGGGCCGTCCACCGGTGGATCGACGGCGAGGTGCTGGTCGAGGGCCGGGCGGACGCCCCCGAGCAGCTGGCCCGCGACCTCGCCGCGTTCGTCACCGCGCTGCGCGGGGCGGAGCTCGGCGCGGGCCCGCCGGCGCACCGGGGCGAACCGCTGGCCGCCGCCGACGCGGAGACCCGTGCCGCGATCGAGGAGCTGCGGCACACGGACGAGCCGTTCGACGCCGACGCGGCCCTCGCCGCGTGGGAGGAGGCGCTCGCCGCCCCCGGGTGGACGGGGGAGCCGCGGTGGATCCACTCCGACCTCATGCCGAGCAACCTGCTGGGCGCCGGCGGCCGGCTCGCCGCGGTGATCGACTTCGGGACCGCGGGCCTCGGCGATCCCGCCGTCGACCTGATCCCGGCATGGAACCTGCTGCCGCCCGCCGCGCGGCAGGTCTTCCGCGAGGCCGTGGACGCCGACGACGCCGCCTGGGCCCGCGGCCGCGGGTGGGCGCTGTCCATGGCCGTCATCCAACTGCCCTACTACCGCAGGACGAACCCGGTCATCTCCGCAAACGCCCGCTATGTGATCCGTCAGGTCCTCGCGGGCTGAGGCCGCTCCGGCAGGGAGGGGGCGGGCGCGACACGTCGCGCCCGCCCCCTCCTTCCGCATTCCGGCGGCCGCACAGAGCGGTCCCGCATGGCGCCCCACGCGGCGCCCCACACGGCGCGCCTCCGCGCGGCGCGGCCGCGCACCGCGGCCGCCCGCAGCGGCTACGCGAGCCGGAACACCTCCTTCGACAGCGCCAGGACCCGGGCCTGGTCGCGCGCCAGGGCGGCCGCGTCGGCATGGGCCATGTGCACGGTCAGCGGGCTGGACGGCAGGTCGACGGTGGGCCGGAGTCGGTCGCCCGGGCCGGGCTTGACCGTGACGGCCCGTACGGACTCGACCGCGTCGATCTCCGCCAGGACCGACGCGTCCACGGACGCCACGATCCCCGCGAGGTCGGTGGCCACGTGGTACACGAACGCCTCCTGGAGCCGGCGGTAGGTGCGGCCGGCGAACTCCTCGGCGAACTGGTCGGGGCGCAGCCAGGCCAGTGCGCTCGCCCGGGCCTGGTCGGCGCCGCAGCAGGCGGCGTCGAAGTCCGGGTGCATCGCCCCGTTCATGCGGGCGCCGATCTCGACGAGCGCGGGCCCGTCGGCCGTCATCATCACCTCGGCGTGCGCGGCGCCGAACTCGATGCCGAGGGCGTCCAGCACGTCGTGCGTGTAGGCGGTCAGCTCGGCGACGACCGGGTCGTCCGGCGCCACGAGCACGTCGCGGTGGGAGACGTTGCGGGCGCCGCGGCGCCGCTTGTCGTAGCGCCACACGCCGGCGTCGTAGCGCTCGCCCCGGCAGGAGACGGTGTCCACGATGTACTCGGTGCCCGCGAGGTAGGACTGCGCCAGGACCTCGGCGTTGGTCTCGCCGTACATGGTGACGGTGCCGAGGATCGCCTCCGCGGCGCCGCGCACCTCAGCCGGGTCGGTGCAGATGGACACGCCCTGGGCCCCGGAGGCGGCCAGCGGCTTGACCACGACCGGCCGGCCGCCCTGCTTGCGGGCCCAGGCCGCGACGGCGTCGACGTCGTCGGACCTGAACTGGCGGGCACAGCGCACGCCGGCCTTCCGGACCGCTTCGATCATGAGGTACTTGTCCCGGCGCGCCGACGACAGCGCGGAGCCGTTGGTCGGCAGGCCGAGCATCTCTGACAGGACGTCGGCCAGCGGTACGCCGGGCTCCTGCCCGGCCACCACGGCCGCCGGGCGCAGTGCGGCCAGCCGCCGGGCGGTCAGGACCGGGTCGGCCGAGACCAGGGCCGCCGCGTAACTGCCCAGGTCGGGCGCCTTCAAGGACGGCAGGGGTTCGGGCGTGCTGGACACGTGCACGACCTCCGCCCCGAGTCCGGCGAAGGCCGCCCGGAGGTGTCTGCCCGTCCCGTACGCGTCGACGAGGACGACCAAGGGGTGATCAGCGCGCATGCTGCCTCCGCGGAGCATTCAGTTGCCATGCTAGGCAATGTGTATTGCCAAGATTATTGACCAACTAGGCAACCTCTGTCACTCTTTCGGGACAGAGCCGCTCGATTGAGCCGAGCACCCGGTCGCCGGAGATCGCCCGACACGCCGAAAAGGCCGTGTCCCTGGGGCGCGCGACCGGCCAGTTCATCAATGAAGAACGGAGCTCTCACCCATGACAGTGCAGACGCTGCACACCCCCACCCGGCTGCCCGAACTCGACGACACTCAGAGGGCCCAATTCGACCGGTCCGGCTTCCTCGTACTGCCCGGCTTCCTCCCGAACGACCTGGTGACCCGGGTCAAACAGGAGGTCGACACCTGGGTCGACACCGGACTGCGGGCCCGCTCCATCGCGGCCGTGCTCGACTACGCCACCCACGGCGTGCCGGACGTCCTCGAACTCGACCTCCCCGGACACGGCGAACTCCTCGCCCACGAACCGCTGCTGGACGTGGTCCGGCAGCTGCTCGGCCCGGGGTTCGGCTTCCACCACATGCACAGCGACCGGCACGCCCCCGACCTCCCCGGCAAGGGGTGGCACCACGACTACGAGCAGCGCTTCCCGTCGCACCGGACCCACACGATGGTCCACGCGCTGCACTACCTCGACGGCATCGACCCGGACATGGCCGGGCTGGCCGTGCTGCCCGGATCGCACCGCGAGGTGGCGCAGAAGACGGCCCGCGCCCACCTGGGCACCGACGTGCTGCCCGGCGAGGTCTACCTGGAGGAGCTGCCGGCCGGATCGACCGTGCTGCTGCACTCCGCCCTCTTCCACGCCCGCCGGGCCAAGCCGCAGTTCCCGGGCCGCCCGCGCTACTTCGTCGACGCCTCCTACTGCGAGGCCGGGGTGCTGTGGCCGCCGGTCAAGCCGTACTGGCGGGAGATGTTGCAGCGGGCGCGCCGGCTCGGGATCGCGGGCCCGCAGTGGCCGGACCTCTTCGCCGAGCACCACTTCAGCGAATACACCCGGCCCGAGTGAGGGAGGACCATATGCTGCACGCGGGAATCTCATGGCACGCGGGCGGGTACCGCCTCGCGGTGCTCGGCCCCGACGGCCGCCGCGTCCCCGTCCCCGGCGACTACGCCTCGCACCGCGCGGACGAGCTGATCGCGCAGCTGCGCGAGCTCGGCGACCGGCTCGGCATCGTCGTGGAGAGCACCAACGGCACCCTGGACGGCCGCATGATGGCGGCCGGCCTGCGCGTGCACCGCGCCGATCCGTGGCTGCTGCCGGACCGGCCGCTGCTGGGCTCGGTCCCGGCGGAGGAACTGGCCCTCGCGAGCCTGCGCGGCGGGCGGGGCCTGGTACGGCTGGAGGCCCACCGGGGCACCCAGACCGGCCGCGAGGAGGAGCTGGCCGCCCAGATCGTCTCGTCGGGCGGCGCCGACCGCGAACTCGGCCTGGCGGGACGCTTCTTCAGGCACGGCGGCCGCGAGCGCCGCGAGGTCGCGCTCACCTTCGACGACGGACCGCTGCCGCCCTTCACCGGACAGGTCCTCGACGTCCTGGAGCGCTACGGCGTCCCGGCGACCTTCTTCTGCGTCGGGATCAACGCCGGCGGGTTCTCCGAGGACCTGACGCGGATGCGCGAGCAGGGCCACGCCATCGGCAACCACACCTGGTCGCACCCCTTCCTGCCCGAGCTGTCGCGGCCCCAGCTGGCCGAGCAGATCAACCGCACCGCGGAGGCCATCGCCGACGCGAGCGGCGGCGAGGCACCCCGGCTGTTCCGGCCGCCGTACGGAGCGCGGACACCACAGGTGATGGACTGGCTCACCGACTTCGACGCCACCACCGTGCTGTGGGACGTCGCGCCCGACGACTGGGCGCTGCGGCAGGCCGACGACATCGCGCGCGACGTGCTGGCCGAGGTCCGGCCCGGCTCCGTGATCCTGCTCCACGACGGCGGCGGCGACCGTTCACCCACCGTGGCCTCGCTCCCGATCGTCATCGAAGGCCTGCTGGAGCGCGGTTACGAGTTCGTACGGGTGGACGACATGATCGAGCGGACCCGGTCCGGTCTGGCGGCGGCCTCATGAGGAACACGGGGAACTGGGCGGGCAACATCGACTTCGGTACGGCCCCGACCGCGCGGCCCGGGTCCGTCGACGAGCTGCGCCGCATCGTCGCCAGCAGCGAACGGGTCCGCGCGCTCGGCGCCGGCCACTCCTTCAGCGGGATCCTGGCGACGGCGGGCGGGTTCGTCCGGCTCGACGGGCTGCCGCCGGCCGTCGACATCGACGCGGAGGCGGGCACCGCCACCGTGACCGCCGGGATGCGGTACACCGACGTGGCCGCCGCCCTGCACCGGGCGGGCTACGCGCTGGCGAACCTGGCGTCCCTGCCGGACCTCTCCGTCGCCGGGGCGACCGCCACCGGCACCCACGGCTCCGGTGACAGTCAGCAGAGCCTGTCGGCCGCCGTGGCCGGGCTGGAGCTGGTCGGCCCCGAGGGCGACCTGGTCGAGCTGCGCCGCGACGTGGACCGGGACACCTTCGCCGGCGCGGTGGTCTCCCTCGGGGCGCTGGGTGTGGCCACCCGGGTGACCCTGGAGATCGAGCCGGCGTTCGACGTGGCCCAGTCGGTACGGGAGGCGGTGCCGCTCGACGCGGTCCGGGACCGGTTCGACGAGGTCTTCGCCGCCGCGTACAGCGTCAGCGCGTTCACCACCTGGGGCGACGACGCGTCCGTATGGCTCAAGCGCCGCATCGACCGGCCCGTGACCGGGCTAGACCTCGGGACCCCCGCGCGAGGCCCGCTGCATCCGGTGCCCGGGGCCGACCCGGCGCCGTGCACGGCCCAGCTGGGCGCGCCGGGCCCCTGGCACCTGCGGCTGCCGCACTTCCGCCCGGGCGCCACCCCGGACACCGGCGACGAGCTGCAGTCCGAGTACTTCCTGCCGCGCGCCGCCGCCCCGGCCGCCTTCGACGCGCTGCGTGGGATCGGCGGGCTCCTCGGGCCGGCCCTGCACGTGGCCGAGGTCCGCACCGTACGCGGCGACGACCTGTGGCTGAGCCCGGCGTACGAACGGGACTCGGTGGCGTTCCACTTCACCTGGGTCAAGGACGCCGCGCGCGTACTGCCGGTGATCGGCGCCGTGGAGGAGCTCCTGGCGCCGCTGGGAGCGCGGCCCCACTGGGCGAAGCTGACGGCCATGACCGGCGACGCCATCCGGTCCTGCTACCGCCGCGCGTCCGACTTCGCGGACCTGCTGGCCAAGTCCGACCCCGACGGGAAGTTCGCCAACGAGTTCGTCGACGGGCTGTTCCCCCGCGAGGCCCGGTGAGCCGCCGGAGGCGGTCCGCCCCGGACCGCACCGCTCCCGCCCCCTTTCCCGACCCCTTTCCAGACCCCTTGTCCCAGCGATCGCGGAAGGCACGCGAGTGGAAGAGCGACTTCTGACCAAGGCCGGGCGGAAGGTGTCCGTCGTCGGCCTCGGCACCTGGCAGTTCGGCGACGGATGGGCCCACGTGCGCGAGCACGACGTCCGGGCCATCCTCGATGCGGCCGTCGAGGCGGGCGTCGACTTCATCGACACCGCCGACGTCTACGGCGACGGCCGCAGCGAGCGGCTGATCGGGCAGTTCCTGCGGGAGTTCCGTACCTCGCAGGGCGAACGGCCCACCGTGGCGACCAAGCTGGGCCGCCGCGGCGCGCAGGAGCTCGGGGCGTTCACCCTCGACAACTTCCGCGCGTGGACCGACCGCT
Organism: Streptomyces bambusae; assembly: GCF_019400985.1. Taxonomy (GTDB): domain Bacteria; phylum Actinomycetota; class Actinomycetes; order Streptomycetales; family Streptomycetaceae; genus Streptomyces; species Streptomyces bambusae_A. Next base: position 15,736 of record NZ_WTFF01000037.1, read on the forward strand.
CCCGGGCGAACCTGGGCGTGGACACCCTCGACCTCGTACAGCTGCACACCCCGCCGGACGCCGTGTTCGAGTCCGACGCGGTCTTCGACGCCCTGGACGTCCTGGTCGACGAGGGCCGGACCAAGGCGTACGGCGTCAGCGTGGAGACCTGCGCCCAGGCCATGACCGCCCTGGCGCGGCCGAACGTCGCCTCGGTGCAGATCATCCTGAACGTGTTCCGGCGCAAGCCGCTGGAGCAGGTGCTGCCGGCCGCCCGGGCCGCGGGCGTGGGCATCATCGCCCGCGTCCCGCTGGCCTCCGGCCTGCTGTCCGGGAAGTTCCGGCGCGACACGGTCTTCGCCGAGAGCGACCACCGGAACTACAACCGGCACGGCGAGCAGTTCGACGTCGGCGAGACCTTCTCCGGCGTCGACTACGAGACCGGCCTCGCGGCCGCGGGCGAGTTCACCGGCATGGTGCCCGCGGGCGCCACACCCGCACAGCTCGCCCTGCGCTGGGTCACCCAGCAGGACGGCGTCACCACGGTGATCCCCGGTGCCACCTCGGTGGCACAGGCCCGGTCCAACGCCGCGGCCGGGTCCATGGAGCCGCTGTCCGAGGACACCCTCGACCGGCTGCGCGAGCTGTACGACCGCCGCATCCGCGCCCAGGTGCACCACCTCTGGTGAGCCGCAAGATGAAGATCGCCGGAGAGACGGTCCTCCTCACCGGTGCGACCGGCGGCATCGGCCGGGCGCTCGCCGCCCGGCTGGCCCGGGCGGGCGCCGACCTGATCGTGACCGGCCGCGACGCCGACGCGCTGCGCGCGCTCGCCGACCCGCTCGGCGCCCGCTGGGTGGCCGCCGACCTCGCCGACACCTGCGACGTGGAACACCTCGCGAAGGCGTGCGCCGGCACCGGGATCCTGGTGGCCAACGCCGCCCTGCCGGCCAGCGGCGACCTGCTGGAGTACACCCCCGAGCAGATCGACCGCGCCTTGGCGGTGAACCTGCGCTCGCAGGTCGTCCTGGCCCGGCTGCTCGCGCCGGCGATGGCCGACGCGGGCCGGGGCCACCTCGCGTTCGTGGGGTCCATGTCGGGAAAGGCTGCCACCCCCAACTCGTCGCTGTACACGGCGTCGAAGTTCGCACTGCGCGGCTTCGCCCACGCCCTGCGGCTGGACCTGCGCCCGGCGGGCGTCGGGGTGTCGGTCGTCCAGCCCGGCTTCGTCGCGGAGGCGGGCATGTTCGCCCGGACCGGGGCTTCGCTGCCGCGCGGCGCGCGGGCGGTCACCCCGGACCAGGTGGCGTCGGCGGTGCTCCGGGCCGTCGAACACGACCGCGGCGAGATCAACATCGCGCCGCTCAAGCTGCGGCTGCGCTGCGCCCTGTCGGTGCAGTTCCCCGCCGCCGCGGCCTGGCTCCAGGGGCAGGGCGCCCCGGACGACAGCGGCCGGCGCATCGTCGACGCGCAACGGGCCTCCCGGTGAGGCGCCGGGTGAACGCACGGCCCGACGCACGGCCCGACGCACGGCCCCACGTACGGCCCCGACGCACGGCCCACGCACGGGGCCCCACGCACGGCCCCACGTACGGCCCCCACGACCTCATGAGGAGCAATCACATGCTTGACAGCGTTCTCGTCATCGGCTCCGGCTACCTGCACTTCCGGGAGTACGCGCTGCGCGGACTGGCCGAGCACTACCGCGTCGTCCTCGTCGGAGCGCGCCCGCTGGACTGGCAGCTGCCGTACGCCGCCGACCACCGGGAGGCCGACCTCCAGGACGAGGCGGCGGTCTTCGCGGCCGCCGACGAGCTGGCCGCGGACAACCGCATCATCGGCGTCATCACCTGGGAGGAGATGCTGATCGCGCGGGCCGCCGCCGTCGGCGCCCGGCTGGGCGTGCCGACCATGCCGGTCGAGGCGGCGCGGGCCTGCCGCGACAAGGCGGAGCAGCGCAAGCGCTTCCAGGAGGCGGGCGTACCGTCGGCGCGGTTCCACCTCGCGGGCTCCGTCGCCGAGGCGGTCGCCGCCGCCGACAGCATCGGCTACCCCGTGGTGGTCAAGCCCCGCGGCCGGGCCGCGAGCGTCGCGGTCCAGATCGTCCGGTCCGAGGCCGAGCTGCGAGCGGCGTTCGACTTCGCCCGCAGCTCGGAGAACGCGGCCATCGAGGACGGGCTCGTCCTCGTCGAGGAGTTCCTCGTCGGCCCCGAGATCAGCGTGGACAGCTGGGTGCTCGACGGCAGGGTCGAGCCGTACGCGATCGCGCTGAAGCGCACCGGCTACCCGCCGTTCTTCGAGGAGGTGGCGCACGTCGTCGGCACGGTCCTCGACAGCGAGACCGAGGCCGCGGTCCGCGACGTGGTGATCCGCTCCAACCAGGCCCTGGGCATCGACCGTACGGTCACCCACACCGAGTTGATGCTCACCGCCGACGGCCCCAAGGTGGTCGAGGTCAACGGCCGCCTCGGCGGCGAACTCATCCCGCGCCTGGCCGAGATCGCGATTCCGGGCCTGTCCGTCGGGGCGCTCCTCGGCGCGGTCGCCACCGGCCGCGAGCCCGACCCGATCCCGGCGCCGGAGCGCCTGGTCGGCATCCGCTTCCTGTACCCCGCCGAGGACCTGACGTTCGACGACATCGAGTGCCCGGCGGCGCTCGCCGACGAGCCCTGGGTGCACGCGGTGCAGCGGGTCAGCGATCCGGGCACCGAACTGCGGCTGCCGCCGCGGCAGTTCCTGGGCCGCGCCGGCTACGTCATCGCCACCGGCTCCGCCGTCGACGAGATCGACGCCCGGCTGCTGAAGCTCGCCGACGGCACGGCGGTGCTCGGCACGCCACTGCCCGTCTGAGGCTCCGGCTGTGGCTGCTGTGGCTGCTGTGGCTGCTGTGCCGCCTGCTGTCCCTGCCGTCCCCGCTTCCCCCCTTTCCCCTTTCCGTACAGATGGAGACACACCCATGAAGAAGGCTCTGATTTTCGGCGAGTACAAGATCGCCAGGTTCCTGCCGGTCCTGCGCGACCGTGGCTACACGGACTTCGTCGTGTACTCGGCCGTCGAGTTCGACCCGGCCCTGGAGTTCGACGCCACCGGCGTCGAGGTCAAGCTGCTGGGCCTGGACTGGGACGCGGACGACGTGCACCGCGTGCTGGACGCCGAGCGGCCCGACGTGGCCATCGCCAACCCGTACGCCCACGGCCAGGAGCAGCTGCCCATCGTCTACGGCCGGGCCGCCGCCCGCTGGGACGGCCGGTTCGTCGCCCACTCCGCCGAGTTCGCGGAGGTGGCCTGCGACAAGGTCAAGCTGCACGAGACCGGCGTGGCGCGCGGCTGGCCGGTCCCGGCGGGTGCGGTCTGCGCGGACGCCGCCGCGGTCGCCGGCGCCGCCCGGGAGCTGGGCTTCCCGCTGGTGATCAAGGAGGCGCAGGCCCAGGCGGGCGACGGCCGGTTCTTCGCGGCCTCGGCCGAGGAGCTCGACGCGGTACTCGCCGACGGCCTGGCGTTCCCCGCGATCGTGCAGGCGTTCAAGACGGGTGAGGAGACCGGCATCGAGCTCATCACCGCGGGCGGCGAGCTGATGCGCTGGCCGGTGGTGTCCATGGGCCCGCTGGACGCGGGGCTCGACCCCTCGAAGCGGGCGCGGGTCGCACCGTACGCGCTCCCCGAGCGGGCCGCGGCGCGGCTCGACGCGTTCCTCACCGACATCCAGGACAACTTCGCCCCGTACGGCCCCTGGCAGATCGACTTCGCGGTGGTCGAGGACGACATCGTCGTACTGGAGATCAACCCGCGCCTCGGCGGCCTGTCCGACCTGGGAGCCACCGGCAGCGGCACCGACCCGCACGCGGTGTTCACCGCGGCCGCGCTCGGCGAGCCGCTGCCGCAGGCGCGCACGCGCGCGGTGGCGATCGAGCTGCCGTCGGTCGAGATCCCGGGCGTCGAGGTGCCCGCGCACCCCGAGGGCGCCGAGGTCATGCAGGTGACCGCGCGCAAGCCCACCAACCGCTGCTTCATCAACACCGACCGCATGCAGCTGGTCACCACGATCGGTGACCTGGAGGCGGGCAAGCGCTGGGTGAAGGAGCTCGACGCCGCGGGCCTGCTGCGCTGCTCGGTGGAGTCCGCGTTCCGGCAGCTGGAGCAGGGCTTCGGCTTCTTCGGCGGGAAGGCGGAGTCGCGGTGAAGGTGCTGATCGCCGGGCTCGGCGACAACAAGGAGTTCGGACTCAAGTCGCTGCGCGACGCGGGGCACTTCGTCGGGATCATCGACCTGCCGCACCGTGTCCCGGTCAACCAGTGCGACTGGTGGCGCGCGGGCGACCGGTTCTCCGTCGACTCGATGCTCGAAGCGGCGAGCTCGGCCGGGTTCGCGTGGGACGCGATCCTGTGCTGGGAGGAGCTGTCCACCGACATCGCCCGGGAGGTCGCGCGCAAGCTCGGGGTGCCGGCGCCGCGGATGCCCGCGGGCCACTTCCGCGACAAGGGCGTCATGCACGGCCGGCTGCGGGAGCAGGGACTGCCCACGCCGCAGCTCGGCGTGGCCCGCACCGTGGAGGAGTGCGTGTCCCTCGCCGGCGGCCGGTTCCCGGTCGTGGTCAAGCCGACGGACTACGGCGGCAGCGGCGGGGTCCAGGTCGTCGACGAACCGGGCGACCTCGCCGAGGCGTTCCGGGCCGCCGCCGCGCTGGCGGCGAGCGGGCGGGTCGCGGTGGACCGCTACGTGACCGGCAAGGAGTACAGCGTCGAGGCGGTCACCTGGGCACCCGGTGACTCACAGGTCCTGGCGATCACCGACAAGTACCTGACCCGGCCGCCGTACTGCATCGAGGTCGGCCACGTGTCCCCGGCGGCGGTCTCGGACGAGGAGCGCGAGCTGCTGACGCGGGCGACGGTCCGCGCGCTCGACGCGCTCGGCATGGAGGCGGGCGTCTCCCACGCGGAGTTCCGCATGACCGAGGCGGGCCCGGTCCTGATGGAGATCGCCGGGCGCCCGGCGGGCGGCCAGATCCCGCGGCTCGTCGAGCTGGCCACCGGCTGGAACCTGAACACCGCGGAACTCGCGGCCGTGGTGGGCGAGCGGACGACGCAGGGGACGCCGGCCGCCGAGTGCTCGGCCATCCGGTTCTTCGTCGGCGACGGCCGCACCCCGTTCCGCCACCCCGTGACGTGGCAGACGGCGAGCGCGCCGCCGCTGGTGGACGCGCTGCGGGAGCTGCGCTACTTCGCGGGTGAGGGGACGGTGACACGGGTGCCGCGCGGCCCGGAGGACCGGCTGGGGTACGCGATCTTCGCCGGTACCCGCGAGGAGACCACGGCGGCGCTGGCCGCCATCGACAACGGCGCCGAGGAGTACCGCGGTGACTAGCACTCAGGCCCGGCCGGCGAGCACGCCGGCCGGGCCCGGCGGGGCCGGCCAGTCCGAAGAGCCCGGGCCGGCCGGACAGTCCGGACAGTCCGGCCGGGGCCTGTGGCACAACCACGACTTCCTCAAGCTCTGGTCGGGCGAGACCGTCGCCGCGCTCGGCTCCCAGGTGACCCAGCTGGCCCTCCCGCTGCTGGTGCTGGGGGCCCTCGGGGGCAGCGCCTCGGAGGTCGGGCTCGTCACGGCGATGCAGTTCCTGCCCGCGTTGTGCGTGACCCCGTTCGCCGGCCTGGTGATCGACATGCTCGACCGGCGGCTGATCATCCTGGTGGCCAACCTGGTACGGGCCGTGGCCCTGGCCGTGGTGCCGGTCCTCTACCTGACCGACAGCCTCGGCGTCCCGGGGCTGTGCGTGATCGCGTTCGTGGTCGGCGCCGGCACCGCGGTGTTCGACGTCGGCTACCTGGCGTACCTCCCGGCGCTCGTGCCCCAGAAGCACCTCGTGGACGCCAACAGCAAGCTGCAGGGCTCGTACGCCGTCGCCCAGATCGGCGGCTCCGGCGTGGGCGGCCTGCTGATCAAGGCGCTGGGCGCGTGGTTCGCGATCCTGGCGAACGTCGTGGCCTACCTGGCGGCGTTCGTGGCGATGCTCCTGATCCGCCACCGGGAGCCGGCGCGCGACCCGCAGGCGGCGAGCAGGCCGCGCCTGGCCGACATCGTCACCAGCTTCGGGCTGCTGTGGCGCAACCGGATCCTGCGCATGCTCAGCCTGCGGGCCGGCTGGTTCAACATGTGCGAACAGGCCATCCTCACGCTGTTCCTGGTCTACGCCGTCAAGGAACTGCACATGGACGCGGGCGGGGTCGGCTTCGTCCTCGCCTTCGGCAGCATCGCCTCGCTCGCCGGGGCGGCGGTGGCCAAGCGGGCCGGCAACCGCTTCGGGTTCCCCAGGATCCTGATCCTGGCCAGCAGCGCCTCGTCCGTCGCGCCGATGCTGCTGCTGCCGACCGGTACCGGCATCGGTACGGATGCCGGCACCGGCTGGAACTTCGCGCTGGCGACGCTGACGTTCGCCGTCTACGGCTTCGGCCTGACGATCTACAACGTCCACGTCGTGGCGTTCCGGCAGACGGTGATCCCGTCGGACGTGCTGGGCCGGGCGACCGCGGCGTACCGCATGCTCACGTACGGGCCGTTCCCGCTCGGCGCGTTCCTCGGGGGCGTGCTGGGTGAGCGGCTGGGGCTGTGGAACTCGCTCCTGGTCTTCGCGGTCGCCTCGCTCGCGGGGTGGGTGCTGTTCGTCGTGGCCTGCACGAGGCTGCCGGCGTCGGAGCCGGAGCCGGAGCCGGAGCCGGTGTCGGAATCGAAGTCGGCGTCGAAGTCGGAATCGAAGTCGGCGTCGTCCTGAGAGAAGTGTCCTGAGACAGGTGTCCCGAGAGAGGTGTCCCCAGTGAAGATGCACGCCGACGAGGTCGACATCGACGCGTCGCTCGTCGAGCGGCTGGTCGCGGCGCAGTTCCCGCAGTGGGCGGGGCTGCCCGTACGGAAGGTGCGCTCGGCCGGTACGGACAACGCCATGTACCGGCTGGGCGAGGACATGGCCGTACGCCTGCCCCGCATCCCCGACGCCGCGGGGCAGGTCGGCAGGGAGCAGCGGTGGCTGCCGCACCTCGCCCCCCGCCTGCCCCTGGACGTGCCCGTGCCGCTCGGGCACGGGGCGCCGGGGGAGGGGTACGGGTTCGCCTGGTCGGTGTACCGGTGGCTGGACGGCGAGAACCTCCACGACCAGCCCCTCGCCGAACGCCGGCTCCACGACGCGGCCGCCGGACTGGGCCGCTTCCTCGCGGCGCTCCACCGCGTCGACACCACCGGGGCGCCGCGCTCGTCCCGCGGCGGTCGGGTGGACACCGCCGACGACGAGGTCCGCGCCGCGATCCGGGACCTGGGGGCCGACGGCACGCACGACGCCGGGGCCGCGACCGCCGCATGGGAGGCGGCCGTACGGGCACCGCAGTGGCAGGGCGCGCCCGTCTGGCTGCACGGCGACCTGCTGCCCGGAAACCTCCTCGGCCACCAGGGCCGTCTCACGGCTGTCATCGACTTCGGGCTCGTGGGCGTCGGCGACCCCGCGTGCGACGTGATGCCGGCCTGGACCCTGCTGACCGCCGGCACCCGCGACGCGTTCCGCGAGGCGGCGGGCGTGGACGACGCCACGTGGGCCCGGGGGAGGGGCTGGGCCCTGCGCTTCGGGCTCACCGCGGAGCACTACTACCGCGGCATCAACCCCGTCCTGGCGGCTGTCGGCCACCGCGCGGCGGCGGAGGCCATCGCGGACCACCACCGTCGCTGAGGCATCCCCGTAGGGAGCCGGGTAGGACGCGCGGAAGCCGGGTCGGAGGTCCACCTCCGACCCGGCTCCCGCGCGTCCGGATCCGGTGCTACGCCGTCGGCCAGGTCCTGCCCGCCCAGGCCACCAGCGGCCGGCTGCCCAGGCCGACGAACAGCAGGAGCGCGCCGAGCACCAGCCAGCCCGGCAGCCCCATCCCGAGCGGCAGCAGGCTCATCACCGCCGGGGCGACCGCCTCCACCGCCCCGCTGCCCAGCCCGAACACCCCGGCGTACTGCCCCTGCAGGTGCGCGGGCGCCAGTCCGAAGCAGTACTCGGTCGAGGCGGCCGCGTACCAGAGCTCGCCGAGGGCGAAGACGGCCATGCCGGCCATGAGCAGCCCCGTCGCCACCCAGCGGGAGGGTCCGTCGGCCAGTGCCATGAGCGTGAGCCCGGCGGCGAAGGCCGCGCCGGCCCAGGCCATGCGCTGACCGGCCGTCCGTACGTCGTGCACCCCGCGGCTCACCCTGACCTGCAGCAGCACCACGAAGGCCATGTTGAGCACCAGGACCGCCGAGACCACCCACCGGGGCGCACTCGTGTGCGCGACGATCCACAGCGGCAGCAGGAACCCGGACACGGCGTAGTTCAGCGACAGCACCGCATGGGCGAACGTGGCGCTGAGGTAGGTGCGGTCGCGCAGTGCCGCCCAGCCGCGTTCCTCCTTCCCGGCGGCCGCGGCCGCGATCCTCGGCAGCCGCAGGAGGATGAGGCCGCAGCTCACGTAGGCCAGGGCCCGGCAGACCACCAGGGCCAGGTACGCGGGCCGGCTGTCGATCTGGATCGCGAAGCCGGCGGCGACCGAGCCGAGCGCGAGGGCCAGGTTGGTCACCGACCGCAGGTAGCCGATGAACACCGTGGGGTTCCCGTCGGCCACCCCGCGGATGAGCGGCGCCTTGCTGGCCACGTCCGCGGGAATGATCATCCCCGAGACCAGTGAGACCGCGAAGAAGGACCAGAACGAACCGACCAGGGTGAAGCAGGAGATCGCCACCCCTCCGCAGAGCATGACCGTGACGTGGACGCGCTTGGGTCCCCACTGGTCCGCCAGCCGTCCGACCAGCACCCCGGCGACCAGGCCCGTCATGGCCCCGCCGAACAGGCCGGCCGCGACCTGTCCGGCCGGCAGCCCCACGACGCGCGTGAAGTACAGCGCGCCGGCGGTGGTGAACATCCCGCCGCCGAAACTGTTGGCGAAGGTGGCGAAGGTCAGGACCCGCTGCGCCGGCGATTCGGGCAGCAGCCTGCGCAGGCGGCCGCCGCGGGCGGAGGTGTCCGTCCTCGTCATCACCGCCACAGTGCGTCCCCGAAGCGGACGCCGGGGCGCAGCGCGGACTGGAGCGCGCGCAGTTCGCGCGAGGTGAGGCCGTCCGGGACGATCTTCACCTGCGGGCCGAACCAGGCCCAGACCTTGTCGAACCGCTGTTGCAGCTCCTCGGCGGTGCCCGCCGCCACCATGAACTGGCCGATCCGGTGGTCCGTACCGGAGACGGCGGGGGTGCGCTCGCCGACGGGCCGCTCGATCCGGACGAATTCCACCCCCGGCCGCGCCATGACCTGGTCCGCCGAGGGGCAGTCGAGCAGCAGGCCCGGACCGGCGGTCAGGTACGCGCCGCCGATGGCTCCCGGGCGGATCCTGACGTCGAGTTCGGGACGCCGTCCGAGCGCGACCTGGATGGCGCACGCGGCCAGGTCGACGTTGAACTTCGCGTGCACGACTTCCTGGACGAGTGCGCCGCCCCGGCGCGCGGCGCATTCGCCGAAGGTGAGCGCACCGGTCTCGGGGTCGTGGAAGAGCTCCATGTGGAACATCCCGTCCCGCAGGCCCAGCGCCGCGAGCGAGGCCGTGACCACGGGAAGGGCCCGGTCGTAGGCCCAGCTCTCGTCGGCGGGGTCGAAGTGGCGGAAGTTGAGCGGGCGTCCGCTGTCGACCGCGGTCAGGCACGGATCGCCGTACCGGCCGAGTGCGCAGAACAGCAGCTCGCCCTCGAACAGCACGCCGTCGGCGATCCATTCCTCGCCCCGGACGAATTCCTCCAGGACGAAGGTGCGCTGCCTGGTGCCCTGCCGCCGGTACTCCTCGCTGCGGCGGCGCAGCTCCGCGACCGAGGAGACGACGGACGTGCGCTCGGTGGCCGCTCCCGCGACCGGCTTCAACACGGCTTTGGCAGAGCCGAGTTCGGTGATCCCGGCGACGTCGTGGACGTCGTCGACGACCACCGCTCCCGCGGTGGCCAGGCCGGCCGCCCGGATCTCCCGCTTCTGCACCGACTTGTCCCGGAAGCGTACGGCGACATCGGGCGGGACGGCCGGCAGGCCGAGGTGGGCGGCCAGCAGGCCGACCATCACCAGGGAGTCCTCGGCGGTGGTGTACACGGCGTCGAAGGACCCGGAGGTCAGCCCGGCGCGGGCGAGCGCCATGAGGACGGCCTCGGCACTGGTGTGGTCGTCGACGCGGATCACCGTGACCTCGTCCGGTATCGCGATGTGCCCCTGGTCCCAGACGGCCGTACCGCAGACGACGGTGACCTCCAGCCCGAGGCGGACGCACGCCCGCATGCCGTACCGGTCGAGGCCCACGATCAGGATCCTGCGGGGGCTTGCGTTCTCCATGCGCTTCCTTCCTCGTGCGACGAAACCGCACCCAAAATTGCCAATCCCGGCAACATCATGGCAGCCCATTAACCCAGCCCTCGAAGTGGCTTGTCAATCACGGCAAACCAAATTGCCATCCATGGCAAATCGGGGCCGGGCCCCTGCGGCAGGCCTGAGCGACGCCCGACCCGAGGCCGCGCGCGCCACCGGTCCGTCCCGCCCCCGAGCGGCCGGCGAGGATCCGACGATTTCCGGTCAAACATGCAAAATCCAAGCCAGTTGAAACACTCCGGCGTTAGATTCGAATCGCTGTGCGGCCTCTGGGGGAGAAGGTCGAGAGCCTCTCCTCCCCCATGCCGTTCCTGAGGATGAACAGAGACGGCTCGTCGGACGGGAGGTCTGACCCATGCGATGGCGCACCCTGCTGCGGACCTCTTCCGCCACCGCCCTGCTGCCCTTCCTCCTTGCGTACGTCGTCGTCCTCCTGGGCGAAGGCATGACCCGCTTCATCACTCCCCACTACGGCCCCGCCGTGATCGGACGCATCGTCCTCGCACTGGCCCCAGCGGCAGCGGCATGCGCGGCCGGCGGCGCGTGGGAGGCGGCCCGGCTCCGCCGCGGCCGCGTCCAGGAGCAGGCACCGGTCCGGTCGCCCCTTGCCATCGCCGCGTCCGTTCTCCTTCCGGTCTGGGGCATGGGCCTGGCAGGACTGGCCGCGGCTCTGGTCCTCACCTCCCACGCGGCAGGTGCCCTGCCGGCGCTCTCCCACCTGGGCATGCTCGCCGCGCTCGCCGGTGTCCTGGCCGCTTCCTCCCTGTGGGGATATCTGCTGGGCCGGGTCGTTCCGGGCATCGCAGCCGCGCCCATCGCCATGGTCGTCGGCTTCTGCGCCGTCGGATTCCCCGTCTCCTTCGACCCGCCGTGGCTGCGCCACCTGGTCGGGCAGGCCTACGACGGTTGCTGCGAGGTCGGCACCGTGATCGACCCGGCCGCCGTGTGGTCGCCACTCGTCTTCGCCGCCGGCCTGTGTGCGGCAGGGGTGGTGGTCATCCAGTCCGTGGGCCGAGCACCGCGCGCTCTGGCCGTCGGCATTGCGGTGGTCGCCTCCGTGGCGGCGTTCCTGCCCGTCCGCGACATGGGATACAACCCCTTCATGGCCCGGGATTCCTCGGAACTGGTGTGCGACACCGACGGCACCCCGAAGATCTGCCTCTGGCCCGAGACCCCGGACCGCGACGGAGTCGGGAAACTCGTGCGCGCCCGGACCGTCCGGCTGCAGCAGGCCGGTCTTCCGGTGGCCGACACCTTCAGCGCTGTCCCTCACCCAGGTGAAGCCGCCTTCGGCAGCACCGGCCAGGTACGGCCCGACAACATCCCCCTGCGGATAGCGAACACATTCATGCCCGGGATCCCTGAATGTGCCCGGACCACCGGCAAATACCCCGCGTCCCCGGCCCGCAGCCCCCTCGACGGCTGGCTTACCGCCACCGCCGAAGGAACGGTACCTCCGCCGGCCCCGGGCCGGTTCTCCGCCGAGGACCTGGCCGTGGTCCGGCAGGTACTCGCCCGGCCCCGCGCGGACCAGCTCGACTGGTACGAGGCCAACCGCAAGGCGCTGTCCGGCTGCACGGAGCCGCCGCGCCTCGATGTCCCCGGAGCCGCACGGTGATCTGGTGGCTCAAGTCCCGCAGCGGCGCGACCCTCCTCGGGGCCACCGTCCTGACCGCCCTGATCGGCATCGGCCTGGGCCGTACGGTACTTCCGGTCCCCTCCCTGCTCGGCAGCGGCGGGGACTTCTTCCTCGGCGCGCTGATCACGGTCATACCCGCCGTCCTGTGGCTGAGCGGCACCGGACGTGTCACACCGGACACCGAAGCCACCGCTCTGCGACCGGTGCACCGCCTGGACACCGCCCTGGCTGCGGCCCTGGCCACGACAGCATTGACGGTCACCGCCGTCGCCTACGTCCTGGCCTCCGACGACATCGCGCTCATGGTCGGCCGCAACGCCACCTTCTACCTCGCCGCCGCGGTGATCCTCAGCCCCCTCGTCGGCCCACGAGCCGCAGCACCGCTGCTCACAGCGATCCCGATCGTCCTTTCGGTGGCCGGCTGGCGCGGCCGATACCCCCAGCCGTGGGCGATCATCCTCCACCCCGGCGATTCCGCCCGGGCACTTGCCGCGACGTCGGCAATGGCAGCGGTCGCCGGGCTCATCGGCCTCGGCGTTCGGACGAATCGCCCACTCCTGCAGGAATTCATCCGCCGGAACTGACGTGCTGCAGGCCAGAAACGGGGGGCCGGAGCGGGACCAACCGGTGACGGCCGTGACGGCCGCCGGCCGCGACCTCTGGGACGAGGACGTGATGAGGGCGGTACGTGCCGTGCGTGTTGATGGACGGACTGCGCCGGCTGCACGGGGACGCGATCGAGACCGATGTGATTCGGTCAACATTCTCCGTCCCTGCCGATCGCCGGCGGAGGCCCGGGAGAATGGGCGGTGATGGACATGACTTCTCCACCGCCCACCGGCCGGAGCAGCGGATACGGGCCGTTCGCGCACCTCACCGCCCCGAACGTGCTCGTCTACCGTGCCGTGATGCGGGCCTTCCTGGTGGCCAAGGAGCGGTTCGCCGTGCATCTGAGGCCCGAGGATGTGCAGGCCGTGCTGCCTGTCGGGATTCGGCCTGGCGAGCTCGATGCTGTGGTCAAGGCACTTGACAGCCTGGTGACTTGGGGAAATCTGCGGGCCGATCCGGATACCGGGCGGGTGACGGCCGTCGAGGACTTCTATCGCAAGCGTTTCATCTACCAGCTCACGCACGAGGGGGAGGCCGCCGAGCAGGCCCTGTCCGCCTACGACGACGCGCTCGGGCGGCGGGGTGCGCTGCAGGCGGTCGCGCTGCACGACATCGTCACGCAGTTGCGGGTCCTGCTGGTGCTGGCGGCCGAGGAGGAGCCCGATCCGGCCAAGACGCATCTCGCGCTCGACGCGCTCGCCAGCCGTTTCGCCGCGCTCGCCGACAATGCCCGCGCCTTCATGGGTTCCTTGCAGCGGACCATCGATCTTCATGACGTGGGCGAGGAGGTCTTCCTCGCGTACAAGGACCAGCTCATCCAGTACCTGGAGCGGTTCATCCAGGACCTGATCACCCTCGGCGCGCGGATCGCCCGGCTGATCCTGGAGCTGGAGGACGGCGGGCGCATCCAGCCCTTGTTGAGGGCCGCCGCCGCCCGCGAGGCGGCCGACGCGACTCCGCAGGAAGCCGCGTACGCCGAGCAGGCCGCCCACGAGCGATGGGTCGCACGGTGGGCGGGCCTCGCGGCCTGGTTCATCGGCCGTGACGGCCGGGAGTCGCAGTCCCGGCTGCTGCGCGGACGGGCCCTCGGCGCGATCCCGCAGCTGCTGGCGGTCGTTCGGGCGCTGAACGAGCGCCGCGCCGGCCGCTCGGACCGCTCCGCGGACTTCCGTACGCTGGCCCGCTGGTTCGCCGAGGCCCCCGACGACGACGCCCGGCACCGGCTGTGGCGCGTCGCCTTCGGGCTGTATCCCGCGCGTCACCTCAGTGTCGATGCCGAGACGCTGGCCGCCCGCAGCGCCCGTCCCGAAGCCGCGGCCACGCCCTGGGCCGAGGCCGAACCGCTGCGCATCAGCCCGCAGCTGCGCCGTACGGGCAGTTACGAGCGCCGCGGCAAGCCCCGCAAGGTCGAGGACCGGCAGGAGGCGCGCCGGCTGCTCGCGGAGACCGCCGCCAAACAGGCCGCCGAGACCGCCGCCGCGCGGGCCCGGCTCGCCGCCGGCGGCAGCGCCAGGCTGTCGGGGCTCGGCGAACTCGATCCGGTCAGCTTCCGGCTCTTCCTCCAGCTCCTCGGCGACGCACTGGCCACCTGGCGGCCCGGCATGACCCACACCACGGCCACCAGCAGCGACGGCTCCATGGAGATCCGGCTCAGGTCCCTGCCGGACGGATCCACGGCCGAGATCCGTACACCGCACGGAACCTTCCGAGGCCCCGACCACGCCATCGAGATCGTCGATCTCGCCACCGGGACGGAAGGGACGGGCGACGTACGGTGACCACCCCGCTCGCCGAAGTACTGGACGGGCAGCACGCCGCCGAGCTGCGCAAGGCGGCCCGCACGCTGCTGCGACAGCCGCTGCTCGTCGCGCACGGCCCCTTCGCCGACGAGTTCCGACTGGTCCGGCGGCACGCCTCCGAACTGCGTGAATGGTTCGACCGCAACACGGGCTGGTCACTCCAGGTCGACTCCGAGACAGCCCGGCTGGGCAAGATCCCCGCCCGCCTCGCCGACGCCACCCACCCCGCCCGCGAGGCCACCCGCAGCGCCGCCCCCTTCACACGCCGCCGGTACGTCCTGCTCTGCCTCGCCCTCGCCGCCCTCGAACGCGGCGAGGCGCAGATCGCCCTCGGCCGGCTCGCCGACCAGGTCGTGCTGGAGGCCGCGGACCCCCGGCTCGCCGCCGCGGGGATCCAGTTCACCCTGGACCGCCGCGACGAGCGGCTCGACCTGGCCGCCGTCGTACGGCTCCTCCTCGGCCTCGGAGTGCTGCGGCGCGTCGCCGGGGACGAGGACGCGTACGTCAGCGGGGCCGGCGACGCGCTCTACGACGTCGAACGGCGCGTGCTGGCCGGGCTGCTCGCCACCCGCCGCGGCCCCTCCACGGTCCAGGCCGCGGCCTGGGAGGAGCGGCTCGCGGAGCTCACCGCCGAGACCGCCCTCGACAGCGACGAGCTGCGCTTCCGCGCCCTGCGCAGCTCGCTGACCCGGCGGCTGCTGGACGACCCCGTGCTCTACTACGACGAGCTGACCGACGCCGAACTCGCCTACCTCACCCGCCAGCGCGGCTTCCTCACCGCGCGCATCACCGAACTGACGGGGCTCGTCGCCGAGGTCCGGGCCGAGGGCATCGCCATGGTCGACCCCGACGACGACCTCACCGACGTCCGCATGCCGGAATCGGGCACCCACGGCCACGTCACCCTCCTGCTCGCCGAATACCTCACGGCGGCCGGCGGCGGCCCGGTCAGCACGGCCGACCTGATGCGGCGGGTCACCGAACTGGCCGCCGAGCACGGCGGCTTCTGGTCGAAGTCGGCGCGCGAGGCAGGGGCCGAAGGAGAACTGGTGGAGCAGGCGGTCGCCCGGCTCGCCTTCCGTACGCTCGTCTGCGGGCTCAAGGCCGTCAGCGGGCGGGGCATCGCCCGCCACTGGTGGGCGGTGACGGCGCAGCGGATCGATCACGCGTCGCCCGCCGAGGTACGCTCACCCGGATCCCTGAGCCTCCTCGACGCCACCGGTACGGTGCTGTCACGGGACCGGCTCATCGAGGCGGTGTCGGGCCACGGCCTGGTCCACGACCAGGCCAGGACCTACCGCCGGGCCGTCGACGAGGCGTTGTTCGGGCTCGGCGAGCAGCGTTACGGGGCGCTGGTGGACCTGCTGATCCAGCTGCGCCAGCCCCAGCTGTCCAAGCGGCCCAACGAGGCCGCCCTGTCCCGCGCCCTCACCGAGGCACTCCCGCCCCTGGACCAGGCCGTCATCGCGGACGTGGCCGAGGCCTTCCGCTCCCTGGACGAGGAGAAGGAGGAGCTGCGGGCCGCCAGGGCGGCCGAGGGCGCGGGCGCCGCGTTCCTCGACCACTACCGGCGCTATGCCCGCATCGCCTCCCGCCGCCGCGCGCGCCTGCCGCGTACGGAGCACTCGAAGTACGAGCACCTGCTGCGCGACCTCGCCGGAGCACAGGACGAGAAGGCGGGCGCCGAGGAGGAGCGGGCGGCGGCCGCCGAGCGGATCGCCGAACTCGTCGAGACGCAGGTGCGGTTGCAGGCCACCGAGGCCGCCCTGCGCGAGGGCCCCGAGATGCGCAGCGCGCGGGAACTGGAACGCGCCGCCCGGGCCGTGGAGCGGTCCCGGGACGACAGCGCCCGCGCCCACGCCGACCGGGACCAGGCGGCGCTGCTGCACACCCGTGCCCTGGGCCGCCTCGGAGCCGCCGAGAACCGCCTCCAGGCCGCCCGGCAACGGACCGAGGACACCCTCCGCCGGGCCGGCGAGGTCGCCCGGGAGGCCAGGCTGGACCTGCCCGGGGCCGGGGGTGAGGCCGGAGCCGAGGGCGTGCCGATCGCAGAGCTGCGCGCCGCCGTGGCCGAGGCGACCGATCGCCGACGGCGCACCCTCGCGCACGTGGAGGAGCTCGCCGGCCAGGCCGAGGAAGCGGCGGCCGGGCGCCGCACCGCCGCGCTCCGGCTCGACGAGGCGGAAGCCGACCTGGTCCAGGCCGCCGAGGCGCAGGAGGGGGCCGACGCTGCCGTGACGGCGGTCGGCCGGGCGCTGGTGGACGCCGTACGCGAGCACGCCGGCCGGTGCGCGGAACTGGTGTACCCGGACCCGACGGGACTGCTGGACGAGCTCCAGGAGTGGGTCGTCCACCAGGACGGCCCCTACCCGGCACGCCGGTACGCGGCGCAGGCCCACAGCACCCTCGCGGCGGTACTCGCCGACCGGACGGCGGAAGCCGCGCAGCACCGGGCCGCCCTGGCCGCCCGGGCCCGGGAGGCGGAGCACGAACTCGCCGCGCTGGAGGCAGGCGGCCGGCGCGCGCCCGCAGCCCCGTACACCCGGACGCCAGGTCTGCGCGATCGGACGCCCGGTGCTCCGCTGTGGCGGCTGGTCGACTTCCGGGAGCACGTGGGCGAGCGCGACCGGGCCGGTCTCGAAGCGGCCCTGGAGGCGGCCGGACTGCTGGACGCCTGGGTGCTCCCCGACGGCGCGGCCCTGACCGCGGACGGCCACGACGTACTCCTCGCGCCACGGCCCGGCCCGACCGGCGGTCCGGCCGGCGGCCCCGCCGGCCGGGCGGCGCTCGCCCACCGGCCGGTCCACGCCTTTCCCCTATACGCCTTCCCCGGCCCCAGGGGACCCGGCCTGCTTCTTT
>NZ_WTFF01000370.1 GCF_019400985.1 Streptomyces bambusae
CCCCAAGGCGCTGCTGCCCTACCGCGGCCGCCCCTTGGTCGAGAACGCCGTCCGCGTGCTGCGGGAGGCCGGCTGCGGCCCGCTGCACGTGGTGCTCGGCGCCGCGGCGGCCGAGGTGCGCGAGCGCGCCGACCTGACCGGGTGCGTGGTGGTCGACAACCCGGACTGGGCCGAGGGCATGGGCTCCTCCCTGCGGGTCGGACTGGCCTCGCTGGCCGGCACCGGCGCCGCGGCGGCCCTGGTCTCCCTGGTGGACCAGCCGGGGATCGGCGCGGCGGCGGTGGCGCGGGTCCGGGCGGCGTACCGCTCCCCGGCCTCGCTGGTGGCGGCGGCGTACGACGGCGAGCGCGGGCACCCCGTGCTGTTCGGCGCGGACCGCTGGGCGGACATCGCGGCGACGGCGACCGGCGACAAGGGCGCGCGCGTCCACCTGACACGACACGCCGGGGAGCTCACCCTGGTGGAGTGCGGGGACGTGGCGGAGGCCTACGACATCGACACCCCGCCCGACCTGGAGCGGCTGGCCTGAGCACGGCGTGACCGCGGTGGCACCCAGGGCCACCACGGCCCATGATCTGTCGACCCGGAGAATCTCGACATCAACAAACCATTGAACTTCCACCATGAGGAAATTACTATCCACAGGTCAGAAGCGCCCTGAACCACAGACGGCGCCCGCGACCGTACTCCGGAGCTCTCCCCTTCCGGCGGCACTGCGTGCCGTCTCGCGCGAGCATTCCCCCGCGGCCGCCAGGCACCGCCGCTGAAGGAGTGACAGATATGTCCGCACCAGCGCCGTCCCCGCTGGCCATCGTCGACGCCGAGCCCCTGCCACGGCAGGACGAGGTCCTCACCGATGCGGCACTCGCCTTCGTGGCCGAGCTGCACCGGCGGTTCACCCCCCGCCGGGACGAACTCCTCGCCCGCCGCGCCGAACGCCGCGCCGAGATCGCCCGCACCTCCCACCTGGACTTCCTCCCGGACACCGCACAGGTCCGCGAGGGGGACTGGAAGGTGGCGCCGGCGCCGGCCGCGCTGAACGACCGGCGCGTGGAGATCACCGGTCCGACCGACCGCAAGATGACCGTCAACGCCCTGAACTCGGGCGCCAGGGTCTGGCTCGCCGACTTCGAGGACGCCTCCGCGCCCACCTGGGAGAACGTCGTCCTCGGCCAGCTCAACCTGATCGACGCCTACGAGCGCCGGATCGACTTCACCGACGCCCGCACGGGCAAGTCGTACGCGCTGAAGCCCGCCGAGGAGCTCGCCACCGTCGTGATGCGCCCGCGCGGCTGGCACCTGGAGGAGCGCCACCTGCAGGTCGACGGCCGCCCGGTGCCGGGCGCGCTGGTCGACTTCGGCCTGTACTTCTTCCACAACGCCCAGCGCCTGATCGACCTCGGCAAGGGCCCGTACTTCTACCTCCCGAAGACGGAGTCGCACCTGGAGGCGCGCCTCTGGAACGAGATCTTCGTCTTCGCCCAGGACTACGTCGGCATCCCGCAGGGCACCGTCCGCGCCACCGTGCTGATCGAGACGATCACGGCCGCGTACGAGATGGAGGAGATCCTCTACGAGCTGCGCGACCACGCGGCCGGGCTGAACGCGGGCCGCTGGGACTACCTCTTCTCCATCGTCAAGAACTTCCGTGACGGCGGCGAGAAGTTCGTCCTGCCGGACCGCAACGCGGTC
Source organism: Streptomyces bambusae (assembly GCF_019400985.1). Taxonomy (GTDB): domain Bacteria; phylum Actinomycetota; class Actinomycetes; order Streptomycetales; family Streptomycetaceae; genus Streptomyces; species Streptomyces bambusae_A. The sequence continues at coordinate 1,693 of NZ_WTFF01000370.1, forward strand.
ACGATGACGGCCCCGTTCATGCGCGCGTACACCGAACTCCTGGTCCGCACCTGCCACAAGCGCGGCGCGCACGCCATCGGCGGCATGGCGGCCTTCATCCCGTCCCGCAAGGACGCCGAGGTCAACAAGGTGGCCTTCGAGAAGGTCAAGGCGGACAAGGACCGCGAGGCGGGCGACGGCTTCGACGGCTCCTGGGTCGCCCACCCCGACCTGGTCCCGATCGCGATGGCCTCCTTCGACGCGGTCCTGGGCGAGAAGCCGAACCAGAAGGACCGCCTCCGCGAGGACGTCTCGGTGGCCCCCGGCGACCTGATCGCGATCGACTCGCTGGACGCGAGGCCCACGTACGAGGGCCTGCGCAACGCCGTCCAGGTCGGCATCCGCTACATCGAGGCCTGGCTGCGCGGCCTGGGCGCGGTCGCCATCTTCAACCTGATGGAGGACGCGGCCACCGCCGAGATCTCCCGCTCGCAGATCTGGCAGTGGATCAACGCGGGTGTCGTCTTCGAGAACGGCCGGCTCGCCACCGCCGAGCTGGCCCGCGAGGTCGCCGCCGAGGAACTGGCCGCCATCCGCGCCGAGATCGGCGAGGAGGCCTTCGCGGCGGGCAAGTGGCAGCAGGCCCACGACCTCCTCCTCCAGGTCTCCCTGGACGCGGACTACGCGGACTTCCTGACCCTCCCGGCCTACGAGCAGCTCGTCGGCTGACCCCGGCCCGCGGGTCCGGCTGACGCGCACAGCAGTCGCATCCGACCACGAAAGCCCCCGGTACCACCCGAAGTGGTACCGGGGGCTTTCGTCATGTCCGCTTCGCCACGCCTGGTTGGACATGCCCGGTTCGCCATGTCCGGTTCCGTCACGTCCTGTTGAGACTCGTCCGGTTCACAACCTTCATAACCCTGCACAGATCCCGAACGACCGGTCGGTTGTTACGTCATCGTAATCCGCGGCTACCTAGCGGTAACAACGTGCTCCGTGTCACCTTTCCGGTGCCACCGGCCGGCGGTACCCCCACTTCCCCCAGCCATGCGTCGAAGTCGTTCCCGGGCTTCGGCATGGCCGAGCGCAGGAGTTCCGCCGTGATCGGATTCCGCACCGCAAGCAGATCGAAGAGGTCCCGCAGCCGTCTGAGACGGCTGGCCGCAGCCGGCATGGCCGTACCGCTCGCCCTCGGCGCCGTGTTCACGGCCGGGGCGGGCACCGCGGTGGCCGGCCCCGGCCAGGGGCCCACCGCCGTGGTGTCCCTCGGCGACAGCTACATATCCGGTGAGGCCGGGCGCTGGAAGGGCAACAGCCTGACCAACTCCGGCAGCCGCGACGGCACCGACAAGGCGTGGGTGAGCGGCTCCACCTACGACCCCGCGAAGGTGTACGGCACGACGGCGGCCAACGGCTGCCACCGCTCGGACTCGGCCGAGGTCAAGAGCGCCGGCCCGGTCGCCGACGTGGCGATCAACCTGGCGTGCTCCGGCGCGACCACGGACAACGTCTTCCGCGCCGTGAGCGGCGGAGTCGGCTTCAAGGGCGAGGCGCCCCAGGCCGATCAGCTCGCCGCGGTGGCCGCGAGCCACGACGTCAAGCTGATCACGCTCTCCATCGGCGGCAACGACCTCGGCTTCGCCGACATCATCAAGGAGTGCGCGTACGACTTCGTCGTCTGGTACTCGTACTGCTACGACGACCAGCAGTACGCCGTGGACCAGAAGATCGACGGCGTGATGGCGAAGGTCGGCAAGGCCGTGGACGAGATCCGGGCCGTGATGGCGGCCGCCGGGTACGCGAACGGCGACTACCGGATCGTCTTGCAATCCTACCCGTCGCCGATCCCGCGGGGCGCCGAGAACCGCCACCCGCAGAGCGACTGGAGCCGGCTGAACACCGGCGGGTGCCCCTTCTGGGACCGGGACTCCGACTGGGCGCGCGACTCCCTCATCCCGCAGCTCGCCAACCGGATCGGGGGCGTCGCCCGGGCCAAGGGCGTGCAGTTCCTGGACCTACGGGACATGCTCCAGGGGCGCGAGGTGTGCGCCAAGGCGAGCAAGCTGGTGAGCCCGACGGCGCCGGCGTCGGCGCGGACGAGCGAATGGGCGCGCTGGATCGACAGCAACGAGACGCAGGGCCCGGTGCAGGAGTCCATGCACCCCAACCACTACGGACAGCTGGCCCTGGGCCGCTGCCTCGCCCTGCTGAACGCCAAGCCCTCGGGTGACTTCTCCTGCAGGAACACCGCCGGCGGCGACCACACCGGGATGTACCTGACCCCGGCGCCGTAGCGCCCGCCGCGAGGCGGCGGCCGTGTCACTCCCGCAGTGGGTGGCACGGCCGCCGCCGTACGGCCTTCGGCGCGCCGGGTCAGTGCACGGGCACCGGGTCCGGCGCCGGTGCGGCCCGCTTCGCGCCGAGGTGGTTGAAGGCCAGGTTGAGCAGGACGGCCGTCACACAGCCGGTGCTGATGCCCGGGTCGAGCACGACCAGCAGGTCCTCGGGGAAGGCGTGGTAGAAGTCCGGCGCCGCGATCGGGATCAGGCCGATGCCCACGGACGCGGCGACGATCAGCGCGTTCTCGCCGCGCTCCATGGCCGCGCCCGCCAGGGTCTGGATGCCGCTGGCCGCTACCGAGCCGAACAGGACGATGCCCGCGCCGCCGAGGACCGGCAGCGGGACCAGGGCGATGACCGACGCGGCCTTCGGGCACAGGCCGAGCAGGATCAGGATGCCGCCGCCGGTAGCGACCACGAACCGGGAGCGCACCTTGGTCATCGCGACGAGGCCGATGTTCTGGGCGAAGGCGCTGCACATGAAGCCGTTGAAGAGCGGGCTGAGCGCGCTGCCGAACGTGTCGGCCCGCAGGCCGCCCTCGATGGCCCGGGCGTCCGCCGGCCGGCCGACGATCCGGCCGAGGGCGAGGATGTCGGCGGTGGACTCGGTCATGCAGACGAGCATGACGATGCACATGGTGCCCCTTGCCGATGGCGATCATCGGGGTCACTCCGGCGAAGGAGACGCCGTTGACGAAGGGGAGCCGGGCGCCGATCTTCCAGAAGCCGAGCGTCTGGAGGAGGGTGGCGAGGCCGGTGTGTGGTGGTGGCACGAGTCACCGCCCCGGGCGGCGCCCTCGGTGAACCTCAGGCACCGCCCGGGAACGGCTGCCGTGGACCCCGCTCGGGTCCACGGCCACCGGCCGGGGGCCGTCCCCCCCGACCGGATTCCTCCAGGGGGGAGGTTCAGCCCTGCGCGGTGATCCGCGCGAGGCGCTGGGCCTCTTCCCGGGTGGACACCGCGATGGCGTCCTCGTCGGCGAAGAGCAGGCGGTTGTTCTCGACGATCTGCTTGCCGTTGACGAACGACGCGGTCACCGGGGCGGCCGCACCGAAGACCAGGGCGGTGACCGGGTCGGCGATCGAGGAGTGCAGGAAGGTGCTCAGGTTCCACAGCACCAGGTCGGCGAGCTTGCCGGCCTCCAGCGAACCGATGTTGTCGGCCCGGCCGAGGACCTGGGCCCCGCCGTAGGTGCCCAGGCGCAGGGCCTGGCGGGCGTTGAGCGCGCGCTCGCGGTGCACCGGGTTGAGGCGGTTGATCAGCAGCGCGTTGCGCAGCTCGGTGTGCAGCTCACCGGACTCGTTGGAGGCGGTGCCGTCCACGCCGAGGCCGACCGGGACGCCGGCGGCCAGCATGTCGGGGACGCGGGCGATGCCGGCGGCCAGCCGGGCGTTGGAGGACGGGCAGTGCGCGACACCGGTCTTGGTCCGGGCGAACGCGGCGATGTCGGAGTCGTTCATGTGGACGCTGTGCGCCATCCACACGTCCTCGCCGAGCCAGCCGGTGGTCTCGAAGTAGTCGGTCGGGCCCATGCCGAACAGTTCCTTGCAGAACTGCTCCTCCTCGACCGTTTCGGAGCCGTGCGTGTGCAGGCGTACTCCGAGGCGGCGGGCCAGCTCGGCGCCCTGCTTCAGCAGCTCGGTGGAGACCGAGAAGGGGGAGCAGGGGGCGACGGCGACCTGGGTCATCGCGTCGAAGGAGGCGTCGTGGTGCTTCTTGACGGTCTCCTCGGTCGCGGCGAGCGCGCCTTCGAGGGTCTCGACGGCGAAGTCCGGCGGCAGGCCGCCGTCCTTCTCGCTGCGGTCCATGGAGCCGCGGGCGAGGGTGAACCGTACGCCCATCTCGGACGCCGCGCGGATGATCGCGCCGGAGAGGTCGCCGGAGCCCTTGGGGAAGACGTAGTGGTGGTCCATCGCGGTGGTGACACCGCCGCGGGCCATCGCGGCCAGGGAGCCCTGGGCGGCCGAGTAGGCCATCTGCTCGTCGATGCGCGACCAGGTCGGGTACAGCGCCACGAGCCAGTTGAAGAGGTTGTGGTCGGTGGCCAGGCCGCGCGTGATCCACTGGTAGAAGTGGTGGTGCGTGTTGACCAGGCCGGGGGTGACGAGGTGACCCGTCCCGTCGATGCGGCGGACCACGTTGTCGAGGTTCTCGGGGGCCTTGCCCGCACCGATGGACTCGATCTTGTTGCCGGCGATGACGATGTGACCCGAGGCGTACTCGGTGTCGTCGGCGTCGACGGTCGCGATCGCACAGTTCTCGATGACGATGCGCCGGGCCGCGCTGTCAGTGGCTGCCATGGGGCTTCCTCGTGCTTTCAGTGGCGGTGCGGGCACGGCAGGACCCAGGGGATTTGAGTGCCGAAACCGGGGGCCTGGCAGCTGACAGTACTGCCGCCCCGTGTGATGCTCCGGGTGCCGAGTTCAGGAAGTTCGGGGTGTCGCGGGTGGAGGCGGGGGTGGAGGCGGGGGGGGGGGGGGCGTGTTCCGGGGGCCCCGGCGGGGCCCCGGGGCCGGGGCGGCCGGCGGCGGCGGGGGGTGGCGGGATCGGGGTTTGGGCTGTTCACCCGGGCGGGGGGGTGGGGGCCCCTCCCCAGGGACCGGGCCTCGGACAGACAGCGCATCCGGGTGGGGGGGCAGGAAACCTCCGTTGTGGTCATTGAGCCCAAGGGCTCCAGGGCG
>NZ_WTFF01000371.1 GCF_019400985.1 Streptomyces bambusae
CCCGGGTGCGGTCCCCCCACCCCCGCGCCCGCCCCCTCGTACGAACCCCCCCCCAGCCGGGTTCCCCCCCCGATACCGGGCCCCCCCCCGAGCCCGAGCCCCCCCCCGTCCCCCCCCCCCCCGCCGTAGCCCCCGCCACCGCCGTAGCCCCCGCCCCCCTCCTCCAAGCCCTCGCCGACCACCCCCTCGCGCTCGACGCCGCCGCCCACCACCGGGCCCCCGAGCGGCTGGCACGCCACCTCGTCCTGACCGCCGACGCGCTGCTCGACTTCCAGCACCACGTCCTGCCCCTCGGCGACGAGAAACCCTCGGCCGCCCACCGCGCCCGGCTGGCCCTTGCCGAAGCCGCCGGGACGGTGCTGGCCGGCGGCCTGGCCCTGCTCGGTATCGGCGCTCCCGAGTACCTCTGACCACGTAGACCACGTAAGCGAGATTGTGATGAGCCGTTCCGCCCACCCCGCCGGCCCCCGCCACGCCGCCGACCTGCCCGAGGGCCACTACTCCCCGCCGCCCGCCGACCTCAACCGCCTCGACGAGAAGGTCTGGGCCCGCACCGTCGCCCGCGGCGAGGACGGCGTCGTACGCGTCGGCGGGATCGAGGTGACGCGGCTCGCCGAGGAGTTCGGCACGCCCGCGTACTTCATGGACGAGGACGACTTCCGGGAGCGCTGCCGCGCCTGGGCGCACGCCTTCGGGCCGGACGCCGACGTGTTCTACGCCGGCAAGGCCTTCCTCTCCAAGGCCGTCGTGCGCTGGCTGCAGGAGGAGGGCCTCAACCTCGACGTCTGCTCCGGCGGGGAGCTGGCCACCGCGCTCGCCGCCGGGATGCCCGCCGGGCGCATCGCCTTCCACGGCAACAACAAGTCCGTCGCGGAGATCCGCCGCGCCGTCACGGCCGGGGTCGGGCGGATCGTGCTCGACTCCTACGAGGAGATCGCCCGCGTCGCGCACGTGGCCGCCGGACTCGGGGTCCGCCAGCGGGTGCAGATCCGGGTGACCGTCGGCGTCGAGGCCCACACGCACGAGTTCATCGCCACCGCGCACGAGGACCAGAAGTTCGGCATCGCCGTCGCCGACGGGGCCGCCGCCGAGGCGGTGCGCCGGGCCCTCGGCCACGACAGCCTGGAGCTCATCGGCATCCACTCCCACATCGGCTCGCAGATCTTCGACATGGCCGGCTTCGAGGTCTCCGCCCGCCGCGTCGTGCAGCTGCTGGCCGCCGTACGCGACGAGCACGGCGTGGAGCTGCCCGAGATCGACCTCGGCGGCGGCCTCGGCATCGCCTACACCCCCGAGGACGACCCGCGCGAGCCGCACGAGATCGCCAAGGCGCTCACCGAGATCGTGGCGCGCGAGTGCGAGACGGCCGGGCTGCGCGCCCCGCGGATCTCCGTGGAGCCGGGCCGGGCCATCGTGGGGCCGACCGCCTTCACCCTCTACGAGGTCGGCACGATCAAGCCGCTGAAGGGGCTGCGTACGTACGTCAGCGTCGACGGCGGGATGAGCGACAACATCCGCACCGCCCTCTACGACGCGGAATACTCCGTGGCGCTCGTCTCGCGCAGCTCCACCGCCGAGCCGATGCTCTGCCGCGTCGTCGGAAAGCACTGCGAGAGCGGGGACATCGTCGTGCGGGACGCGTTCCTGCCCGCCGATCTCGCCCCCGGCGACCTGATCGCCGTACCGGCCACGGGCGCGTACTGCCGCTCCATGGCCAGCAACTACAACCACGCCCTCCGCCCGCCCGTCGTGGCGGTGCGCGGCGGTGCGGCGCGGGTGATCGTCCGGCGCGAGACGGAGGAAGATCTCCTGCGACTCGACCTCGGATGATGAAATTGGTGTCTCAGCCCGTGGACCGAGGATGGAAACTCGTGTCCATTGCGTGAGACTGGTTCACACCTGGTTGACACCTGGTCCGCAATTCGGTGGACCAGGGCCGGTTCGTAAGATCGAAATCGAAAGGCGTAGGTCGAATGATGCGTACGCGTCCGCTGAAGGTGGCGCTGCTGGGCTGTGGAGTGGTCGGCTCAGAGGTGGCGCGCATCATGACGACGCACGCCGACGACCTCACGGCCCGCATCGGCGCGCCCGTCGAGCTCGCCGGTGTCGCCGTGCGCCGCCCCTCCAAGGTCCGTGAGGGCATCGACCCGGCCCTGGTCACCACCGACGCCACCGCCCTGCTCAAACGGGGCGACATCGACGTGGCCGTCGAGGTCATCGGGGGCATCGAGCCCGCCCGTACGCTCATCACCACCGCGTTCGAGCAGGGCATCTCCGTGGTCTCCGCCAACAAGGCGCTGCTCGCCCAGGACGGCGCGGCCCTGCACGCCGCCGCCGAGCAGGCCGGGCTGGACCTGTACTACGAGGCCGCCGTCGCCGGCGCCATCCCGCTGGTCCGCCCGCTGCGCGAGTCCCTCGCCGGCGACAAGATCAACCGGGTGATGGGCATCGTCAACGGCACGACGAACTTCATCCTCGACAAGATGGACTCCACCGGCGCCGGCTACCAGGAGGCCCTGGACGAGGCCACCGCGCTCGGGTACGCCGAGGCCGACCCCACCGCCGACGTCGAGGGCTACGACGCCGCCGCCAAGGCCGCGATCCTGGCCGGCATCGCCTTCCACACCCGGGTGCGGCTGGACGACGTCCACCGCGAGGGGATGACCGAGGTCAGCGCCGCCGACTTCGCCTCCGCCAAGCGCATGGGCTGCACCATCAAGCTGCTGGCGATCTGCGAGCGGGCCTCGGACGGCGAGTCCGTCACCGCGCGCGTGCACCCCGCGATGATCCCGCTGACCCACCCGCTGGCCTCCGTCCGCGAGGCCTACAACGCGGTCTTCGTCGAGGCGGAGGCCGCCGGGCGGCTCATGTTCTACGGTCCGGGGGCCGGCGGCGCGCCGACCGCCTCCGCCGTCCTCGGCGACCTGGTCGCCGTCTGCCGCAACAAGCTCGCCGAGGCAACGGGGCCCGGCGAGTCGGCGTACACCCAGCTGCCGGTCAGCCCCATGGGCGAGGTCGTCACCCGCTACCACATCAGCCTCGATGTGGCGGACAAGCCGGGTGTCCTCGCGCAGGTGGCGACGGTGTTCGCCGGGCACGGCGTGTCCATCGACACCGTCCGGCAGCAGGGTCATCCAGAAAGCGTCGGCGACGGGGCCTCCCTCGTCGTCGTCACCCACCGGGCCCCCGACGCCGCCCTCTCCGGGACCGTCGAGGCGCTGCGGAAGCTCGACACCGTGCGCGGTGTCGCCAGCATCATGCGTGTTGAAGGGGAGTAAGGACCCATGAGCAGCAATCGCACCCATCAGTGGCGAGGGATCATCGAGGAGTACCGCGACCGGCTTCCGGTGACGGAGACGACGCCGGTGGTCACGCTTCGCGAGGGTGGCACTCCGCTCGTCCCCGCTCAGGTCCTCTCCGAGCGCACGGGCTGCCAGGTGCACCTGAAGGTCGAGGGCGCCAACCCCACCGGGTCCTTCAAGGACCGCGGCATGACCATGGCCATCACCAAGGCCAAGGAGGAGGGCGCCCAGGCGGTCATCTGCGCCTCCACCGGCAACACCTCCGCCTCGGCGGCCGCGTACGCGGTGCGCGCCGGCATGGTCTCGGCCGTGCTCGTCCCGCAGGGCAAGATCGCGCTCGGCAAGATGGGCCAGGCCCTCGTGCACGGCGCCAAGATCCTCCAGGTGGACGGCAACTTCGACGACTGCCTGACGCTGGCCCGCCGGCTGTCCGACAACTACCCGGTGGCGCTGGTCAATTCCGTCAACCCGGTGCGCATCGAGGGCCAGAAGACGGCCGCGTTCGAGATCGTGGACGCGCTCGGCGACGCCCCCGACATCCACGTGCTCCCGGTCGGCAACGCGGGCAACATCACCGCGTACTGGAAGGGGTTCAAGGAGTACAAGGCCGACGGCCTGGCCTCCCGCACCCCCCGCGTGTGGGGCTTCCAGGCCTCCGGTTCCGCGCCCATCGTGCGCGGTGAGCCGGTCAAGGAGCCGCACACCATCGCGACGGCCATCCGGATCGGCAACCCCGCCTCCTGGGACTATGCGCTCGCGGCCCGGGACGAGTCCGGCGGCTTCATCGACGAGGTGACGGACCGCCAGATCCTGGCCGCCTACCGGCTGTTGGCCGCCCAGGAGGGCGTGTTCGTCGAGCCCGCCTCCGCCGCGTCCGTGGCCGGCCTGCTCAAGGCCGCCGAGGAGGGCAAGGTCGACCCGGGCCAGACGATCGTCTGCACCGTCACCGGCAACGGCCTGAAGGACCCCGACTGGGCGATCGCCGGCGCCCCGCAGCCGGTCACCGTTCCGGTGGACGCCGAGGCCGCCGCCGTACGCCTCGGCCTGGTCTGACCCGTCGATTTCCGGCCACCCGCCGGAGCGTCGGGCGGCCGCCCCGTCCGCGGATGCCGGGTTCCGCCACCGTGCGGAACCCGGCAGACCCGCCGGTATCGCGCCAAAAGCCCTGCGATACCCCGCGACACGCATCGTGCGCCTCCTGTGCGCCCTATGTCGCGACAGAACCTTCCTTCGATACGCTGTACTTACATCCGCCACCGCGCTCGCGACGCGGTGCTGCCCTGTGGGCCTTCGGGTGTCGCGGGTTCTCCAGTACATTCACAGCGTTCATAGCGTTCACAGCCACAGCATTCACAGCGTTTTCAGCAATCACCGCGAAAGATCTCGCCGCGAGGATCTCGCACAGTCACAAGGAGTGTCATCGAGCGATGGCCGGTCCAGCGTTCCGCGCCGCCGCCGTACGGGTGCGCGTCCCCGCCAGCAGCGCCAACCTCGGCCCGGGATTCGACGCCTTCGGGCTGGCCCTGGGACTCTACGACGACGTGGTCGTCCGGGTGGCCGACTCCGGCCTGGACATCGACATCGCCGGTGAGGGCACCGACACCCTGCCGCGTGACGAGAGCCACCTCCTCGTGCGCTCCATGCGCACCGCCTTCGACCTGCTCGGCGGGCAGCCGCGCGGCCTGGAGGTCGTCTGCGCCAACCGCATCCCGCACGGCCGCGGCCTCGGCTCCTCCTCCGCCGCCATCTGCGCCGGTATCGTCGCCGCCCGCTCCGTGACCATAGGCGGCGAGGCCCGGCTCGACGACACCGCGCTGCTGGAGCTGGCCACCGAGATCGAGGGCCACCCCGACAACGTCGCCGCCTGTCTGCTCGGCGGCTTCACCCTGGCGTGGATGGACGGCGGCAGCGCCCGGGCGATCAGGATGGACCCCGCGGATTCCATCGTTCCGGTGGTCTTCGTGCCCTCGAAGCCCGTCCTGACCGAGACCGCCCGCGGCCTGCTGCCGCGCAACGTCCCGCACGTGGACGCCGCCGCCAACGCGGGCCGCGCGGCCCTGCTCGTGGAGGCCCTGACCCGGCGCCCCGAGCTGCTGCTGCCCGCCACCGAGGACAAGCTGCACCAGGAGTACCGCGCCCCGGCGATGCCCGAGAGCGTGGCACTGGTGAACCGGCTGCGGGCGGACGGAGTGCCCGCGGTCATCTCCGGCGCGGGCCCCACGGTCCTCGCGCTGGTCGACAACGACGCGGCCGACAAGGTCGCGCAGCTCGCGGGCGAGGGGTGGGCGGCCAACCGGCTGGCACTCGACGTCGCGGGCGCGAGCGTCCTTCCGCTGGGCACGCAGGGCAGCTAGGCCTTGTGTGCCGGCCGTGTCCCGGGCAGGACACGGCCGGCGGCCCGGTACGGGCGGCCTGGGCAGGCCGCCCGTACGGAAGGCGCGATTGCCGGTGAGTGAGAGGGGGAATGTCTGTTGGATCCGGTAGTGTTAATCTCAAGTACGCATCGGAAGCCGCAACGGCTCGGTGTTCAGTGTCCCCATCCGGGACCACCTCTCTTCCGGGAGCCTCCCCAACTGCTTTGATCGCTGCCAGGCAGTTTCGAGCACGCTCCGGAATCGGCGTGACACATTCCCACGCTTCCAGCTGGGGAGCTTCTCGCCGGAACACTTGCACGCATCTCCCCTCCGCCGTATCCACTGTCGGCGGACCACCGCCCCGACACGGTCCACACACCTAGGACCGAGGTCGGACAGCACAACCGGTCGCCGAGCCAGACAGGCCGACGTCCGCTCCAGGGAAGGACCCTTCGTGAGCGACACCACCGATCTGATGGGCGTTGCCGACGCTTCCGTCGACACCAGCGCCCCCGCTGCGGGCACCGCCGCACCCAAGCGTCGCCGCTCCGGCACCGGCCTCGAGGGCATGGTCCTCGCCGAGCTGCAGCAGGTCGCGTCGGGCCTCGGGATCAGGGGCACCGCGCGGATGCGCAAGAGCCAGCTGATCGAGGTCATCAAGGAGGCGCAGGCCGGTGGCGGCAGTGCCGCCAAGCCCGCCGCCGACGCCGCCGAGGCCAAGCCGAAGCGCCGCGCCACCAGCAAGGCCCGTACGGGTGAGACGGCCGAGGCGCCCGCCGCCGAGAAGCCGGCGGTCCCCGCGCAGATCGAGATCCCCGGGCAGCCTGCCAGCGGTGACGCGCCGGCCGGCGAGCGCCGCCGCCGTCGGGCCACGGCCCCCTCCGGCAGCCCGGAGACCGCTGCCGCGGCCACCACCGTGGTCACCGCCGAGCCCAAGGCCGAGCCGAAGACCGAGGCCGCGCCGGCCGCGCAGCCCGAGGCCAAGGCCGACACCAAGGCCGAGGCCGCCGTCTCCGCCCCGGAGA
>NZ_WTFF01000372.1 GCF_019400985.1 Streptomyces bambusae
GGCCAGCACGGCGTGCGCGTTGGTGCCGCCCATCCCGAAGCTGCTCACCCCGGCGACGACCTCGCCGGCGGGCAGCCGCAGCGGCGCCTTGAGCAGGGCCAGGCCCCGCTCGGCCAGCCGCAGCTGCGGGTTCTCCCGGTCGGCGAACGGGCTGGCCGGCACGACGCGGTGGTGCAGCGCGAGCGCCACCTTGATCAGCCCGGCGATGCCGGCGGCCGCCTCGGTGTGCCCGAGGTTGCCCTTGACCGAGCCGATCGCGCACGGCTGTGCGCGGGGCACGGCGTGCACCTCGCCGAGCGCCCCGCACTCGATGATGTCGCCCAGCGCGGTGCCGGTGCCGTGCGCCTCGACGAAGCGCACCTGGTCGGGGGTGACCCCCGCCCGGCGGTAGGCGGCCGCCACGACCTCCTGCTGGGAGCGGCGGTTGGGGGCGGTGACCCCGTTGCTGCGGCCGTCCTGGTTGACGGCGGTGCCGCGGATCACGGCGTACACCCGCTGCCCGTCGGCCAGCGCGTCCTGGAGCCGGCGCAGCACCACCACGCCGACGCCGTCGCTGCGTCCGATGCCGTCGGCGTCGGAGCTGAACGGCTTGCAGCGGCCGTCCGCCGAGGCCAGCCCCATCTGGGAGTAGACCATGCCGAGCGCCGGGCTGAGCACGAGGTTGACCCCGCCGGCGAGCGCGGCGGAGCACTCGCCCGACAGCAGGGAGTTGACCGCCAGGTGCACGGCGACCAGGGAGGAGGAGCACGCCGTGTCGACCGACAGGCTCGGCCCCTTCAGGTCCAGGTGGTACGAGATCCGGTTCGCGGCCATGCCCGCGCTGGAGCCGGCGCCCAGCTGGGGCGTCACCCGCGCGGTGTCGGACAGGTGCAGCTGGCCCCACTCGCTGCCCATCATGCCGACGAACACGCCGGTGTCGGACCCGGCCAGGGCGCGCGGAGAGCGGCCCGCGTCCTCCAGGGCCCGCCAGGCGCACTGCAGCAGCAGCCGGTGCTGGGGGTCCATGGCCGCGGCCTCGCGCGGGGAGACGGTGAAGAAGTCGTTGTCGAAGACGTCGGCGTCCGCGATGAAGCCGCCGCGCACCGGGGCCCCGCGGCCGGCGCCGAACCGGCGCCCCTCGGGCTGCTCCCCGGTCGCGTCGCCGCCGCTCATCAGCAGGTCCCAGTAGGCGTCGGGATCCGGTGCGCCGGGGAAGACGCAGTCCAGCCCGACGAGGGCGACGGAGGTCACCGGGCGCCCCCCGGGGCCGGCACCACGCCGCGCGAGGAGAGGTGGGCGACCAGGGCGACGACGGTCGGGTGGTCCCAGGCCAGCGACGGGTCCACCGCGATGCCGAAGGCGTCCTCGATGTCGCCGCACAGGCTCAGCGCGCCCACCGAGTCCATGCCGTACTCGGCGAGCGGCACGGTCGGGTCGATCGTGTCCGGCAGCCGGTCGAGGTAGACGGCCAGGCGGTCGGTCAACCAGTGGTGCAGCGGGGCCGTGCCGTGCAGCGGGGCCGTGCCGTGCGGCGACAGGGGGAGCGACATCCGGGGACTCCTTGCGTGCGGGCTTGTCGGGAAGGGGGTCGGGGCCGGTGCCCGTCAGCCGGACAGGGGGGTGTTGTGCAGGTCGTAGCTGCGCCGGTCGCCGAAGCGGGCCAGCACCTCCTGGTGGACGCGGGCCATCGCCTGCGGCGGCAGGTCCACGGGCGGCGTCCCCAGCCGGCGGCAGATCCGGTGCAGCGCCGCCGCCGCCCAGGACGGGTCCGCCAGGAACGGGTCCGGCCCGTCGCTGTTGTGCCGCCAGACGCCGAGCACGGCGGCCGCGGCCAGCACCAGGACGTAGCGGTCGGTGAGCGCGAACCAGGCCGGGCCGACCGGGTGCGAACCGTCCAGCGGCGGCAGGGCCAGCACCCGGCGGCGCAGGTCGTGCAGCTCGCCGACCAGGTGCCGGGCCATCGTCCGCAGCGCCGCCGCCACCGGCCCGTGCCCGGGCAGGATGTCGGCGGTGGCCACCAGGGCGGCGCTGAGGCTGTCGCGCCCGCTGGCCAGGGCCAGGTCGGCGTAGCGGAACGGCGGCAGCGGGGCGTTGGGCCGGAACAGCGCGGCCGGCGCCTCCTCCTGGGCGAACCAGGATGAGGACGCCAGCTGCCCCAGCTGAGGGATGATCGTCGCCTGGCAGGCGACGGTGCCCGCGTGGCCGAGGCTGATCACCGGCACGTCCCGGATGTGCTTCTGCAGGACGCCGACGGTGCCCTCGCGCGTGTACAGGTGCGAGCCGAGCACGGTCGACAGCTCGTACATCGTCTCCACCAGCACGCGCGGCAGCAGCGACTTCACCGCCGCCGAGTACACGCTGGTCTCGGCCGGCAGCAGGTGCAGCGCCCGGGTGGCGACGACCGCGAGGCAGTCGTACAGCAGTAGGTTGACGAACGCGCCGGCCATCGTGTTCGCGGTGTGCTGCGGGTCCACCGGCGAGGTCCCCGTGTCGCCCGGACCCTGCCGGCGGTCGACCAGGACCGCCGTGCGCAGGCTGGTGTCGACCGCGCCCACGGACAGGGCGGACATCAGGGTCCGGCTCATCTGGAACGACAGCAGCGAGGTCGCGACCCCGCTGCCGGGCTCCCCGAGCAGCGCCTCCCCGGGGACCGGGCAGGCGTCGAAGCGGACGCCCGAGAAGAAGCAGGAGCGCAGGCCCACCGCCGCCGGCCGCCGCTCGGTCGCGTACCGGTCGGCGGGCAGCTCCCGCGGGTCCAGCAGCAGGGCGCTCTGCGAGCCGCCGGGGAAGTGGTCCCCGGTGCGGCAGAACAGCACCAGCGCGTCGGCCCGGTGCAGGTTGTTGACCACGGGCTTGGTGCCGGTGACCGACAGGCCGCCGCCGGGCACCGGGACGGCCGAGATCTGGTTGCGCACGAAGTCGTTGGTGTGCGCCGTCTCGTGCTGGGCGATGGCCGCCTTCGAGCCGCCCAGCAGCAGGTCGCCCAGCCGGCGCCGCTGGCGTTCGTCGCCGCGCATCCACACGTCGGACGCGGCCATGAACGTCGTCATCCCGTAGCCCATGCCGAGCGAGACGTCGCGGCGGAACACCGGCCGCATCACGCGCAGCAGGCCGTCGGCGGAGTCGAACCGCCCGCCCAGCTCCCGGGGCACGAACTCGCGGTGCATGCCGAACGAGTCGAGCAGCGCCTCGGCCTGCGGCGAGAGCGCCGCCGCCTGGTCGGAGGCCAGCAGCGCCCGGTGCCCGGCCGGGTTGGCGGGGACGCCCGGATCGCCCAGCAGCGCCTCCAGCGCGGCCGCCCGCACCTGGCCGCTGGTCGACTCGGACGAGGGGGAAGGCGAGGGGGAGGGTGCGGACTCGGACGAAAACGAGGGCGCGGGGCCCGCCGCGGCGGCGGCGGCCGGGGCGGCCGGCGGCGCCGCGGTCAGGGTGCTCACCACGCCGTGCCCAGGTCCGCGCCGGCCGGGGGCAGGTGGACCGAGGGGCGCAGCAGGTCCTCGCCGAGCAGCTCGTGCCGCGGGCGCACCAGGGCGCGCACGGCCGGGTCGAGCACCTCGTACGAGCCGACGACCCCGCCCTCCAGGAACAGCCTGCGGATCAGGGTCCGCTGGATCTTGCCGCTGGTGGTGCGGCGCAGGGTGCCAGGCCGCACCAGGACCACGTTGCCCGCCGGCACGTCGAAATCCTGGCCGACGAGGATCTGGACGCGGCGGGCGAGTTCGCGCAGCCGGTCCCAGTCCGCGGTCTCGGTGCGCACCTCGTGCACCACGACCAGCTGTTCGCGGTTCCCCGCCTCCACGGTGAACACCGCGCCGTGCGCCCCGGCCAGCGCGGGCTCCCGTTCGCGGACCGCCCACTCGACGTCCTGCGGGTAGATGTTGCGGCCGCCCAGGATGATCAGCTCCTTGAGCCGGCCGGTGACGTACAGCTCGTCCCCGTCGAGCACGCCGAGGTCGCCGGTGCGCAGGAAGTCGCTCTCGCCGTCGTCCACCACGGCGTGGAAGGTGCGCGCGGTCTCCGCCGGGCGGCGCCAGTACCCCTGGGCGACGCTGTCGCCGCGCACCCAGATCTCCCCGACCCGCCCGTCGGGCACCTCGCCGCCGGTCACCGGGTCCACGATGCGCACGGCGAAGTCCCGTACGGCGCCGCTGCCGACGAGGGTGCGCACCGGCTGCCCGGGCCGGGGCGGGCGCAGCTCGTCGTACTCCAGGCCGGCCGCGTCGACCGTCCGGGTGCGGAAGGGCTCGCCCGGTCTGCCGCCGGAGACCACCAGGGTCGCCTCGGCCAGCCCGTAGGCGGGGTAGAGGGCCTCCCGGCGCAGGCCGGCGGGGGCGAAGCGGTCGGCGAAGGCCTCCAGGGTCGTCGGGCGCACCGGCTCGGCGCCGTTGATCGCCAGCCGCCAGCTGGACAGGTCCAGGCCCGCCAGCTGCTCGTCGGTGGTGCGGCGTACGCACAGGTCGTAGCTGAAGTTGGGGCCGCCGCCGATGGTCACGCCGTACTCGCCGATCGAACGCAGCCAGCGCACGGGACGCTTGATGAAGCTGTGCGGGGCCATCTGCACGGCCCGGGTGCCCAGCCACAGCGGGTGCAGCAGATGGCAGATCAGGCCCATGTCGTGGTAGTGCGGCAGCCAGCTGCCGAAGACGTCGTCGGCGGTGGAGCCCAGGACCCGCCGCATCGCCTCCATGTTGGCGATCAGGTTGCGGTGGCTGACCATCACCCCGCGCGGCTGCGAGGTCGAGCCGGAGGTGTACTGGAGGAAGGCGAGGTCGTCCGGGCCGGTCGCGGGGGGCTGCCACGGGTCGGCGGCCGCGGCCTCGTCCACGTCCGTGGCCAGGCACACCGTCTCGCCGCGGCCGGCCATGGCCAGCCACAGCGACACGTCGGGGGCGTGCGCGGAATCGGTCAGCACCAGCTGCGCGCCGGTGTCGCGGAGGATCCCCGACACGCGCTGCAGCCGCTCCCCGCGGTCTCCCGGCAGCGGCGCCGGAACGGCGATCGCGCCGGCGTACAGGCAGCCGGCGAAGGCCTTGAGGAAGCCCGGGCCCGGCGGGTAGAGCAGCGGCACCGGCTGGCCCTGGGCGCCGTGCTCGCGCAGCCGTACGGCCAGGCTGCGGGCGGCCCGGTCGAGTTCGCCGTACGTCAGGTGCTCCGCCTCGGTGCCCCCGCCGGGCCGCTCGTGGAGGAACACGAGAGCGTCGCGCCCGGACAGGTGCGCGGCACGCTCCCGCAGCACATCGGTGAACGTAGCGGATCCAGTCAACGTCTGCCCCCTTCGACCGCGTCCGGGGCAGCAGCGGAACGCCCGGCGCCCCTCTCGCCAACGCCCTGGCATGGTGCGCACCGCAGCTAAAGCGCGGCTTGCGGAGCTGGGGGCGGGGCGCGGGGTCGGGTCGGCGGGCCACCGGCGGCAGGGTCCGTAGGCCCGGATCAGGGGTCGGGATGTCCGGATTCGGGGGTGCCGGCCCGCCTATGGTGGCGGGGCCGGGGGCGCCTGCCGCCGCCCGTGCGACGGCGACGGAACCGACGGAACCGACGGAGCGGGGGGCTGATGCGATTTCGGTTGCTGGGGGCCCTGGAGGTGCACGGCGTGGGCCCCGACGCACGCGATCTGACGCCGCGTGCGGCCAAGATCCGCGTGGTGCTCGCCACGCTGCTCGTCCGGGCCAACGAGATCGTGTCCGTGGACAGCCTCATCGACGAACTGTGGGGCGAGCAGCCGCCGCGTACGGCCACCACCACGCTCCAGGTCTACATCTCGCAGCTGCGCAAGCTGCTGCACGCCATGGACCCCGAGGCCGGCCGCGACGCCCTGGTGACCCGGCCGCCCGGCTACCTGCTGCGCGTGGACCCCGCCCAGCTGGACCTGGCCCGCTTCGAGGAGCTGCACGCCCAGGGACGGGCCGCCGCGGCGGCGCAGGACCCGGCGGCCGCCGCGGACCTCCAGCGGCGCGCCCTCGCCCTGTGGCGGGGACCGCTGCTGTCCGACACCCCGCACGGGGCCCTGCTGGAGAGCACCGCGATCCGCCTCGGCGAGGTGCGCGCGGCCGCGCTGGAGCAGCGGATCCGGGCCGAGCTGCGGCTGGGCCGCCACCAGGAGCTCGTGGGCGAACTCCAGGCCCTGGTGACCGAGATGCCGATGCGCGAGGAGTTCCACGGCCACCTGATGGTGGCGCTGTACCGCACCGGGCGGCAGGCCGACGCCCTGCAGGCGTTCGCGCGGCTGCGCCGTACGCTCGTCGACGAACTGGCCATCGAGCCGGGCCGGGCGCTGCAGGAGCTGCACGGCCGCATCCTGACCGGCGACCCCGTTTTGCTGCGCCCCTCCGCTGCGCCGTCCGGCTCACTGGCCGGCGCACCGTCCGGGGCACTGTCCGGCGTACCGTCCGGGGCACTGTCCGGCGCACCCGAGGAGGCCGCCGGCCCCGCCGGGCCGGACGTGGTGCTGCCCGCCGGGCCGGTGGACGGACTCCCGGCGCCCGACCCGCTGTTCACGGGCCGCGACGACGACCTGGCCGCGCTGGCGGAGCTGCTGCGGGACGTCCCCGAGGGCGGCTGCGTCGCGATCACCGGCGCGGCGGGCACGGGCAAGACCGCGCTCGCGCTGGCCGCCGCCCACCGGGCCGGCGACCTCTTCCCCGACGGCCGGGTCCTGCTGCCGCTGCACGACGCGGCCGGGCAGCCGCTCGACACCGTGGCGG
>NZ_WTFF01000373.1 GCF_019400985.1 Streptomyces bambusae
CGGCGGGGTGGTGGGCTCGGAGAGGTGTATAAGCGACAGGGGGCGGCGGGGGCGCCGAGCAGCCAGCCGGGCTCGGCCGTGCCGGCCGCGGCCGCGCCGGCGCCGCCGATGACGATGACGACGTTGGGGTCGCGCCAGCTGTGGTCGGCGGCCTTGTCGGAGGTGAGGACGGTCACCTGCTCCCGGTCGGTGCCCAGCTCCTCGCAGATGACGAAGGTGCGGTGCACGCCGTCGAGGAGCAGGGCGAGTTCGGCGGGTCCGGCGCCGGGCGAGGTGAGGACGGCGACCTTGGGGTGGGCGCGGCAGACGTTGACCGCGCGGCGCAGGGTGCGCCGCTGGGCGACGACGACCTGGGCGTCGTCCCAGGGCATGCCGGCCCGGGCGAAGGCGGCGGCGACGGAGGAGACGGCGGGCACGACCTCGACCTCCAGGCCGTGTTCGGGTGCGCGCAGGGTGCGTACGACGCCGAAGAAGCCGGGGTCGCCGTCGGCGAGGACGACGGCGGTGCCGCGGTGGCCGGCGATGCGGCGGGCGGCGAGTCCGAGGCTGCCCAGCCGGATGCGTTCGGCGGTGGGCGGGACCTCGGGGAGGGCGAGGTGGTGGGCGGCCCCGGCCACGAGGGTGGCGGCGGAGAGCGCGGACCGGGCGGCCGCGGTGAGGGGCGATCCGTCCCAGCCGATCACGGTGACCCGGTCGGTCATCGTCGTCAGTCTCCTGATCCTGGTGTGGGGGGGAAAGGCGCCGGGCCGTCCCGTGCCCGTTTCGCGCGGGCTCGGTGGACTGCCCGGCCGTGGGGTCAGTTCCAGTCGGCGGAGACGGCGTAGCCGCCGGCTCCGGCCATCCGGCCGCGGCCGAAGCCGGCCGGTCCGTCGAGGTCGTCGAGGTCGTCGAGGTCCTCGGGGACGAGGCTCCAGACGATGAGGTCGGTGCGGACCTCGGTCCAGGTGCCGTCGGCATTCTGGTTGCGCACTATCCACGCGTTGCGCAGGACGCCTTCGCTGATGCACCCGATCTTCTGGGCGACCTGCTGGCTGGCGGTGTTGTCGGCCGCGGTGCGCAGTTCGAGGCGCTCGAAGCGCTGGTCGTGGAAGAGCCACTCGGCGACGGCGAGCACGGATTCGCTGGCGTAGCCCTCGCCGCGGGCCCAGGGGGCGGTGACGTAGCCGACCTCGGTGCTGCGGGTGCGCCAGTTGGTGTTCTGCAGGTGGACGACGCCGACGAGGCGCTGGGTGAGGAACTCGGTGACGGCGAAGACGATGCCGCGGCCCTCGGTGCGCTCGGCGTGGGCGTGGCGGGTGGTCCAGGCGTGGGCGTCGGCGTGGGTGTAGGGGTGCGGGACTCCGGTCCAGGCGGTGACGAGCTCGTCGTTCATCATCTCGGTGAGCGCTGCGGCGTCCCCTTCCTCGAAGGGGCGCAGCACCAGCCGGTCCGTGCTGATGGAGACGTCCGGGAAGGTGGTTGTCATTGCGCAGCTCCATGCCTGAAGGACCGTGGTGCGGGACCGTGTGTCCGGTGCTCGCACGTGCGGGTGCGTGTGCGGGCCGTAGAGCCACAGCATGCAGCATCGGCCCGGGGATGTGCATGGCTGGGCCCCGCGCCCCCGTCGTCGGACGGGGTGCGGGGCCGGGTACGCCGCGGGGTCAGGAGGCGGGGGTACCGAAGGCCGGGACGACCGAGCCCTGGTACTTCTCCTCGATGAACTTCTTGACCTCGTCGGAGTTCAGCAGCTTGGCGAGCTTCTGGATCCGCGGGTCGTTCTGGTTGCCTTCCTTGACCGCGAGGAAGTTGGCGTACGGGTTGCCCTCGGACTTCTCCAGGACGAGGGCGTCCTTGGCGGGGGTGAGCTTGGCCTCCAGGGCGTAGTTGCCGTTGATGACGGCGGCGTCCACGTCGTTCAGGGCGCGCGGGACCGTGGCGGCCTCCAGCTCCTTGAACTCCAGGCCCTTCTTGTCGGCGATGTCGGAGAGCTTGGCGCCGGTACCGACGCCCTCCTTGAGGGTGATGAGGTTGTTGGCGGCGAGCAGCTGGAGCGCGCGGCCCTCGTTGGTGGTGTCGTTGGGGACGGCGACGGTCTGGCCGGGCTTGATGTCCTGGAGGCTCTTGACCTTCTTGGAGTAGAGGCCGAGCGGCTCCAGGTGGACGTTGGCCACCGGGACGACGGTGGTCTTGTTCTTCTTGTTGAAGTCGTCCAGGTAGGGCTTGTGCTGGAAGTAGTTCGCGTCGACGCTGCCCTGCTGGGTGGCGGTGTTGGGCAGGACGTAGTCGGTGAACTCCTTGACGTCCAGCTTCAGGCCTTCCTTGGCCGCCAGCTTGTCCTTGACGAAGTTCAGGATGTCGGCGTGCGGGGTCGGGGAGGCCGCGACGACGAGCGGCTTGCTCTCGTCGGCCTTGCCGCCGTCGGCCTTGGTGGAGGCCGGGTCGGAGGAGCTGCCGCAGGCGGTGACGCCCAGGGCGATCGCGGTGGTGAGGGCGGCGAGGCCGGTGAGCTTGGTGTTCTTACGCACGAAGAGTGCCTTTCATGGTGGTGCAAGGACGTATGGCCTTGCGGGTGGTGCGCCCGAGCACGACAAGTGCGGGCTTCTGGTGAGGGGAGAGGTCTGTGAAGGGGAGGCCTGTGGGGGGCCTGTGAGGGGGGAGGCCTGGGGGGCCTGTGATGGGGTGAGGCCTGTTCAGGCGGTCCGGCCGCGGCGGGCCAGCAGGCGTACCACGCCGTCGCCGACGAGCTGGACCACCGTGACGAGGGCGATCAGGACGACGACCGTGGCGATCATGAAGCCCGTCTCGAAGCGCTGGAAGCCGTAGGTGATGGCCTTGGAGCCGAGGCCCTCGCCGCCGACCGCGCCGGCCATCGCCGAGTAGCCGACCAGGGTGATGACCGTGGTGGTGATGCCGGCGACGATCGAGGGCAGCGCCTGCGGGAGGAGCACCTTCCACACCAGGGTGGGGATGCCGCCGCCCATGGACTCCACGGCCTCGACCAGGCCGTGGTCCACCTCGCGTACGGCGGTCTCGACGAGCCGGGCGAAGAAGGGGACGGCGCCGATGGCGAGCGGGACGATCATGGCGGTGGGGCCGATGAAGGTGCCGACGATCGCGGTGGTGACCGGGATCAGGAAGATCAGCAGGATGATGAACGGCAGCGAGCGGCCCGTGTTCACGACCACGCCGATGACCTTGTTGAGGGGACGGTTCTGCAGCAGGCCGCCCTTGTCCGTGAGGACGAGCAGGATGCCGAGCGGGAGCCCGCCGAGCACGGTGACCAGGGTGGACCACAGCACCATGTAGAGGGTGTCGTAGGTGCCCTGGGTCAGCAGGGGCTGCATGTCGGACCAGGTCACTGGGCACCGTCCTTGATGAGTTCGGCGGCGGCGACGACCTCGGCGGCGTCGTCCACGGCGTCCACCTGGAGGCCCTGCTCGCGCAGGAAGCCGACGGGGACGACGTTGTCCTCGTAGCGGCCGGGCAGCTCGATGCGCATCCGGCCGATCTGCTTGCCGCCGACGGTGTCCATCGCGGCGCCGAGGATCGAGATGTCGATGTTGTACGTGCGCGAGAGCTGCGAGATGACCGGCTGGGTGGCCGCCTCACCGCGGAAGGTCACGTCGACCACGGTGCGGTCGGGGCCGGTGGCGGCGCCGCTGACCGGGAACAGCTCGCCCGCCAGCTCCGAGCCGGGGGTGGCCAGCAGCTCCGAGACGGTGCCGGACTCGATGATCCGGCCCCGCTTCATCAGGGCGGCGGAGTCGCAGACGGTCTTGACGACGTCCATCTCGTGCGTGATGAGCAGGACGGTCAGTCCCAGCTCGCGGTTGAGGTCGCGCAGCAGTTGGAGGATGGAGCGGGTGGTCTCCGGGTCCAGGGCGCTGGTCGCCTCGTCGGACAGGAGCACCTTGGGGTTGCCGGCCAGGGCGCGGGCGATGCCGACGCGCTGCTTCTGGCCGCCGGAGAGCTGGGTGGGGTAGGCCTTGGCCTTGTCGGCGAGCCCGACGAGGTCGAGCAGCTCCAGGGCCTTGGTCTGCCGCTCGCGGCCGGAGACGCCGAGGATCTCCAGGGGCAGCTCGACGTTGGCCTGGACGGTGCGCGAGGACAGCAGGTTGAAGTGCTGGAAGACCATGCCGATGCGGCTGCGCGCCTGGCGCAGCTCCTTGCCGGCGCGGCGGCCGCGGCCGGCGAGGGCGGTGAGGTCCACGCCGTCGACGGTCACGGTGCCGGTGGTGGGGCGCTCCAGCAGGTTGACGCAGCGGATGAGGGAGGACTTGCCGGCGCCGCTCTGGCCGACGACGCCGAACACCTCGCCCTGGCGGACGTGGAGGTCGACGCCGTCCAGGGCGGTGACCTCGCGGCCACGGGACTGGTAGACCTTCGTGAGGCCCGATGTGGTGATCACAGGATTTCCGTCGCTGTCGAGTGCGCGGCACGGGCGTGCCGGGCACGGGCAGATCATCTGGGGACGCGAACGGGCTGCTACCGGGACGAATCGTCAGCGGCAGCGCGTGCGCGGGGCAGGAGCGTTCCGTGTACGGGCACGGGGGCTCGGCCGGTCTCGCTTCGGGGCGCGAGGCGTGCGTAGGGACCCTCAGAAGGCGCACATTCGACACATACAACGAGCACCGGGCGTCATCATCGCCTCGGTCGCAAGGGTGCGGCTGCTCGTCGTGGTCATGGGCATCAGTAAACCAGACGGATCGGTTCGCCGATCAAAGTTGTCCGGATAGCGGACACATTGCGGCCGCATACCGGACATCATCGGCACTCGGGACCACTCGTCCCGATTCCCGGAACCGCCCCCCTGACCTGCGTGGACACGTCCGGCGGCGAGGGTGGCGGTGGGCTCCGCCGCGGTGCCGGCTGTGGTCAAGACCACGGCCCGCGCACCGGACGCCCGACAGCCGCCGGGAGGCGGGCGAGGGGTCGGCGCACCGGGACTTTCGGCCCGTAATACCCTCGCTGCATGCTCGATGCCCTGACGACCGCCATCGGCGTGGCCGCACTCGCCCTTGCCGCCTGGTGCGGCTTCGCCGCGTTCCGCGACCAGCCGACGAAGGACTGGCACTTCATCGGCATGGCCGTGGTGACCGTGCTGGTGCTGGTGCAGTTGGTGATCGGGCTCTTCAGGCTCGCCGGGGGCGACCGGCCCGAACACGGCACGGTGATCTTCGTGGCCTACCTGGTGGGCGCCTTCGCCACGATCCCGGCGGCGGGTCTGCTGTCGCTGACCGAGCGCACGAAGTGGGGCTCGGTGACGGTGGCGGCCGGCGCCGTGGTCCTCGCCGTGCTGGAAGTACGGCTCTTCGACATCTGGGGTGGCATCGGTGCCTGAGACGAACACGCACGGGACGACGCCGTCCGGTCCGGCCCCGACGACCGCCGCGGCCGACGCTCCCGCTCCGCGCGCCCGCCTGGTCTCCGGGCCGGGCCTGCTGCTGGTCTGGCTGTACGGGGTGATGGTGGTGGGCGCCCTGTCGCGCTCGCTGTACCAGATCTCCACCGAGTTCGACCGCGCGCCGCTGGCGTACTCCCTGTCCGCCGCGGCCGCCGTGGTCTACGCGTTCATCACGTACGCCCTGGTGCGCGGCGGGGAGGCGGCCCGCAAGGTGGCCCGGGTGTGCTGCGCCGTCGAGCTGGCCGGCGTCCTCGCGGTGGGTACCTGGACGCTGGTCCGGCCGGAGTCCTTCCCGGACGCGACGGTGTGGTCGGACTTCGGCATGGGCTACCTGTTCATCCCGGTGGTCCTGCCCGTCACCGGCATGCTCTGGCTGCGCCACAGGCGCTGACGGTCCGTACGCGTGCGGCGCCGGACACGGGGTCCCGCGTCCGGCGCCGCACGCACACAGAGGTATGGCGGTGTGGCGGTATAGCGGTATGGCGGTGCGTCAGGCGCTGACCGCGTAGTCGGTGGCTTCCTTCTCCAGGATCACCAGCTCGACGCCGTCCGCGGCCGTGCGCCCGCCGACGGCGACGTAGCCCGCCTTGCGGTACATCCGCAGGTTCGACTCGCTCTTGCTGCCGGTGTGCAGCCGGAAGCGGGCGGCCTTGGCGCGGCCCGCGAGGGCCTCCTCGACGCCGCGCAGCAGGCGGTTGCCCAGGCCGTGGCCCTGGAGGCGGGGGTGGACGCACAGCTTGGCGATGCTGCCGGTGCCGTCCTCGTCGGTGCTGCCGACGACCGCGCCGACCACCTCGTCGCCGAGCCGGGCCACCAGCACGATGTCCTTCGCCAACTCCTCCCGGAGGGAGTCGAGGGACTGCGTGAGCGGCTGGATGCGGTAGTTGCCGTAGAGGGCGGCCTCGCTCTGGAAGGCCAGGTACTGCAGTTTGAAGATCTGCTCCGCGTCCTCGGCGGCCGCCGACGAAATGGTCACGCTCATGCCCATGTGTGCATGCCTCCCGCTCACCTGGTAGCCCGTTGCTCTACCGCTCCCTTCCCCGCAGGCCAGGAGCTGCAACCTCTGAAGCCAGCATTCTGCGCAGACATCCCAGGCAACGGGAACGTATGGGCCCTAAACTTCCTTGTGAGATACCCAACTCTCCTGCGATTTCACGGTAAGTCAGGTCTTCCGGCGAAAGAAGTGCCCCCATCAGCTCTGGACACCGTCCGGGTAGTCGGGCTACCGCCGATCGGAGGGTGCGCGTCTCCTCACGGCCGATCAGCTCCTCCTCGGGTACGGCGG
>NZ_WTFF01000374.1 GCF_019400985.1 Streptomyces bambusae
GTCCCGGCCCGGGCAGGGTCCGCCCCTGGGAGCGGTCCAGGCCGGCACGGTGCAGGCTCCGGCCCGGCAGGGTGCGGGCCCAGCCCCGGTCCCGGTCCCGGTCCCGGTCCGGCAGGGTGCGGGCCCAGCCCCGGTCCCGGCCCGGGCAGGGGCCGCGCCCGGGAGCGGTCCAGGCCCCGGCACGGTGCAGGTCCCGGTCTGGCAGGGTGCGGGACCGGCGCTGGGCGCGGCGCGGGTGTGCGGCTATGCCGGGCGGTGGATGTTTGTGCGGACCCAGTCCACGATTGCCGTTGTCGTGGCGCCCGGGGTGAAGATTTCGGCCACGCCCTTGGCCTTGAGGGGGGCGATGTCGTCGTCCGGGATGATGCCGCCGCCGAAGACCTTGATGTCCTCCGCGTCGCGCTCCTTGAGGAGGTCCAGGACGCGGGCGAACAGCGTGTTGTGGGCGCCCGAGAGGATGGACAGGCCGATCGCGTCGGCGTCCTCCTGGATCGCGGTGTCCACGATCTGCTCCGGCGTCTGGTGCAGGCCGGTGTAGATGACCTCCATGCCCGCGTCGCGCAGAGCGCGCGCGATGACCTTGGCGCCCCGGTCGTGGCCGTCAAGCCCTGGCTTGGCCACCACCACGCGGATCGGACCGGTCACACCCATCGCACTGCCTCCTGAGTGAACGAACGTAGTGAACGAACGTTAAGCAACGTGAGCACAGCATCGCGCACCTCCTCGTTTCGCGGTCAAGCGGGAGGGGGAAATCACACGTGGGACGCCATTGATTCACACGCACCGGTCGCACAGGGAGCCGCAACGAGTCGCCGCGCCACCGCGCCGTCAGCCGCACGGCACGGTGGCGCGGCACATCGGCAGATCGAAAGGTCAGCAGATCGAAAGGTCGGCAGATCGACAGGTCGGCGCATCGGCAGTCCGGGAGCCGCGGGGGGCAGGGGGCCGTCGATGGGGTTGTCGTACGTCATCACCGTGCCGAGGTCGGGCGCCGCGCTGCGTGCCGCCGCCCTCGAGGCCGTCGTCCTCGCCGGGCACGTCGTCCTCTACCCCAGCGGTGTGCGCCAGGAGCGGCCGCGCCCGGGCGGGGAGCGCGGCGCCCGCCCGCCGGTGCTCCTGCTGCACGGCTTCAACGACAACCGGTCCGTCTTCGTGCTGCTGCGCCGGGCCCTCGGTGCGGGCGGACTGCGCCGCGTGGAGGCGTACAACTACTCCCCGTTCAGCCACGATCTGCGGGGCATCGCCGAACTGTTGGCCGTCCGCGTCCAGGAGCTGTGCGAGCGGTCCGGGCACGGGCAGGTGGACATCGTCGGCCACAGCCTCGGCGGGCTCGCCGCCCGCTACTACGTGCAGCGCCTCGGCGGTGACGCCCGGGTGCACACGATCGTCACTCTCGGTGCCCCCCACTCGGGCACCCGGGTCGCGCCGTTCATGGACGCGCACCCCCTCGTGCGCCAGATCCGTCCGGATTCCGAGGTGATGGCCGAATTGCGCTCCCCCGCACCCGGCTGCCGCACCCGATTCGTGGCGTTCTGGAGCGAGTTCGACGCCATCATGTCGCCGCCCGAGACCGCCCAGGTCGCCCATCCCGATCTCATCGCGGTGAACGTGCAGGTCACCGGCATCGGACACCTCGCCCTGGCCGCCCATCCGGCCGTCATCGCGGCGGTCCGGCGGGCCCTGGACGGGCCGGTGGGCGCTCTCGGCGGGGCGTCCGGGGCCGTCTCCGCCGCCTGACATGCAGACAACGGCCAGTCGAACGCATTTCGAACTCAAGGCCAAGGCTCGGCCTTTGAGCGACCGAAAGACGGCCGAATGCCCGGTTCCGCAAGACCCGGAACCCCCCGAAGATTGTCGTTGCCAGTAACCGCCGGGTACAGTCACGCCACTGCTCTCCTCCGGGGAACCTGAGATTCCCCGGCCACCCAGGCCACCACTGCCGAGGCGAAAGAGAAGTTGGTGAACGACCGCCCCTCGTCGGGCCAGTACCCGGATCTCGGGCACGACGGCCTTTCCACCACCACTTTCGCTGGTGATGTGTCCTACGGTTCCTTTGAAACGCAGGGCCAGGGGTACAACTACGCTGCCTACGGCTCGTACGAGTACGAGACCGGCGCGTACGACAGCAGCGCATGGACCGCCGTCGGCGGCCAGGACTACATGTCGACCATTCCCGCGCAGGCCGCCTCGCACGAGGCGACCCAGGTGTGGAGCACCACCGACTACCAGGCCTCGTCGTTCGGTTACGACACCTCGGGCGGCCAGGGTTACGACACCTCGGGCAGCCAGAGCGGCCACTGGGGGACGCCCGGCTACGGCGTCGGCAGCCCCGAGACCGGCGCGTACGACGCCACTGCCTGGAACAGCGTGCCGCAGGAGGAACTCCCGCAGCAGCTCCAGCCGGAGGCCGCCTACACCTACGGGTACGAGCAGCAGCCGCAGCACGCGTACGAGGCCACGGCCGTGTTCGAGGTCCCCACCGACCTCGCCTCCGCCCCCACGGCCACCTTCGAAGCCGTCCACCCCGAGCACCTGTCCGTGCCCGTGCCCGCCCCCGTCGAGGACGTCGCCGACGCACACGGCATGTACGAAGCGCAGGACGCATCGGACACGCCCGAGGTGCTCGACGCGCTCGACCCGCTCGACCCGCAGGACGTGCACGCCGCCGAGACCCAGATCATGACCGTCGCGCCGGCCGCACCCGCGGAGCCGTCCGTGCCGCGCTCGGCGCGCCGGGCCGCCGCCAAGGGCGGCAGCAGCCGCCGCCGTACCCCGGCGAAGCGTTCCGCCCTGCTCACGGTGGCCGTACCGTCGGCCTGCGTCATGGGCGTCGCGGGTGTCGCCGCCGCCTCCGTCAGCGGTCTGACCGGCGGCCAGCAGCCCTCCGAGGACACCACCACGATGGCGGCGCCCGACCCGGCCTCGGTCAAGCCGGTCGCCGCGAACAACAAGCTCGACACCCAGCTCGCCGCGCTCAGCGCGGACGCGGGCGACTTCGCGGACCGCGCGAGCCGCACCCAGGAGCGCATCGACCTGCGCGAGCGCCAGGAGCTGGAGAAGAAGAAGCGCGAGGCCGAGGCGGCCGCCAAGGAGGCGGCCCGGCCCAAGTTCTCCCTCCCGGTCGCCCAGCACGGCCTGAGCGCCGGCTACGGCCAGTCCGGCGTCAACTGGATGTCGCTGCACACCGGCATCGACTTCCCGGTCGCCTACGGCACCGCGGTCATGGCCGCCACCGACGGCACCGTGCGCACCCAGTGGAACAGCGCCTACGGCAACATGGTGATACTCACCGCCCCCGACGGCACCGAGACCTGGTACTGCCACCTGAGCACGGCCAAGATCCGGTCCGGCAAGGTCAAGGCCGGCGACGTCATCGCCTACTCGGGCAACTCCGGCAACTCCACCGGCCCGCACCTGCACTTCGAGGTGCGCCCCGGCGGCGGCTCCCCGGTCGACCCGAGCTCCTGGCTCCGCGCCCACGGCCTCAACCCGAACTGACGAGCCTGACGAGCTCCGGGGCCGCAACGACCCCGGAGCCTCGCGCTCAGAGTTTCTGCACCGGCGCGTACCGCAGCAGCAGCCGCTTCGGCTTGGCGTCCCCGAAGTCGATCGTGGCCTGCGCGTCCGCGCCGGACCCCTTGACCTCCGTGACCGTGCCCAGCCCGAACTGGTCGTGCGTGACCCGGTCGCCGACGGCCAGCGCGACGACCTGCTTCTCGGTGGCACGGCGCGTGGCGAAGCCCGACGGGCCCGAGCGGGTGCGCGCGGACGACAGGAACGCCTCCGGCGAGGTGCCGAACGACGCCCTGCCCGAGCCGCCGCTGCCACTGCCGCCGCCGATGCCGCGCATCGGGCCGGCCGGCTTCTGCGCGCCCGTGCGCTTCCACCGCAGGTACTGGTCCGGGATCTCCTCCAGGAACCGCGACGGCGGGTTGTACGAGGGCGTCCCCCACGCGCTGCGCATCGCCGAGCGGGTCAGGTAGAGCCGCTCACGGGCGCGGGTGATGCCGACGTAGGCCAGCCGCCGTTCCTCCTCCAGCTCCTTGGTCTGCCCCAGCGCCCGCATGTGCGGGAAGACCCCGTCCTCCATGCCGGTCAGGAAGACCACCGGGAACTCCAGGCCCTTGGCGGTGTGCAGGGTCATCAGCGTGATGACGCCCGCGCCTTCCTCGTCCTCGTCCGGGATCTGGTCCGAGTCGGCGACGAGGGCGACCTGCTCCAGGAACTCGGCGAGGGTGCCGCCCGGGGTCCCGGCCGCAACGGCACCGGCCGCAGCGGCACCGGCAGCACCGGCACCGCCAGCAGCGGGACCTGCGGCGTCCGCCCCGGCAACACCAGCGTCCGCCCCGGCAGCACCAGCATCCGCCGCAGCGGCCGGCGCCTCACCGCGCGCCTGCTCGAACTCCAGCGCCACGGCGGCGAGCTCCTGGAGGTTCTCGATCCGTGTCTCGTCCTGCGGGTCGGTCGAGGCCTGCAGCTCGGCCAGGTACCCGGTGCGCTCCAGCACCGCCTCCAGCACCACCGCGGGACCCGCGCCCGACTCGGCGATGGTCCGCAGCTCCTCCATCAGCACATTGAACCGCTTGACGGCGTTGGTGGACCGCGCGGCCATCCCGTACGCCTCGTCCACCCGGCGCAGTGCCTGCGGGAAGGTGATCCGCTCGCGCAGCGCCAGCGCGTCGATCATGGCCTCGGCGCGCTCGCCGATGCCGCGCTTGGGCACGTTCAGGATCCGGCGCAGCGGGACGGTGTCCTCGGGGTTGGCCAGGACGCGCAGGTAGGCCAGGACGTCCCGGACCTCCTTGCGCTCGTAGAACCGCACGCCGCCGACGACCTTGTACGGCAGCCCGACCCGGATGAAGATCTCCTCGAAGACGCGGGACTGGGCGTTGGTGCGGTAGAAGACCGCCACGTCGCCCGCCTTGGCCTCGCCCGCATCCGTCAGCCGGTCGATCTCGTCGGCGACGAACTGCGCCTCGTCGTGCTCGGTGTCGGCGACGTAACCGGTGATGGTGGCGCCGGTGCCGGCGTCCGTCCACAGGTTCTTCGGGCGGCGGTTCTCGTTGCGCTCGATGACGGCGTTGGCCGCGGACAGGATGGTCTGCGTGGAGCGGTAGTTCTGCTCCAGCAGGATCGTCGTGGCGTCCTTGTAGTCCTCCTCGAACTGGAGGATGTTGCGGATCGTCGCGCCGCGGAACGCGTAGATCGACTGGTCGGCGTCGCCGACGACGCACAGCTCGCCGGGCGCCAGGTCCGGGTAGCCGGGGCCGACCAGCTCGCGGACCAGGGTGTACTGCGCGTGGTTGGTGTCCTGGTACTCGTCGACCAGCACGTGCCGGAAGCGGCGCCGGTAGTGCTCGGCGACGTCCGGGAACGCCTGGAGCAGGTGCACCGTCGTCATGATGATGTCGTCGAAGTCCAGCGCGTTCGCCTCGCGCAGCCGCGACTGGTACATCGCGTACGCCTGCGCGAGGGTCTTCTCGAAACCGTCGGCAGCCTGCCCGGCGAAGGCGTCCTCGTCGATCAGCTCGTTCTTGAGGTTCGAGATCTTGGCGCTGAAGGACTTGGGCGGGTAGCGCTTGGGGTCCAGGTCGAGGTCCCGGCACACCAGCGCCATCAGGCGCTTGGAGTCGGCGGCGTCGTAGATCGAGAAGGACGAGGTGAAGCCGAGCCTCTTGGACTCGCGGCGCAGGATGCGGACGCAGGCGCTGTGGAAGGTGGACACCCACATCGCGTTCGCGCGGGGGCCGACCAGGGCCTCGACGCGCTCCTTCATCTCACCGGCGGCCTTGTTGGTGAAGGTGATCGCGAGGATCTGGCCGGGGTGGACGCCGCGGGCGGCGAGCAGGTGCCCGATGCGGTGGGTGAGCACGCGCGTCTTGCCGGAGCCGGCGCCGGCCACGATGAGCAGGGGCGAGCCGGCGTGCACGACGGCGGCGCGCTGCTGCTCGTTCAGCCCGTCGAGCAGGGTGGCCGGGTCGATCACGGGCTTGGGCGAGCCGTCGCGGTAGTACGCGTCACCGCTCATGGGCATGTCGAAGCGACCCTCGAAGAGGTCGTCCGCGCCGGCCGCGTCCGCGGGGTCCGGGGCGTAGCCCCCGGGGCCGTCGAGGTCCTCGGGCGGCGGCGGGGGCTCCGCGTCGCCACGGGAGAGGTCCGCCAGGAAACTGTCGTCAAAGAGGCTGCTCATCGCCTTCCGAGTTTAGGGCTCAGCACCGACAGGCGGTCCCGGCGCCGGAAAATTGGCCCCGCGGCGGCGGGCGGGACCCGTGCTGCGCCCCGTCCCCGGTCCCTACGGGCGACGCATATGCCGCGCGGGGCCTTCCCGGCGCAACCGCTCGGCGCTAGCGTTCCGGGGCCCGGGAGGAGGTCCCGTCCGTGTCGTACGCGCGTGGTGAGCTGAGCCGGCGCAAGCAGTGGACGCAGGTCCGATTAGCGGCGGCCGCCGCACTGCTGTCCCACCGCCGCCCCCCGGCCCGAGGCCCGACCGAAGCCGGGGCGGGGGCCGGGGCCGTGACCGGAGCGGGGCTCCGGGCCGGAGCCGAGGCGGGTACGGCGGCCGTGACGGCGGCCGGGACCGGAGCCGGGGTCCGGGCCGGTGTCCTGGCCGTGGCGTTCGCCCGGGCCCAGCTGGGCAAGCCGTACGT
>NZ_WTFF01000375.1 GCF_019400985.1 Streptomyces bambusae
CGTCTGCGCCGGGTCCTCGTCGGCCGGCGGCCCGGCGTGCGCCCGGCGGCCGCGCGCCGGGGGCTCGGGCAGCCGGGACGCCGGGGTGTCCGGGGTCCTGCGGGGTGTGCGCATGGGCTCCTCGTTCCGGGTGCGGGGCAGTGGGCTTCCGGGTGCGGGACGGTCGGCTTCCAGGTGCGGGGCGGTCAGCCAGAGGCGGTGGCGCGCTCGCCGAGGCTGCGGGCGAAGGCGGAGGCGGCGCGCTCGTCGGCGGTCGGGGAGAGGGCGACGAACGCGGCGGTGATGAACAGGTACGAGCCGAGGCCGACGGCGAGGGGGAAGATGAACTGCAGGGCGGTGGCGCCCGGCAGGCCCGCGTCGGACGGGGTGACGCGTACGGCGACGGCCGTCATGCCGGTGTAGTGCATGCTGCTGACCGCGGCGCCCATGACGAGCGAGGCGACGGCGACGGCGGCCAGGGATTTGATGTTGAGCGCGGCCCACATGGCCGCCGTGGCGGCCACGACGGCGATGGCCACGGACAGGCCGACGGTCAGCGGGTCGTACGAGATGCGCCCGTGCAGGCGCAGGGCCGCCATGCCGAGGTAGTGCATGCTCGCGACGCCGAGGCCGGTGGTGAGGCCGCCGAGGACGAGGGCCCGGCCGCGGTCCCGGCCGTAGCCGACGGCGAAGACCCCGGCGCCGACCACGAGGACGGCGACGAGCAGGCTGAGGATGGTCAGCGGCACGTCGTAGTGGATCTCGGTGCCGGCG
Organism: Streptomyces bambusae; assembly: GCF_019400985.1. GTDB lineage: Bacteria > Actinomycetota > Actinomycetes > Streptomycetales > Streptomycetaceae > Streptomyces > Streptomyces bambusae_A. Next base: position 754 of record NZ_WTFF01000375.1, read on the forward strand.
ACGTGGAAGCCGAGCATCGCGACGAAGTGCATCGTCCAGATGCCGGTGCCGATGGCGGAGGCCGCGGTGATCAGCCAGTTGCGGCGGGAGGATCCGGTGGCGGCCAGCGCGCGAACGGTGCAGCGCAGCCCGAGGGCGGCGCCGATCGACGCCATCACGTACGACAGTACGGGGGTCAGCCAGCCATAGGCGGCGTGGTCCAGGTGTCCCATGACCCGGGGACGCTAGTCCGGGTGAGGGGGCGAACAAGGGGAGCATTTCGAAAGCTGATGGAATATGACACGGATACGTTCGCATCCGATCACACGCGGTGGCATCGTGCACACGGTGTGCAGGGACCTCCGACGGGATCTTGGGGGATCATGGGCGCATGAGCGATGACCCCACCAAAGTGCAGGAGTTCTTCGGTGCCCGCGCCGCCGACTGGGACACCCGGTTCCCCGACGACGGCCCCGCGTACGCCGCCGCGGTCGCGGACCTCGGGCTGCGGCCGGGGGACCGGGTCCTCGACGCGGGCTGCGGTACGGGCCGGGCGCTGCCCGCGCTGCGCGAGGCCGTCGGCCCGGCCGGCGAGGTGCTCGGCGCCGACCTCACGCCCGAGATGCTCGCCGCCGCCGTACGGGCCGGGCGGGACAAGGCCGGGACACTGCTCCTGACGGACGTGGGGCGGCTGCCGCTGCGCGACGGCTGCCTGGACGCGGTCTTCGGCGCCGGGCTCATCTCGCACCTGCCCGATCCACCCGAGAACCTGCGGGAGTTGGCGCGGGTCGTACGGCCCGGCGGGCGGCTGGCGCTGTTCCACCCGATCGGGCGCGCCGCACTGGCGGCGCGCCACGGGCGGCAGATCACCCCGGACGACCTGCGGGCCGAGCCCAACCTCCGGCCGCTGCTGGCGGGTTCGGGCTGGGAGCTGACCTCGTACGTGGACGAGGACGCCCGCTTCCTGGCGCTCGCCGAGCGCCGGGCCTGACCGTACGGCCCAGCTGTACGACACGGCCGTACATCGCCCCGACCGTACGTCGCCCCGGCCGTACCTCGCCCCGGCCGGGCGGCGTACGGCTCCGGCCGCGGCCGGCCGGCCGACTGCCGGCGCGCGGCAGCTACTGCTGCGCGTCGGCGCCCGCCGCGCGGCGCGGGTGCGGGACGGGGCAGCCGCCCTTGCCCGGGACCGGGAAGGTGCCCAGCTCGCCGACGTCGTAGCCGTCGGGGTAACCCTTGATCTCCGGGTTCTGGCGCCCGTAGTGCGGGGCCGAGCGCGGCGGGAGCAGTCGTACCGCCCGCCCGCGCAGCTTCAGCACACCGTGCACCAGCCGCCGCACCCGCGGGTCCGGAGCGTCGAAGCGGAAGGCCCGCAGCAGCGGCTCGTCCAGCAGCGCGAGGGCCGCGCCGCGCACCAGCGGGGCGAGCGGGGCCGGGTACCAGGAGGCCATGAGGTCGAGCGTGGCGTCGGCGACCTTGCGGCCGCCCTCGTCCCAGCCGAAATGCTCCTTTTCGTAGGCGTTCAGGGTGGATTCGAACTCCTCGTAGGAGCCCGGGATGTCCTGGATGCCCATGTGGCGGCCGAGGGTGGTGTAGTAGTTCGCGGAGGCGCGCTGCTCGTGGCGGGTCAGCGGCCGCCAGCCGTAGTCGTCCAACCAGCGCTTCGGAATCACCACGAACGTGCACAGGACGTACCGCATGTCCTCGTTGGTGATGTCGTAGCTGCGGTGCATCTGGTTGACGCGGCGGATCGCGGTGCGGCCGATGTCGCTGTCGAAGCCGTGCTCCACCACCGCGTCGAGGAGGAGGGCGGTGTCGTCGTAGCGCTTCTGCGTGCGGTCGGTGAACTCGGCGGTCTCGGCCAGCAGTCGTCCGATGCTGGGGACGGCGTACGTGCGGTAGAGGGCGAGCTCCAGGGCGCGGGTGAAGTCCCAGGGGAACTCGTAGGTGGCGGTGAGCCGGTAGATGGCGAGGAAGTCCTGGTCCGGATCGAGGGAGAGGATCTTCTTCAGCCGGTCGTAACGCTGCACCGGGCATCCCTTTCTGTGGCGGGCTGCCAACTCTACGTGCAGGTGGCGGCCTTGGAAATCGGGCCCCGCGGGCTCTCGACGTCCGGGTTACCGGGTGGTTAGGGTGCGCCGACGAGAGTGCACCAGGAGGGCGCGTGTCCGATGACGAGGCCGGCGGATCGCTGTACGTACTGTCCGCCGTACTGCTGACCCCCGCGCAGTTCCCGAGCGTCCTGGGCGACGACTATCCGGAGGCCTGCGCGCAGCTCGGCGTGGATCCGCTGCCGGACGGGTACGGGCTGGTGCTGGGCCAGGACGAGGAGGGCGCCCGCTGGACCGTGGTCGTCGACGACGTCTCGCTCGTCGCGATCGCCATCGCCTCGTGGGACTGCGGGATGGAGTACGACCTCTCGCCCGACGAGCGCTCCGTCGTGGTGTCGCTGGCGGGCTGGCCGCTCGCGCTGGCGGTGGCCGCGCCGGGGATCCCCGATCCGCACGACCCGGAGCAGGGCGCCGACGGCACCGGGCGGGTGCCGCTGGCGCCGCCCACCGCGGACGTGTGGGGGCCGGTGCAGCGGCGGCTGGGCGCGGACCAGATCGCGCAGCAGTGGGACGACTGGCGGGAGCGGTTCGAGACGGACGGCGCCGCCCCGGTGTCGCACGCGGGGCTGACGCGGGCGCTGGCCGAGGCCCGGGAGTACGCGCAGACCCCGCCGCCGCCGGGGCGGGTGCGGTCGGCCTTCGCCGGCGAGAAGGCGCGTACGCTGCGGGCGGACGGGCCCGGCTGGTCGCTGGTGGCCCGTACCGACGACATCGCCTTCGTCCTGCTGGACGAGGAGCCGAGCGCGGTGATTCCGGTCCCCCGGGAGGGGAAGACGGACCTGCCGGGCCTGCTGGCGGCGCTGGACGGCGTCGCGGTCCGCCCGGCCTGAAACGGGACAGCCTGAACGGGGCAGCCCGAACGGGACAGGGGGAACACGATGGCGATCGAGTCCGATCCGGTGGGTGTGGTCGTGGGCGGCCGCACCGTGGTGGCCGACGACGACTGGGGACGCGAGGCGGCGGTGATCCGGCTGGACGGGGAGCGCTTCGGGCCGGAGGCGCTGTACGGGCTGGCGGACTTCTCGCACCTGGAGGTGGTCTACCACTTCGACCGGGTGCCGGTGGACAGGATCGAGACGGGCGCGCGGCACCCGCGCGGCAACGAGGACTGGCCGCTGGTGGGCATCTTCGCCCAGCGCGGCAAGAACCGGCCGAACCGGCTCGGGGTCTCGCGCTGCCGGATCGTGAAGGTGGACGGGCTCGACGTGCACGTGGAGGGGCTCGACGCGGTGGACGGCACGCCGGTGCTCGACCTCAAGCCGTACCTGGAGGAGTTCGGTCCGCGCGGTGAGGTGCGCCAGCCGGAGTGGGCGACGGAGCTGATGCGCGACTACTACTGAGCCGGGGCGCGCCCGGCGGGGCGGGGCCGCCGCAGGCCCGGCGTCGACGCCGGGCCACCGCGCTCGGGTGATCGCCGTCGGGCCGTCGCGCTCGGGTGATCGCCGTCAGGCCGTCGCGCCGCGTCGGGCGGTCGTCGTCGGGCGCCACGTCGGGTCGGGCCGCCGCGTCGGGAGGTCGCCGCCGGATCGCCGCCTCGGGTGATCACCGTCGGTCGCCACGCCGCGTCGAGTGGTCGCCGTCGGGTCGCCGCGTCGGGCGGGCGCCGCATCGGGCCGCCGCATCGGGCCGTCCGGTCGTCGTCCGGCCGCCGCGTCGGGTGGTCAGACGCGGTCGAGCGGTATGTGCGGCAGCGCGGGCAGGGTGATCGTGACGGGGTCTCCGGGGCGGACCGTGCCGCCCTGGTGGACCACGCCCATGATGCCGGCCTTGCGGACGATGCGGCCCGCCTCGTCACGCCCCACCACCTGCTTGAGCAGTCCGTCCTGGAAGGCGTCGATCTGCAGGCAGGGGTTGCGCAGGCCGGTGACCTCCACGACCGCCTCCGCACCGAGGTGCAGCAGGGTGCCGGTGGGCAGGGAGAGCAGGTCGATGCCCTGCGTGGTCACGTTCTCCCCGAGGTGGCCGGGCGCCACGGTGTGACCGGACCGCGCCACCTCGTCGAACAGCTCGCAGTGGATCAGGTGCACCTGGCGCAGGTTGGGCTGCGTCGGATCCTGGGCGACCCGGGAGCGGTGCTTGACCGTGACCCCCGCGTGGACGTCGCCCTCGACACCCAGCCCGGCGAGCAGCGTGATGCTCTCGCGGTTCGGCTTGGTGAACGAGTACTCCCCGTTGCTGCTGACGGCGACGACCCGGCCCGGCTCCATGCCCGGCTCCCGGCCCTGGTCCTCGCCCTGCGGCCGGCTCTCGCCCGCGCCCGTACCCATGCGTGTGTCCCCCCTGTTGCCTGTTGCCCGGTCGACTGGCCAGTGGCCCATCAGCAGCCGGTCAGCGGCCGATCTGCTTCCGCGAGACTCCTCGCAGGCGTCGCCGCTGCGAGGGGTCCAGGAGCAGGTAGGCGGCCGCCGGCACACCGATCAGGACCAGGAGACCTGGCCAGAAGCCGATCGTCAAGAACAAAACGATCGCTGCCACGACTCCCGCCGCGGCAACCTTTGCACGCGTCGACATCCTGCGGACACCTCCTCCTGCGCCGTCCTGCTACCCCCTCAACGCACGGCCCCGGCGAAGCGTTCCCGCCCGGACCGGACCGCGGGCGCGGACCTGCTCCCGTTCTGGCCGACGTACCGCTTGCCCGGGCTCCGGGCCCGGACGACGATGGGGCGCTCCAGGAACGGCGGCCTCCGGGAGGGCGGCATGGGCGATCCGTCGGTGGCGTTGCCGGTCGGGGCGGATCCGGCCGCCCGCTCGCGCGAACTGCGGCGCGCGCACGCCGCGTTCACGGCGGACGGGCGCATCGAGGGCCCGGTGCGGTCGGTCATCGCGACGTCCTGGCGGCGGTGTGCGCGGGCACGCGTCAGCCCGGAGTGCGCCGCGCGGCTCGACCTGGGACGCAGAGACGTGCGCGCCTACCGGGAGCAGCATCCGCTCGCCCGGGTGCTGCCGGTGTTCCGGGAACTGGTGGGGAGCTTCGCGGCCCACGAGGGGCACCTGCTGGCGGTGTGCGACGCGCGCGGCAGCCTGCTGTGGGTGGAGGGGGACACCGGGACCCTGACCCGCGCCGAGGGGCTGGGGTTCGTGCCGGGCGCGCGCTGGTCGGAGTCCGCGATGGGGACCAACGCGCCGGGCACGGCGGTGGCGGTCGGGGCTCCCGTGCAGGTCTTCGGGCCCGAGCACTTCAGCCGCCGGGTGCACCCGTGGACGTGCGCCGCGGCGCCGGTCCGGGACCCGCGCACCGGCCGGATCCTGGGAGCGGTGGACATCACCGGCGGCGACGGGCTGGCCCATCCGCACTCGCTGGCCTTCGTCCAGGCGGTGGCACGGGCGGCCGAGTCCCAGCTGGCCCTGCTGGACCCGCTCGCGCCGCAGGAGGCGGGCACGCTGAGCGCGCTGGGCCGGGACGAGGCACTGCTGGTGGCCGACGGCAGGAGGGTGCGGCTCGGACGGCGGCACAGCGAGATCATGACGCTGCTCGCCCACCGCCCCGAAGGCCTGTCCGGGCAGGAACTGCTGGTGGCGCTGTACGAGGACGAGGCGGTGTCACCGGTGACACTGCGCGCGGAGATGTCGCGGCTACGCGCCCTCCTCGGGCCGCGAGTGCTGCTGTCCCGCCCGTACCGCACGGCCGTGCCGCTGGAGGCCGACTTCACCGCCGTGTCCCGGCGGCTGGCCTCGGGCGCGGTCTCGGCCGCGCTCACCGGGTACGCGGGCCCGCTGCTGCCCGGCTCCACCGCGCCGGGCGTGGTCCGGCTGCGCCGCCGGATCGAGGACGCGGCGCGGGCC
>NZ_WTFF01000376.1 GCF_019400985.1 Streptomyces bambusae
ACGGCCGTCACGGCGGTCGCGTTTGAACGGGCGGTCGCCGCCGCCCGGGCGGAGGCCGCCGGAGGGACGGTCGTCGCGGCGGAGGCCGCCACCGCGGTTGTCGTCACGACGCTCGAAGCCACGGTCGTCACGGCGGTCGCGGTTGAAACCGCCCCGGTCGCCACGGTCGTCGCGGCGGAAGCCACCGCCGCGGTTGTCGTCACGACGCTCGAAGCCACGGTCGTCACGGCGGTCGCGGTTGAAACCACCACGGTCACCACGGTCACCGCGGTCGTCGCGGCGGAAGCCACCGCCGCGGTTGTCGTCACGACGCTCGAAGCCACGGTCGTCACGGCGGTCGCGGTTGAAACCACCACGGTCGCCACGGTCGTCGCGGCGGAAGCCGCCACCGCGGCTGTCGTCACGACGCTCGAAGCCACGGTCACCACGGTCGCGGCGCTCGAAGTTGCCACGGTCGTCACGGCGGTCGCGGCGCTCGAAGTTGCCCCGCTCGTCGCGGCGCTCGTACGGGCGCTCGGCGCGCTCCTCCTGCACCGGCGCGGCGGCCAGCTCGGCGGCGACCTCGGCGACGGCCGCCTCGGCGGCCTCGGCCACGGCGGTCTCCGGGTCCTCGCCCCGCTCGCGGGCAGCGCGGGCGACCAGGCGCTCGGCCTCCTCGCGCAGCTCGACGGCGCGGCGCTGGAGGCGCTCCAGCTGCTTGGTCAGCTCGGCGACCTCGCGCTCGGCCTGCTTGGCGGCGTTGTTCGCGGAGTCGGCCTGCACCTCGGTCAGGGACCGGGCGCCGGTGATCTCGGCGACCTCCGGGTCGAAGGCGCCGGCCCCGCCGACGATGTGGCGCGAGGCGTCGACGCCCGCGTCCTCCATCAGGCGGAAGATCTGGCGGCGCTGGTGCGGCAGGGCCAGGGAGACCACGACGCCGGAGCGGCCGGCGCGGGCGGTACGGCCCGAGCGGTGCAGGTAGTCCTTGTGGTCGCCGGCCGGGTCCACGTTGAGGACCAGGTCGATGCCGTCGACGTGGATGCCGCGGGCGGCGACGTCGGTGGCGACGAGGACGTTGACGTAGCCGTCCTTGAAGTCCGCCAGGGTGCGGGTACGGGCGCCCTGGGTCATGCCGCCGTGCAGCGCGTCCGCCTTCACACCGGAGTCGCGCAGCTGCTCGGCCACGCGGTCGGCGCCCAGCTGGGTGCGGACGAAGATGATGGTGCGGCCCTTGCGGGCGGCGATGGCGGCGGTGACCGGGGCCTTGTCCTTGGGCTTCACGACCAGGACGTGGTGGGTCATCGTCGTGACGGCACCGGCGGACGGGTCGACCTCGTGCGTGACCGGGTTGACCAGGTAGCGCTTGACCAGGGTGTCGATCTCGTCCTCGAGGGTGGCCGAGAACAGCAGGCGCTGGCCGCCGCTCGGGACCTGGTCGAGGAGCTCGGTGACCTCGGGCAGGAAGCCCAGGTCGGCCATCTGGTCGGCCTCGTCGAGGACGGCGACCTGGACGTCCTCCAGGGAGCAGGCGCCGCGGTTGATGATGTCGCGCAGGCGGCCCGGGGTGGCGACGAGGATGTCGACGCCGCGCTCCAGGGCGTAGATCTGGTTGCCCATGGAGGTACCGCCGCAGACGACCTTCATCTTCAGGCCGAGCACGTCGCCGTAGGGCTGGAGGGCGTCCGCGACCTGCATCGCGAGCTCACGGGTCGGGGTGAGGATGACGCCGCGGGGGCGCTTCTTCTCGGTGTGGCCGCCGGCCAGGGTGGCGAGCAGCGGCAGACCGAAGGAGAGGGTCTTGCCGGAGCCGGTGCGGCCGCGGCCCAGGATGTCCTTGCCGGCCAGGGCGTCCGGGATGGTCGCGGCCTGGATCGGGAAGGGGGTGGTGACACCGTTCTGGGCGAGCTTGCGTACGACGCCCTCGGGCAGGCCGAGGTCGGCGAAGGTGATGGTGGGCTCGTCGTTCTCGTTCTCGTCCTCGTCATCGGCGAGGTCGACGGTCACGTCGGCGACGTCAGCCTCGAGCGCCTCGAGAGTCTCGTCGACCGCAAGGGTCTCGACGGTCTCGATCGAGTCGTTCTCGGGCATGACGGCACGGTCGGAACTGGAAATGGACATGCGAATGCGAAACCTTCCGGAGTCTCGGCACGCGCCCAAACTCCGTGAATCGCAAATTCGACCGCCTCGATGCGGTCAGCCACGGCAAGGGAGAGTACGCGCCACGCGGCGCTCTTCGGATCGGCGCCGGGCAATGGGATCAAACGATCTATAACCATACGCACCCTCCCCCCACCCTGGCAAGTCGATCCGTCCTGAACCGTCCCGACCTGCGGATATGCCCCCCTCCAGCCCCCTCTCAGCCGCCCGAGGACGGCTCCCCCCCGCCCGAGGACGGGCTCGGCTGCGGATCGACGGGCGGCACCGAGGGGGACGGCGCGGGCGGCGTGGGGGTGGGCGAGGCGGGCGGGGTCGGCACGGAACCGCCCGATCCGCCGGAGCCGCCGCCCCCGGGCGCGGGCGGCTGGGGCTCCTGGCCGCCGGTCGAGCCGCGTCCACCGGCTCCGCCGGAGCCGGTGGAGGGGGACGGTCCGCCGGGTGCCCCGGCGGGTGCGCCGGGCGTGGGAGAGGCGCCGGGGCGCTCCTTGCCGTCCGCCGCGGCCTTGCCGTCCTTACCCTCGGCCTCCGTCTTCCTGCCGTGCCCGGCGGCGTGGCCGGTCGCCCCCCGTGCCGAACCGATCCCTCCGGCCGATGCGACCGTGCCCCGGTGGCCGGGCGAGGAGGCCGGGTCCGGCTTCGCGGCGCCGTCGCTGACACTCATGCAGCCGGTCGTCGCCGCCAGCGCGAGCGCGGTGACGGCCAGTCGGGCGGAAGCGGACAACGGGCGCACGTGGCACCTCCAGAGCCGGGCGACAGCGGGGGCCGCTGGACGACGCCCGCGGGCAGCGGGTCAATGTGCCCAACTCCCTTTGCCCCGTAAGGGACACGCCCCTGCGGACACCTGCTCTCCAGGCATATGCCCGGGGGGCGGCGCCCGCGCAGCCCGCGGCTACCCGGCCAGCCGCTCCACCGCCCACCGCCCCAGCTGGACGGCGCCCAGCCCGACCAGCACGGAGGCCGTCACGTTGGCCGCCGCCAGCAGGCCCCGGCCGCGCTCGGCCAGCCGCAAGGTCTCGTAGGAGAACGTCGAGTACGTCGTGAGCGCCCCGCACAGCCCGGTGCCCAGCAGCAGGCCGAGCCGTGAGGAGGCGCCGCCCGCGAGCACCGATCCGGTGAGCGCCCCGAGCAGCAGGCAGCCGGACGCGTTCACCACGAACGTCCCCCACGGGAACACCGACTCGTGCCGGGCCTGCACCGCACGGTCCGTCAGATACCGCAGCGGGGCCCCGAGCGCCCCGCCCGCCATCACCAGCAGCCAGTTCACAGACGCCCCCGCACGGCCATCTCCCGGTCCGCCCCGATCGCCCACCGGGTGGCCGACGCCCCCGCCCACACCGCGCCCAGCGCGCCCGCCACCGTGCCCGCGGCGTAGGCGAACGCGAGCCCGGACTCCCCCTCGTCCAGCAGCCGTACGACGTCCACGGCGTAGGTCGAGAAGGTGGTGAAGCCGCCGAGCACCCCGGTCCCGAGGAACGGCCGCACCAGCGGATGCGCCGTCCGGCCGCCCTCGCTCACCAGCACCATCAGGACGCCGATCAGCGCGCACCCGAACAGGTTCGTCCAGAACACCGCCCACGGGATCGCCCCCGCCCCGGCCGGCCACAGCAGTGAGAGCCCGTACCGCGTCACCGCACCGAGGGCCCCGCCGACCGCGACCGCGGCGAGCACCGGCCCCTGCGGCTCGGCGCGCTGCGCCGGCACATGGAGGTCGACGTCGGGATCGATCGCCTCCGCACCGGGGACCGGCCGGGTCACCCGTACCCCAGCGCGTGCAGCCGCTCGTCGTCGATGCCGAAGTGGTGGGCGATCTCGTGGACGACCGTGATCTCCGTTTCCTCCACCACGTCCTCGCGGGTCTCGCAGATCCGCAGGGTGGGGTTGCGGTAGATCGTGATCCGGTCCGGCAGCACCCCGGCGTACCACTCGCCGCGGTCCGTCAGCGGGGTCCCCTCGTAGAGCCCGAGCAGCTCGGGGTCCTCGGTCGGGGGCTCGTCCTCCACGAACACCGCGACGTTGTCCATCAGCCGGGTCAGTTCCGGCGGGATCCGGTCCAGGGCCTCTGCGACAAGCTCCTCGAACTCCTCGCGCGTCATCTCCAGCACCCGGCCATTGTCGCCCGAGCGGGGGCGGCTGCCGCCAGGGCGGGCCAAACCGTTTTGGCGATAGCTCCCCCCATCCCATATGCTTCTCACGTCCCCGACGCGCTGGAAAGCGCCCAGGTGGGCCCTTAGCCCTCATCGTCTAGTGGCCCAGGACGCCGCCCTTTCAAGGCGGTAGCACGGGTTCGAATCCCGTTGGGGGCACGCACAACCCTGTGCGAGACTTGTCTCGCACGAACATGGTCCTGTGGAGCAGTTGGTTAGCTCGCCACCCTGTCAAGGTGGAGGTCGCGGGTTCAAGTCCCGTCAGGATCGCTGAAGCTCGGAAGAGCTTCGTGGCTGGGTAGCTCAGTTGGTACGAGCGATCGCCTGAAAAGCGATAGGTCGCCGGTTCGACCCCGGCCCCAGCCACCATCGGAAGGCCCCGTCCGTCGGACGGGGCCTTCCGCGTTACCTGCCCTCCGCCGGCTCCTCCGCACAGGCCTCCGCCGTACGCGTGTCCTCCGTACGGGTGTCCGACGTGCGCGTGTCCTCCGTACGGGTGGCGTCCGCCGGCTCCTGTGTCCGCGCCCGGCGGCGCCACTGCACGGCGCCCGCCGCCAGCGCGCCCGCCGCCACCAGCCCGAGCAGCACCCCGTCCGGTACGCCGCCCGCCGCCGACCGCACCCACTCCTCCACCGCGAACGAGTCGTCCACGTCGAGCAGGCCCGGCAGCGCGCTCGCGCCGTCGTACGCGAGGAAGAGGACGCCGAGCGCGATGAAGAAGCACCCGGACAGCAGCGACGTCGTGTGCAGCTCGAAGCGGCCCGCGGAGAACGCCCGCCCGCGCAGCCACCGCCGCCGGCCCAGCTCGAAGCGCTCCCACAGCAGCGCCAGCACGAACAGCGGTACGGCCATCCCGAGGGCGTAGACGGCCAGCAGCAGGCCGCCGTAGACCGGGTTGCCGCTCAGCCCGGCGACGGTCAGGACACTGCCCAGGATCGGCCCGGCGCAGAAGCCGGCCAGCCCGTAGACCGCGCCCAGGGCGTACACCGACAGCGCGGTGGTCGGCCGGATGCGCCCGGAGAGCTCCACGATCCGCCGCGGCGCGAAGCCCAGGCCGAGGATCTGCGCCAGTCCGAGCGCGATGATCAGCCAGCCGCCGACCAGCACCAGCTCCTCGCGGTGGCCGTGGAAGAACCGGCCGGCGGTGGACGAGGCCGCGCCGAGCGGTACGAGGGTGGTGGCCAGGCCCGCGTAGAAGATCCCGGTCCGCGCCAGCAGCCGCGAGGTGGAGTCGACGGAGTACGCGAAGAACGCCGGCAGCAGCAGGGCGCTGCACGGGCTGAGCAGCGCCAGGAGGCCGCCCAGCAGGGCGGCCAGGTAGCCGATCTCCATCAGCGGGCCGCCGCCTTGGCCTGCTCCACGGCCCGGGTGAAGGCCTCCAGGGGCTGGGCCCCGGCGATCGGCCGGCCGCCCACCAGGAAGGACGGGGTGGAGCTGACGCCGATGCGGGAGCCCTCGTCCTGGTCCTTCTTCAGCGCGGCGGCGGCCTTGGGGCCGTTCATGTCCTGCTTGAACCGGTCGAGGTCGCCGACGCCGGCCTCCTGGGCCAGCTCCAGCAGGCGGGCCTCGCCGAAGCCCTTCTCCTTGGCACCCTCGGCGTAGGCGGCCGCGTGGAACTGCGCGAAGCGGTCCTGCCGGCCGGCGGCCCAGGCGGCCTTCGCGGCGGCCTCGGACTCGGCGCCGAAGATCGGGAAGTTGCGCCACTCGATGCGCAGGGTGCCGTCCTCGACGTACTTCTTGATCAGCGCGGGTTCGGTGTCACGGGCGAACTTGCCGCAGTAGCCGCACTTGAAGTCGGAGTACTCGATCAGCACGACGGGCGCGTCGGCCCGGCCGAGGGCGAGCTTGTCGGCGGGGTCGCGGCGGGCCAGCTGCTTCAGGGCGGCGGTACGGGGATCGTCCTGCCCGCGCCCGGCTGCGGCGGCCGAGTTGCGCGCCGACCCGCCGGGTGTGTCGTCCTTGGCGGCGGTGGCCTGCCAGGAGACGAGGCCGAGGGTGACGGCGGCCAGGGCGACACCGGCGGAGATCAGCAGGGGCTTCGAGGCGGACGCGGACTTCGCCGATGCGGACTTCGCCGACGCAGGCTTGGCCGTGGACTTGGACGTGGGCTTGGGCTTGGGCTTGGACGTGGACACGGGTGCTCCGGTGCTACGGGTACGGATACGGGCTGGACCTGCGGGAACGCGGTCCGCCTAGACCCTCAGCACCGACAGCTCCACCGGGCCTGGCGCGGCCCGTACGGCTCCGCGCACCCCGAGCGGGGCGCGGGGCGCGTACGCCTCGGCCGCGGCCCCGGCCGGCGCGCATCTGGTGGTCGG
>NZ_WTFF01000377.1 GCF_019400985.1 Streptomyces bambusae
GGCGGCGTAGGACGCGGCCGGGCCGCCGCCCGGGGTCCGGCCGGGGAGAGCGCCGGCGTGGTGGGCGGGCGCCCGCCGACCGCAGGCGGCCGTTCCGCCACGGGTGGCCAGCCCTTCACCCAGGGAGGGTCGGGTCTCGTCCGCAACACGGGTCCCGGCGGGGTCGGCGGTGCCGCTGGCCACGCGGGTTCGGGCACCCGTACCGCGGGCAAGAAGCGCGCGGACAGCAAGGGCGAGCGCCCCGACTACCTGGCCGAGGACGAAGAGACGTGGCAGGGCAACCGTAAGGTTGTCCCGCCCGTGATCGACTGAGCGAACGGATCCTGCACGAGATGCGCATGCGGAAAGCTACGTCGGCCCTGGTGGGACTGCTGTTGGCCGGAGTCGCCGCGACTCCGGCCCACGCGGAGACCATCAGGTCCATGCAATGGCACCTCGACTCCATGCAGGCCGAGCAGATGTGGAAGACCAGCTCGGGGAAGGGCGTCACCGTTGCCGTCATCGACTCCGGTGTGGCGAACATCCCCGAGCTGGAGGGCCAGGTTCTTCCCGGCAAGGATCTGGCCGAGGGATACCAGGGCAACGAGCGCACCGACTACGACAACCACGGCACCAAGATGGCCGCACTGATCGCGGGCACGGGCAAGGGGCCCGGTGGCGACGGAGCCTTTGGGCTTGCGCCCGGTGCCAAGATCCTTCCGATCCGGGTGCCCAACGAGGGCAATCGGGATGGAATGCCCTCGTGGGTCGCCGCAATTCGCTATGCAGCGGATTCCGAGGCCAAAATTCTCAGTATCTCCCTGGGGCAGAGCGAAGTTGAGCCCCAGCTGCAGTCGGCCGTGAAGTACGCGATCGACAAAGGCAAGCTGATCTTTGCCTCCGTGGGGAACTCCGGTCACGCTCAGAACTTGCAGGAATTTCCCGCAGCAACTCCCGGCGTTGTGGGCGTTGCAGCGATCGACCGACAGGCGAACGCCACATCGGAGTCGCAGCACGGTCCTCAGGTCGACCTGGCTGCTCCCGGCGTGGACATCGTGACCGCATGCCCGGGTAAAACAGGGCTGTGCAAGGCCCACGGCACCAGTGACGCCACAGCCCTGGCCTCCGCCTCCGCAGCCCTCATCTGGTCCGCCCACCCCGACTGGACCAACAACCAGGTCCTGCGCGTCCTGCTCAACACCTCCGGCAAGCCCCGCGACGGCGTCGCCCGCAACGACTACATCGGCTACGGCGTCGTACGCCCCCGCATCGCCCTCACCACCCCCGGCGACCCCGGCCCGGCCAACGAGTACCCGCTGCCCGACCTCGCCGCGGCCGCCAAGGGCTCTGCGGCCCCCTCGGCCCCGGCCGCCGGCGGCGAGGCCGGTTCGTCGGCCGGCAACGGCTCCTCCGCGGCGCCCAAGGCCGCCGAGGGTGGCAGCAACGGCCTGCCCTGGACCTGGATCGGTCTCGGACTCGGCGCCTGCGTGTTGATCGGGGGAGCGGTCACGGCGGTTGTGGTGCGGCGCCAGAACCGGTAGACACGAGCGCGCCAGGCCGATCCAGAACGGGGAACAGGTCATGTCCTTCGAAGCAGAGTGGTCCTCCGCGCGCGCCAATGCCGGCTCCGGTGTGTCGATGCGACTCAACAAGGTCGCGCCCGAACCCGGCGGAGGCGGCAGCGGGAAGGCCGACCTCAAGATCGAGGACGACCACATCGGAGCCATCGGCTCCGCGGCGTTCACGCTGCACAACCGGCTCCAGAAGGACGGCGACCACGCCCGCGTGGCCACGTTCGACGCATCGATCGCGCTCACCAACAAGGGCTTCACGAGCGGTTCCGCCCTCCTCCAGGTCCACGACCGCTGGAACTCCCAGCTGCACGTCCTAGTGGCGGCCTGCGCGAACATCTCGAACCACTGCGACTACACCGTCTCCCACCATGAGCACGAGGAGCGGAAGCTCGTCACCGACCTCAACGCCTCCAAGATCAACGAGTACATCAAGTAGCCAGGAGGCGTGAGCCCGTGCTGACGTTCGACAACGTGATGAACGCCCCGCTGGACAAGCTCAACACCGCGGTCCAGGACTGGGGCGCGATGGTCACCAAGCTGGAGGAGCTCGCCGAGTCCGCCCGTACCGGCATGAAGGCCCGCTCGGACAAGGCCGACTGGTCGGGCGTCAACGCCGACGTGACCAAGCCGTTCGTGGACAAGACGGCCAAGGAGTTCGACGACGCGGCCAAGGAGGCCAAGGGCGTCCACCAGCTGCTCACCGACGGGCACTCCACCATCAAGGCCGCCAAGGACAGGCTGAAGAAGATCGTCGACGAGGAGGCCCCCGCCGCCGGCTTCCGGGTGGACGCGGCGGGCAAGGTGACCGCGGTCCCGATGGATCCGAAGACCGAGTACGCGGCCAAGCACGACCCGGACTACCAGGAGTGGAAGCGCAAGCAGGAGGCGGACCGGAAGGCGTGGCAGGCGCAGATCGACCGGTTGGTCGAGGACTGCCAGGACGCCGACGACTCCCTGGCGCGGGCCCTGCGCGCCAACGTCACCGACGACCACAACTTCAGCGGGCCGAAGTACACCACCCTGGACGGCGAGCAGGCCGACCGCGCGGCGACGCTGATGAAGAAGCTCACCAAGGAGCCGGGCGGGGTCGCCCGCAATCCCGAGGCGCTGCGCGAACTCGAGGACCTGCTCGACGACAACCGCAACGACCCGGAGTTCTCGACCGACTTCTACCGCAAGCTCGGGCCCGAGGGCACGCTGGAGGCGTACGGCAAGCTGTCGATCGACGCGTCCTCCCTGGGTGAGGCGGGCAAGGACCGCCTGGCGATGGTCGGCAACATCCAGAGCGACATGGGCGCCATGCTGGGGCTGGCCACGCAGAAGGGCACGCCGAACCACCTGGACGCGGCGTGGACGACCGAGCTGATGAAGGCCGGCCGCAAGGAGATCCAGGTCACCGGCGACCTGACCAGCAAGATCTACGGCTACCAGATGCTGGGCGCGCTGCTGCACGAGGGGAAGTACGACAAGGACTTCCTGACCTCCGTCGGCCGGGACATGGTCGCGTTCGACCGGGAGAACCCCAAGGCCTGGGAGCACGGCGCCCCGTACGACCCGAAGACGGTCCTCAGCCAGGGCAAGGACGGCAGCCGGGGCTTCTACCCGCTGACGGGCCTGATGGAGGCCATGTCCCACAACCCGGAAGCGGCGACGGCCTTCTTCAACGAGCCGGTCCGCAAGGACACCAACGGCGACGGCCTCGTCACGCTGTCCGACGGCAAGGTGGACGGGCAGCACGGCAAGGACCGCGGCATGGTCGACTACATGCTCGACAAGGAGTCCTGGGCCGACGCCTTCGACCAGGCCCCCGGCCACCCGTACGACAAGGCCCTCCCGGCCCAGGAGGCACTGGGCTCCGCCCTGGAAGCGGCGGTCAGCGGCCGCGTACCGGGCGACGAGAAGGCCCCGCCGGTGGCCCACACCAAGGAAATGGCGGCGATCATGGAACACGTCGTCGAGAAGGTCGGCGAGGACCCGAGCCTGGTGGCTGCCGACCCCGGCGAGGACAAGAAGCCGAAGCTGGGCGGGCTCTCGGGCCACTTCGGCAACATGACGGCGGAGTACATCGCGGACTTCCAGGCCTCTGCCGAGAACGGCGGGAAGCAGATCAAGGTCAACGGTACGCAGGCCGAGTTCGACGAGGCCACCGTGGCCCGCTTCCTCGGCGCGGTCGGCCAGGACCCGGAGGCGTACGGCGCGATCACCAACGCCAACCAGGCCCTCACGGCCGTCCTGGTCACCGACGTGGTCCAGCACCGTAACGAGTACGGCAACGTGCTGGGCGAAGCGGTGGGCAACGCAGTGCAGCCCGGCGGCCAGATCGCAGGATTCCTGACCGAGGCCCGCGCGCAGGGCATGCACGCCGAGACCGCCCACACGAACGAGGAGTACGTGAAGGGCGTCGAGGACGGCGCGAAGTGGATCAACCGCGGCATCAGCGCGGCGGGTGGCAAGTACCTGGAAATGGTGCCCCTGGCCGGAGACATCGTGGAATGGGTCCAGGAGGACGTCACGGAGTACTTCGTCGAGGATGCCCAGGAGAAGGGCAAGGAGAAGACCGCCGACACCGAGAAGGCCGTTGCGGAGATGTACTCGCAGGCAGATATCAGCACCAGCAGCGCGGCGGAGAGCGCGGTGCGTAATGCGGCTGCGGGTTCGGGCTTGTCGCAGAGGGAGATCGACACGCTGGCCGGTGTGGCGTCCAAGGAGTCCTCGGTCGGCCACTCGGTGGGCCGCGACCTGGTGGACAGCTCGAAGGCGCCGTCGTGATGTGCGCCGCGAGACGGGCCGGATCCGTAGCTGCCGTGCTTGCTGCCGGAGTCCTCCTGGCCGGTTGTTCGGGCGAGGAGAAGAAGGCTGCTCCGCCCGAGGTGCCGGAGAGGCTGTGCTGGGGGGCCTTCGACGGCAAGACCGTGCTCCCCCTGTTGGGCAGCGGGAAGAAGGTCACGGAGGATACGCGAGACGCGTTCGCCCTGCCTGCCGACTTGGACAAGGTCACCTGTCGCGTCCAGATGGACGGGGCGACGACGATGACGGCATTCGCGTGGCGCAAGCCACTGGGTAGTGACGCCTTCTGGCAGGCTTACGACGCCCTGCACCCGGACAAACTCGATCTCGGGCGTAAGGGCCTGGTGTGGGATGGCGGCGCAACGCTGCTCTACACGTGCCGGACTCCCACGGAGGCCTTCGAACTGGAACTGAGGATCAGCAATGGTCCGGCTTCCATCGACAGTGCCAAGGCCAAGGCGATGAACACCCAGCTGATGAAGGACTACCAGGACTTCACCCGCAAGCAGCTCACCTGCGCCCCCTGACGCCGCGCGCAGCGCAAAGGGCCGCCAGGAAGAGATCCTGGCGGCCTTTGCCGTGGAGGCCGTGACCGGATTCGAACCGGTGTACCTCGCGTTGCAGGCGAGTCCCTCAGCCACTCGGGCACACGGCCCTGCCGGTGTTACGGACACGACCGTACGGGCGCCGCGCGGGCCCGGGGAAGGGGAGCGGGCGGGGTGCAACACGACTGCCATGGCGTGTTCACACGACCCCGGACCTAGGGCTTCCGGCCGAGCGGAATCCGTCGGAAAGACAGGGGCGAAAAATGGCCACGGACCTTACGCTGGGGCGATGAGCGCCTCGACCGACCCGAGTGACCCCGATAGCTCCGGCATAGCCGGGACCGCCCCGCCGACGACCGGCCGGCGGGGCGGGATCCTGGGGCCCGAGCACCGGCTGCTCAGCATCGGGATGATCGCCGTCATCTTCGTCATCGCCTTCGAGGCCACCGCCCTCGGCACGGCCATGCCCGTCGCCGCGCACGAGCTCGACGGGGTCGGGCTGTACGCGTTCGCGTTCTCCGCCTACTTCACGACCAGCCTCTTCGGCATGGTCCTCGGCGGCCAGTGGTCCGACCGGGACGGCCCGCTGCGCCCGCTCGCGTACGGCATCGCCGCCTTCGCCTGCGGGCTGCTGGTGGCCGGGACCGCCCAGTCCATGTGGGCGTTCGTGACCGGCCGGGCCGTCCAGGGCCTGGGCGGCGGACTGGTGATCGTCGCGCTCTACGTCGTCGTCAGCCGCGCCTACGACGAGAGGCTGCGCCCCGCCATCATGGCCGCCTTCGCCGCCGGCTGGGTCGTCCCCTCCATCGTCGGGCCGCTCGCCGCCGGCACCGTGACCGAGACCATCGGCTGGCGCTGGGTCTTCCTCGGCATCCCCGCCCTGGTGGTCGCGCCGCTGGCCGTCGCGCTGCCCGCCATCCGCCGCACCGCCTCCGGGCCGGTCGACCCGACCGCCCCGCGCGTGGCCTTCGACCGGCGGCGGATCCGGCTCGCGCTCGCGATCTCGCTGGGCGCCGGCCTGCTGCAGTACGCCGCCCAGGACCTGCGCTGGCTCTCGCTCGCGCCCGGCATCGCCGGCGCGGCCCTGCTCGTACCCGCCGTGCTGGGCCTGCTGCCGCGCGGCACCTACCTCGCCCGGCGCGGACTGCCGTCGGTCGTACTGCTGCGCGGGATCGCCGCCGGCTCGTTCATCGCGGCCGAGAGCTTCGTACCGCTGATGCTGGTCACCCAGCGCGGCGTGAGCCCCACCCTGGCCGGGCTGTCGCTGGCGCTGGGCGGGCTGACCTGGGCGATCGGCTCGTGGGTGCAGTCCCAGGGGCGGGTGGAGCCGTACCGGGAGCGGCTCATGGTGCTGGGGATGGTGCTGGTGGCGGTCGCCATCGCCGCGGCCCCGGCCGTGCTGATCGCGTGGGTGCCGGTGTGGACCCCGGCCCTCGCCTGGGGCGTCGGCTGCTTCGGGATGGGCCTGGTGATCGGTTCCACCAGCGTGCTGCTGCTCGAACTCTCGGCGCCGGAGGAGGCCGGAGCCAACTCCGCCGCCCTCCAGATCTCCGACGCCCTGACGAACGTCGTGCTGCTGGCCGGCGGCGGGGCGGCGTTCGCCGCGCTGGGCGGCGGGGCGGTCGGGGCCGCGCACGACGCGGCGGCCGGCGGGGGTGCGTCGCGCCCGGGGGCGTTCGTCGTGGTC
>NZ_WTFF01000378.1 GCF_019400985.1 Streptomyces bambusae
TCTCCGTGCCCTCGGTCGGCCGGTGGTACATCCACGACAGCAGGCCCAGCGCGAACATGTTCTTGCTCCGCTCGGCCTCCTTCCGCGACAGCCCGAACTCCTTCAGCGCCTCCACGGTGAGGGTCGTGAGCGGCACGGGATGGACGTTGTACGCCTCCAGCGTGCCGTCCTCCAGCGGTGAGGTCTCGTAGCCGACCTTGGCCATGGGGCGCTTGGTGAACTCGTCGGTATTGACGATGATCTCCGCGCCGCGCGGCACGTCGGCGAGGTTCGCCTTGAGCGCGGCCGGGTTCATCGCCACCAGGACGTTCGGAGCGTCACCCGGCGTGAGGATGTCGTGGTCGGCGAAGTGCAGCTGGAAGGAGGAGACGCCCGGCAGGGTGCCGGCGGGCGCCCGGATCTCGGCCGGGAAGTTCGGGAGGGTCGAAAGGTCGTTCCCGAACGACGCCGTCTCCGACGTGAACCGGTCACCGGTGAGCTGCATACCGTCACCCGAGTCACCCGCGAAACGGATGATCACCCGATCGAGGCGGCGGATCTCCTTGCCGTCCGAGCCTGCGCGCGTGCGCTGTCCACCGACAACAGCCCCTTCTGCGCCATCGGCCTGCTCGGCTGGGCTACTGACCTGGCTGGTCACTGAACTGGACCTCCTTCGAGAGGTTTGTCCCCAAGGTCAACCCTACGTCGGTAAGGATGGCCTTCCCTGGATCTCTCACATGGTGGACTTCGGCATGGGACGGCCGCGCGACGCCTACCTGACAGTCTGTCAGATGCCCTGTCGGTTACTCATGAGTTCAGGTAGGTGAGAACGGCCAGCACACGCCGGTGGTCCCCCTCGCTCGGGGAGAGGCCCAGCTTCATGAAGATATTGCTCACGTGCTTCTCCACGGCGCCGTCACTGACCACGAGCTGCTTCGCGACGGCGGAATTCGTCCGTCCTTCAGCCATCAGGCCCAGTACCTCGCGCTCGCGGGGGGTCAGGCAGGCCAGCACGTCCTGCTTGCGGCTGCGGCCGAGCAGCTGGGCCACGACCTCGGGATCCAGGGCCGTACCGCCCCGGGCCACCCGTACGACGGCGTCCAGGAACTCCCGTACGTCGGCCACCCGGTCCTTGAGCAGATAGCCCACCCCGGTCGTGGAACCGGCCAGCAGTTCGGTGGCGTAGCGCTCCTCCACGTACTGCGACAGCACCAGGACGCCGATCCCCGGATGGTCCGCGCGCAGCTGCACGGCCGCCCGTACGCCCTCGTCCGTATGGGTGGGCGGCATGCGTACGTCGGCGACGACCACGTCCGGCAGCTGCCCCTGCCCCGCCAGGTCGGCCACCGTCTTGAGCAGGGCTTCCGCGTCCCCGACGCCGGCCACGACCTCATGCCCCCGGTCGGTCAGCAGCCGGGTCAGGCCTTCGCGGAGCAGCACTGAATCCTCGGCGATGACCACCCGCACCCTGTCCTCCACGACGCCCCTGCCCCCGTTTCCGTTCGAACCGCGTGATCGGCACTTGCGTGCCAAGCATGCCGGTCCTGGGGCGGAAGCGGGGGCTCCGGGAGTGATCGGGTGGACGGCGGGGCGGGCCCGGGCCGGGCGGGCGGGGCCGCGCGGGGCTGCCGGGGCGACGGGGCCCGGGCGGGTGGCTCGGGCCCGGGGGCCAGGCCCGGGGTGGCCGGCAACGGCCCGGGTCAGTCCCGCCAGGGCAGTTCGGCCGTCACGGTCGTGCCGCCGCCGGCCGGGGAGTCGACGACGAGTACGCCGTCCACGGCGCCGAGCCGCTCCACCAGCCCGGCGAGGCCGCTGCCCGCCCCGGAAGCCGTCGCTCCGCCGCGGCCGTCGTCGGAGACCTGGACCATCAACCGGTCGCCGGACCGCCACACCTCCACCGCGGCGCTGCGCGCCGCCGCGTGCTTGGTGACGTTCTGGAGCAGCTCGGACACCGTGAAGTACGCGATCCCCTCGATCGCCGCGGCCGGCCGGCGCGGCAGGTCCACGTGCACCCGCACCGGCACCGCGCACCGGGACGCCACGGCCGACAGGGCCGCGTCCAGCCCCCGGTCGGTCAGCACCGCCGGGTGGATGCCCCGGGCCAGGTCCCGCAGCTCGCGCAGCGCCAGCTTCACCTCGCCGTGTGCCTCGTCCACCATGCGGGCGGCGGCCTGCGGGTTCTCGGCCAGCCTCTCCTTGGCGAGCCCGAGGTCCATGGCGAGCGCGGCGAGCCGGGCCTGGGCGCCGTCGTGCAGGTCCCGTTCGATGCGCCGCAGGTCGGCCGCGGCGGTGTCCACGACCACGCCCCGGTCCGCCTCCAGCTCGGTGACCCGGCTGTCCAGCCGGGACGGCCCGAGCAGCCCGACGACCAGGAACCCGTCGACGGCGACGAGGCCGCGGACCACCCACGGGGTGGCGAGGGTGACACCCAGGCCGATCAGGCTGGTCAGGGCTACCCGGACGGGGTTGTCCAGGTAGTAGATGTAGTCGTCGTTCTGGACCAGCTGGAGGCCCGGCTGGTCGGTGAACGCCGGGAAGACCCAGTGGTAGAGGGGGTACAGCAGCATGCTCCAGCCCACCGTCCACACCACGACCGCCACGCAGAAGGAGAACACCGCCCACGGGAAGTGGATCACCGAGTAGAGCGCGTGCCGCCAGGCGCTTCCGTTCTTGAGCAGCGCCGCGACCCATCCCACCGGCCCGGGCTTGGCGGGCCGCACGGGCGCCGGATCGGCGACGGCGAGCCCCAGCAGGCCCCGCGCCCGGGCCCGCTCCACCAGGCCGAAGCCCCGGAGCATGGCCAGCACGCCCGCGAGCAGCGGCACCCCGACGAAGGTCACCAGCAGACCGGCGGCGAGGCTCAGCCCGCTCACGGCGAGACTGAAGTACAGGACGCTCAGCGGCATCCCCAGCAGTACGTAGGCCAGCTCGCGCCAGGCCCGGCCTTCGACCGGCGCCCGCAGCGCCCGCCCCACCCTCGCCGCCGTGTCCATCACCCTCACCCCGTCCTCCGGACCCGTCCGGATCGGCTCTGCTCCCTACGCCTCCCACCCTCCCGGTCGGCACCCCACCGGGACCATGCGGCGGGTCGGCGTCCGGGGCGGGGGGTTATCCCCACCCCGGGGCGGGGGCCGGGCGCAGGGGGTGGCCTGGGCCGGGGGCCTGGGGGCCTTCCGACGAGGGGGAGCGCCGGGCCGGCCGCCGGCTGCGGGGAGCGCCGCAGGGGGCGTCGCCCGGGGCTGAGGGCCGGCTGCGTGGAGCGCCGCGGGGAGTGCGACGGCCGGGGCCGGTCCGCCCGAGGCCGGCCGCAGGCTAGGAGCGCCGTACGGAGCGGGCCGCGGTCGGGGCAGCCGGGCCGGCCGGGGTCCGGTCGCGCCACGGGAGCTCCGCCGTGACCGTCGTACCGGCGCCCTCCGGGGACTCGACCACGAAGACCCCGTCCACCGCGTCGAGCCGTTCCATGAGCCCCGCCAAGCCGCTGCCCGCCCCGGAAGCCTTCGCTCCGCCGCGCCCGTCGTCGGAGACCCGCAGCAGCAGGCGGTCGCCGGACCGCCACACCTCCACCGCGGCGCTGCGCGCCCCCGCATGCTTGCTGACGTTCTGGAGCAGCTCGGACACCGTGAAGTAGGCGATGCCCTCGATCGCCTCCGCCGGCCGTGCCGGCAGGTCCACCTGCACCCGTACCGGCACCGCGCACCGCGAGGCCACCGACGACAGCGCCGCGTCCAGCCCCCGGTCGGTCAGCACCGCCGGATGGATGCCCCGGGCCAGGTCGCGCAGCTCCTGGAGGGCCAGCTTCACCTCGCCGTGGGCCTCGTCGACCATCGCCGCCGCCGCTTCCGGGTCCTCCAGCAGCTTCTCCTTCGCCAGGCCCAGCCCCATCGCCAGCGCCACCAGCCGGGCCTGGGCGCCGTCGTGCAGGTCCCGTTCGATGCGCCGCAGGTCGGCCGCGGCGGTGTCCACGACCACGCCCCGGTCCGACTCCAGCTCGGCGATCCGCCGCTCCAGCGCGTCGGACGGCGACAGCAGGCCCCGTACCAGGGCCCGGTCGACGTTCGCCAGCGCGCGCACCACGTACGGCAGCACCGGCCACAGCACGATCGGTCCGACCAGCGCGACGGTGAAGGCCAGCAGCCCCCACGGCAGCCGCACCAGCTCGTACAGCGCGCTCCGCCACGCCACCGGGTCCCTCAGCGAGGCCCACAGCCACGCGAGGAACCCGCCGGCCCGCTGCGGACCGGGAAGCGGAGTCGGCTCCTCCACCCCCACCCCGAGCAGCAGCCGGGCCCGTCCCCGCTCGAACCGCCCGAGCTGGCGCGACCCCCACAGACCACAGGCGAGCAGCGGCAGGCCGACCACCGTCACGGACAGTCCGAGGCCGACGGAAATCATGAACAGCGTGTAAACAAAACCGATGATCGACATCGGGAGATCGGACAGGAGGTGACAGATTTCCTTGCACGTCTCCACACTGAAGACAGGGCGTACCGGCGGAGGCCGGTCGCCGTCGAGGGCCTGGTTCGTCGCGGTCATGACCGACAGCCTGCCAACCGCGCCCGACCTCGTGCCATGGGGTGCCCTTGTCCACGGGAGGGGGGATAACCCCACCCGGTGTGAGGCAGGCCCTAGACTCCCGTGCGTAACAGATCGTCGACAGTGGGCAGGGAGCGAGGAACGGACGTGCCCGACCAGGCGGTATCGACCGCAACCGTGCTCGCGGCGGACTACTTCCGAAGCTATTCGGTCGTCGGCCTGCTCGCGGTTCTCGGCGTGCTCTTCGTGGCCGTGGCGTTCGGCGCGGGCCGGCTCCTGCGACCCGTCGCGCCCACCCCCGAGAAGCTGCTGACGTACGAGTGCGGTGTCGACCCGGTGGGCGAGGGCTGGGCGCACACCCAGGTCCGCTACTACGTCTACGCGTTCCTGTACGTCATCTTCGCCGTCGACTCGATCTTCCTGTTCCCGTGGGCGACGGTCTTCGCCGCCGCCGGCTACGGCGCCACGACCCTGGTCGAGATGTTCATCTTCCTGGGCTTCCTCGCCGTCGGCCTGCTCTACGCGTACAAGAAGGGCGTCCTCGAATGGACGTGACACCTGCTGCGACACCCGGCGCGGCACCCTCTGGGACATCTGCCGGGACCTCCGGTGGGACATCCGCGGTGACCCCCGTCGAGGGGCAGGTCGTCGGCGAGCCCCAGCTGCTGCCGGAGCCCAAGCGCCTGGGAGTCCTCTCCCGCCTCGCCCCGGAGCCGATGAAGGTGGTCCTGAACTGGGGCCGCCGCTACAGCCTGTGGGTGTTCAACTTCGGCCTCGCCTGCTGCGCCATCGAGTTCATCGCGGCGTCGATGGCCCGGCACGACTTCATCCGGCTCGGCGTGATCCCGTTCGCGCCCGGGCCGCGACAGGCAGACCTCATGATCGTCTCCGGCACGGTGACGGACAAGATGGCCCCGGCGGTCAAGCGGCTGTACGAGCAGATGCCGGAGCCGAAGTACGTCATCTCCTTCGGCGCCTGCTCCAACTGCGGCGGGCCCTACTGGGACTCGTACTCCGTCACCAAGGGCGTGGACCAGATCATTCCGGTCGATGTCTACGTACCGGGCTGCCCGCCCCGCCCCGAGGCGCTGCTCCAGGGCATCCTCAAGCTCCAGGAGAAGATCGCCCGCGAGTCGCTGGCCGAGCGCTACGCCGGCACGTCGCCGTCGGTGGCCCAGCTCACCAGCGATCTGGTGAAGGGCCCGGGCGCATGACCAACCTGTACGACTCCCTGCCCGACGCCGCCTCGGAGATCTTCGGCGCGGAGGCGGTGGCCACGGCCGCGTACGACGTCCTGACGGTCGACGTGCCGGTGGGCTCGTGGATCTCCTCGCTGGAGATCGCCCGCGACAAACTGGGCTGCACCTACTTCGACTGGCTGAGCGCGGTGGACGAGCCCGGCACGGGCTTCCGGATCTGCGCGCACGTCGTGGCGCTGGAGGGCCACCGGGTCCGCCGGCTGCTGATGCGTACGACGGTCCCGCACACCGCGCCCTCGCTGCCGTCCGCGGTCGCGGTGTACGCGGGCGCGGCCTGGCACGAGCGCGAGACGTACGAGATGTTCGGCGTGGCCTTCACCGACCACCCGAACCTCGTCCCGCTGCTCCTGCCCGAGAACTTCGAGGGCCATCCGCTGCGCAAGGACTTCGTCCTCGCCGCGCGGGTCGCCAAGGCCTGGCCCGGCGCGAAGGAGCCGGGGGAGGGCGCGGAGTCCGAGGGGCCCAAGCGGCGCACGATGCTGCCGCCGGGCGTGCCCGACCCCAACGACTGGGGCCCGCTCAAGGGCCAGCTCCCGCCGGCCCCGACCCGCCCCGCCCGCACCCCGCGCGCCGCGGGCGCAACCCGCACCCCGCGCGAGGGCGCCCCGGTCCGCCGCACCCGCACGACCACGGAAGGCTCGGCAAGCCAGGCCGCGCCGACGCCGGAGGCCACGGCCGCCACCGAAGCCC
>NZ_WTFF01000379.1 GCF_019400985.1 Streptomyces bambusae
TGGGGCGGGGGGTGGGTGGGGCGAGTGGGGGCTGGGGGGCGGGGGCGGGGGGGGGGGGGGGGGGGGGGGGGGGGGGGGGGGGGGGGGGGGGGGGGGGGGGGGGGGGGGGGGGGGGGGGGGGGGGGGGGGGGGGGGGGGGGGGGGGGGGGGGGGGCGGGGGGGGGGGGGGGGGGGGGGGGGGGGGGGGGGGGGGGGGGCGGGCGGGGCGGGTTGGTGTTAACGGCGTTAATGGTCTCGGCTGCCGCGGCGGCCTGTTCCTCCTGGGGGAGGCGGCCGATGCGGCGGGCGGGCTCCACCTTCAGCTCGCCCGTCTCGACCTTCTCCTGGAGGGGAGGGGTGAGGTTCAGCAGGGCGAGGCGCTGGGAGACCCAGGCCGGGGTCTTGCCGAGGCGCTTGGCGACCTGGGCCTGGGAGCCGTGGACGTCGACGAGCTCCTGGAGGGCGCGGGCCTGGTCCATGGGGGCGACGTCGACCCGGTGGACGTTGGCGATGAGGGCCGATTCGAGGATGTCGGCGGCCGAGGTGGCCAGGCTGTCGTTGACGTGGATGTGCATCGTCTTGAGGCCGGCGAGCAGGGCTGCGGCCAGGCGGCGGTTGCCGTCGATGACGACGTACGGGGCCCGGCCGAGGCCGTCCGTCCTGCCCGGGTGGGCTTCCATGAACGCCATGCGGGTGGCGACCGCGAGGGGCTGGAGCTGGCCGCGGGACATCAGCGACTGCGCCATCTCGTCGAGGTCGGTGAGCTCCTCGCGGAGGTTGAACGGGTTGTGCGCGAGTGCCTCGATGGGCACCTCCGACGGCGGGACCGCCCCGGAGGTGGGGGCGCCCGTGGCCTCGGCGATGGCCGCGCGGCGGGAGCTGACGGCGGTCTGGGCGCGGGCGAACGACGCCGATACCCCGAGCTTGTCGGCCTTGCTCATGAGATCTCCCTGGCGAGGGCGCGCAGGGCGACGGCCTGGTCGCCCTTGGGTGCGTAGACGAACAGCGGCTGCTTGAGGCGTACGGCCTCGCGCTGTTCCTTGAGGTCGGGTACGACGGCGACGACGCGCGGATCCTTTATGTCCATCCAGGCCTGGAGCGAGGAGGTGGCGATGTAGCCGCGGCGGCCGTCGTAGAGGTTCACGACGAGGCCGAGGTAGTCGATGTCGAGGCTGAGGTCGTCGCGCAGGTCGTTGATCTGGGACGTGAGGAGGTCGTAGGCGTCCGCGGAGGAGTCCTCGGCCTGGACGACGATCAGGGCGCCGGAGGCGCCGGGCTGCTCGGTGTCGCGGCGGCGGCCGTAGTAGATGGCCGCGTCCATGCTGAGGCCGAGGCTGGGCGGGCAGTCCACGAGGATCACGTCGTAGTCGGACTCGACCGGGGCGAGGGCGCGTTCGAGGGCGGCCTCGCGGGCGCGGACGGTGGAGAGGCGGACGTCGAGGAGGAAGGCGTCCGTGCAGGAGGGGAGGAGGTGGAGGCGGTCGCCGAAGCGCTCGTCCTCGACGGGGACGATGAGGTCGGAGAGCGGGCCCTTGGCCTCGCCGGCCATGTGGCAGGTGAGGCTGTCGCCGCCGATGGGCATCGGCTGCTGCCCGAGCTGCTTGGTGAGGTGGCCCTGGGGGTCGAAGTCGACCAGCAGGACGCGCATGCCGAGGCCGGGGAGGTCTTCGCGGTCGAAGGCGCTGCTGGCCGGTTCGGTGTGGTGGTGCTGGTGGTGCTGGTGGTGCTGGTGGTCTTCCGGCTCCGCGGTGAGGCGGGCCAGCTGCCGGGCGATGCGGACCGGGTGGAGAGTGTGGGGGTCCTCGGCCAGGGCCTCGGCGGTGCCGGCGGTGATGGCGGTCTTGCCGACGCCGCCCTTCTGGTTGCACACGACGATGCGGCGGACGACCGAGGGGCGCTGGACGGTCGGGGCCGGGTTCATCTCCAGCCAGAGCTGGACGGCTTGGGCGAGTCCCTGGATGAGGGAGACGCCGCGCTCCTTGGAGTGCGTACGGAAGGACTCCCACTGGCCGGCGGGCAGCCAGGTGGAGAACGACTCGGCGCCGGAGGTGTCGACG
Organism: Streptomyces bambusae; assembly: GCF_019400985.1. Lineage (GTDB taxonomy): Bacteria > Actinomycetota > Actinomycetes > Streptomycetales > Streptomycetaceae > Streptomyces > Streptomyces bambusae_A. Next base: position 2,037 of record NZ_WTFF01000379.1, read on the forward strand.
GGGGAGGGGGCCGAGGCCAGGGCGGACCAGTGGGCGATGCCCTGGTGGACGGCGTCCTGGATGTCCACCCGCAGTTGGGCGGTCCGGATTTTCAACTCCTGGCGCAGCCACGGGGGCAGCTTGGAGACGACCTTCTCACGGTCGCTCGTGGACGAGGGCGAAGTCATGAGAGGGACTTTACTAACGTTCGGTGGGTGATGTGGGCGCCACGCTTGAGTTTTGCTAACGGATGTTGGTGGTGGGTGTTCGTGGTGGCTGCCCGTGGTGGGTGTTCGTGGTGGGTGTTCGTGGTGGTGTGACCGCGTTAACGGCGTTAATGCCGTGCATGGGTGAGGGCGGGCACCGTCGACGTCGTCGACCGTGCCCGCCCTCGTGCGGACGATGCGACAGGGCGGCCTCGCACACGCCGTAGCGAGCACCCCCGTGGTTCACCACGGCGCGTGCGAGGCCGCCCTGGATGCGGTGTCAGCCGACGGCCGCGGCCGGGTGGCCGGTCTCGGCCTGGCACTCGGGGGAGCCGGCCGGGTCGAAGAGGGGGATGCGGTCGGCGGGGACGATGCCCGGGAGCAGGAGGTTCCACAGGTCGACGACCCGCTCGTGGAGGTCCGCGCGGCCGGTGCGGACGTACGAGGTGACCTGGATGCCGGTGAACGCGCCGACGAGGTAGGTCGACAGGGCGGGGACGTCGACGGAGGGGAGCAGGTCGCCACGCTCCTTTGCCGGCACGAGGCAGCTGCGGCAGACGTCGATCCAGGCGTTGTACGGGGACGGGTCGGGGTCCGTGAAGGAGCCGAACTCGATGACCAGGCGGATGCCGGCGCGGATGCGGACGTTGGTGAGCAGCCCGTGGGCCATGGTGTGGGTGAGGTCGATGGCCGTCTGCAGGCCTGGTTCCTCGATGGCCGGGACGGGCTCGGCGACCTGGAACTGCTCCTCCATCAGGGTGCGGGCGAGGGCTTCCTTGGACGGGAAGTGGAAGTACAGGGCGCCCTTGGTGACGCCTGCGTTCCTGACGACGTCGCTCAGGCTGGTGCCGCCGAAGCCGGTCTTGTCGAACGCGACGGCGGCGCCGTCGAGGATGGCCTGCCGGGTGATCTCGGCCCGTTCCTGCCTGGCCCTCGCCACGGGGTCGCTCCTGAGATGGGTGGGAACAGTGGGACTGGTGGGGGTGCAGGGCGTGGTGCGACTGCTGGGGCCGCGCGGCCTGCCGGGTCAATCTAGCTTCAGGTGAAGAAAGAAAACCAGTCGACAAGTACTTTTTCGAGGGGGTGGGGGGTGAGGGTGCGTGGGTGTGTGGGGGTTTGGGGATGTGTGGGGGTTAGCGGCAGCGGCCTCGGTGGTGCGGTGCGGTGCCAACGGTGTTGGCGGCGGGGTGTTGACGGCAGCGGCGTTAACGGCGTTAACGGTCAAGGCCGAGGCCGAGGAGGAGGGGGGCGCGCCGTTCTTTGTCGGTGGGTGGGCTCTGGGCGTTAACGGCGTTAACGGGCACGGGGCTGGGAGCGTTGACGGTGATGGAGAGATGGGGCCCGGGGCGTTAACGGCGTTAACGGTGACTGGGGTCCGGGGGCGTTAACGGCGTTAACGGTCTCCTCGGGCAGGTGCTCCAGCGGTCAGGACCAGGAGCCGGCCTGCTGGCGGGTGGCGAGGTTGATGCGGTTCCAGAGGTTCACCGTGGCGATGGACAGGATCAGGGCGGCGAGCTGCGGCTCGGTGTAGTGGCGGGCCGCCTCTCGTCCGGCACCGCGTCGCTGCGGTCGGCGACGCGGGTGACGGCCTCGGCGAGGGCGAGCGCTGCGCGCTCGGCCTCCGTGAAGTACGGGGTGTCGCGCCAGCCGGCGATGGCGTGGAGGCGCTGGTCGGTCTCGCCGAGCTGCTTCGCGATCTTGGGGTGCATGTCGAGGCAGACGCCGCAGGCGTTGATCTGGCTGGCGCGGATGTGGGCCAGTTCGAGGGTGCGCTCGCTGACGCCGGTGGCGACGACCGCCTTGCCGATCGCCAGCAGGGCGTCCATTGCGCCGGGGACGGCGTAGGCGGGGTTGGCCATGCGGGCGGGGGTGGTGACGGTGGTGGCCGTGGCGGTGGTGGTCATTGGCTCTCCTTGGTTGCTCCGGTTCGGGTCTTCACTGGTCTGACGGAGTGGAGAGCGCGGGTGTGACTGGGTGGGGGAAGTTCTTTCGGCGGGGTCGGATCAGGCGGTCGGGGTCGGGGCTGTGGGGGCTTCGTAGACCGGGAGGGGGAGGGCGGAGGCCGTCTTCTGCCCCTCCTTCAGCATCAGGTCGAGGATGCGGCGGCGGCTGAGGAGGCCGTTGCGCAGGCGCAGGCCGGTGCGGGTGGCCGGGGCGAGGAAGGAGCCCGTACGGTCGCCGCCCTTCTGGCAGCCCTCGGCGTGCGCGCGGAGCAGGTTCTCGTACCGGGTGAAGGCGCCACGGGGGTCCTCGGGGGAGCGGGCGAGCTCGCCCGCGAGGACGTACGCGGCGACGACGGCGGTGCCGGTGCCCATGCCGCCGATGGTCGCTCCGCAGGCGGCGTCGCCGAGGAGGGCGATGCGGCCGGTGGACCAGGAGGGGACGTCGGCGCGGCTGATGGAGTCGAAGTAGAGGTCGTCGGCGTGGGTGAGCGCGTCCAGGAGGTGGGGGACGTGCCAGGGGAGGTCGGCGAAGGCCCGCCGGACAAGGTGCTTCTGGGCCTCGGGGTCGTGGCGGTCGGAGGGGGGGTGGGGGGGCTTTGAGACGGAGAAGGGGCGGGGGCGGGGGGGGGTGGGGGGGTCGGCGGCGAGCGCAGCGGGGCGGGCGGGGGGGGTGGAGGCGGTGGGGGGGGGGGGGGGGGGGGGGGGGGGGGGGGGGGGGGGGGGTGGGGGGGGGGGGGGCGCTGGGGGCGGGGGCTGGGCCGGGGACTGGGCCGGGCGCCGATGAGGACACGCATCGGCGGGACGGGGTCGGTGCGGGTGCGTCGGGCTCGGGTGCGTCGGGCTCGGGTGGTGTCCGGGGGCGGATCGGGGCGCGGCTGCGGCTGCGGCCGCGGAAGGTCGTGGCTGTTGGGCTCGGGCTGTTGCTCGTGGGCGGGGTGGTCGGCGGGTACCTCGTGTTCGGTACCCCGGCGGGGGCCGGGCGGGCCCCCGTACGCAGCGGGGAGCAGGGGCCGCACGGCGCGGGTGGGGAGCTGGTCACGCCGTGGGCGGTCACGCTGGGCGGGACGCGCAGCCGCGTGCACCCGGCCGCGGCGTGCTCCTGGCAGGCCGGGGCGCTCTACTGCTCGGGCCCGGGCCTGACCGCGGCCCGGCTGAACCCGGCCGACGGCTCGCTCGCCTGGTCCCTCCCCGCACCCGCGCCTGCCGCCCGTACGACGGAGAGCGGCGCTCCGCTGCACGCCGGCGGGCTGGTGCTCGCGGTGGCCGCGGGCGGCGACCTGCTCCAGGCGCTGGACCCGGCGACGGGCGCCGAGCGGTGGAAGCGGAAGCTGCCGCAGGGCGCGAAGGTGGTGCCCGCCGGCCCGTACGCGCTCGTCGCCGGTGTGGACGGCAGTGTCACCGGGCTCGACGCGGCGACGGGCGGGCAGCGCTGGGCGAAGCGGATCGGCGACGGGGCCGCGCTGTGGTGCGCCGGGCCGGAGCAGCCGGGGTCCGGCCCGCCCGTCCTGTATGCGGCGGCGCAGGCCGCGGACGGCGCATCGACCCAGGTCATGGAGGTGGATCCGGCGACCGGCGCGGTACGCCGCCAGGTGCGCGCGGCCGGGCTGGTGGAGCCGGTCGGGGTGGCGCAGGGCGGGCTCTACCTGCTGGAGAGCGACAAGGCGTCGCTGGCCGTCGCGGTCGTACGGATGGACCTGGGCGGCGGCGGCCGCCCGGGGATGCGGCGGACCCCGCTGTCGGCGCCGCTGCTCCAGGCGCAGGCCGCCGTGGACGCGGACGGGGCGGTGTACGTCTTCGGCACGTCGGGCGCGCTGGTTGCGGTGCGCTGGGAACCGGACCGCGAGGAGCGGGGCCGCGAGGAGTGGCGGCTGGAGACGGGCATGACGGTGGCGTCGCGGCCGGTGCCCAGTGGCGGGCGGGTCTACCTGAGCGCGCCGGACGGGCGGCTGGTGGCGGTGGACGCGGGGAGCCGGCGGCTGGTGGGGCAGACGAAGCCGAGGATGGCGGACGGGCAGAACACGTATGCGGCGGCGTTGGCGGCGCCGGTGGTGGTGGGTGGGCGGGTCTTTGCGACGGCGCCGGACGGGACGGTGTTCGCGGTCCCGGCGGATCAGCCGGAGGGCTGGTAGCGGGGTCTTCCGCTGCGCGGGGGCTGGCGTTGGCGGGGCCACTGCGTGGCCGGGCCGGACCGAGGCGGCCGCTGCGCGGGGCCTGGCGGAGCGGGGCCGTTGCTTGGCCGGGCCGAGCCTGGCCGAGGCGAGCCGGGCCGCTGCGCGGGGCCTGGCGG
>NZ_WTFF01000038.1 GCF_019400985.1 Streptomyces bambusae
CAAGCATGTCCTTTGACTGCATCTGTCTCACTGTCTTGTATTCCGCTTTAATAGCAGACATTTTTGAGTGACCTCTATCACCGCCCCGCCAAAGATAGACGCGCGAAGGTCCTGCGGCACCGCCAGATGTTTATAAGCAACAGCCCCAAGCCGGCCCCCCGACCCGCTCGCCCCACCCGCCCCGCCCCCCCCCCCCGACCCGCCCCGCCCGGCCCCCGAGGCCCGTCTCCTCAGAACGCGTACGTGTCGCCCGTGTCCAACGCCAGCACCACCTGCTCGTTGTTGGCCATGTCCCGGTCCACCGCGCCGCCGTTCCACCACGTGTCGATGCGTACCTCGACCTCCGAGGGCCGCTCCGCCAGCCCCAGTACGAGCCCGATGTGCCGGCCCTGCCCGTGCGCGGGCAGCGGTCCCGTGTCGCACACCACCTCGCGCATCCCGGCCCGCGCGCACCCCTCGGCCAGCGCCTGCCGGTCGGCCAGGTCCGTCGACAGCCGCAGCCGCAGCGTGGCGGCGGGCAGCTCGGCCGGTCCCACGTTCTCCGGGACCAGCCAGACCCCCAGCCGGCCCTGCGACAGCGCCAGCCGACCGTGGTACGCGAGGTCCGCCTCCACTCCCCCGTCCCCACCCCGTTGTTCCGCCGCCCCCACTCCCGCCGTCCCCGCCGTTCCCGCCGCCCCGGCGGGACCGGCGGCGGCGAGTACGAGGACCAGCGCGACCACACTCCGTACGGCTGCTGCACGCACCGCGACCACCTCCACGCGCGGACGGTAGCCCGGCCCCCGCCCAACCGGTCGGACCATCACACGAACGAGGGCGCGCCGCCCCCACCAGGGAGCCGAACGGCCTCTGGGACGATGAACGACATGCTGATCGCCCGTTCCGCCGCCCTCTTCGCCCTCGCCGCCGTCCTGGAGATCGGCGGCGCCTGGCTCGTCTGGCAGGGCGTCAAGGACCACAAGGGCTGGGTGTGGATCGGCGCGGGCGTCGTCGCCCTCGGCCTCTACGGCTTCGTCGCCACCCTCCAGCCGCAGGGCGACTTCGCCCGCGTCCACGCGGCGTACGGCGGCGTGTTCGTGGCCGGCTCCCTCGCCTGGGGCGCCGTCGCCGACGGCTACCGGCCCGACCGTTGGGACGTCGTCGGCGCCCTCGTCTGCCTGGCCGGCATGGCCCTGATCATGTACACGCCGCGCGGCCACTGAGGACCCGGCGCCGACCGCCGACCCACCGCGTGGGCCCACTTCCCTGGGAGCCACCCGTGCCGACGCGCCCACCGCCGGCCCCGCCTATGCTGGCGCCCGTACGACCGTAATACCGATCAGCACCGCCCCGCCCCGTACCACCCCGACGCCCCGACCCGACCGAGGAGCCCCGCAATGGCCACCCGTACCGCTACCGCCGTCGTCACCGGGGCCAGCAGCGGCATCGGCGCCGCCACCGCCCGGCAGCTCGCCGCCGCCGGCTACCACGTGGTGCTCACCGCCCGCCGCAAGGACCGCATCGAGGCCCTCGCCGCCGAGCTCACCGCGGCCGGCCACACCGCGACCGCGCACCCGCTGGACGTCACCGACCGCGCCGCCGTCGACGCCTTCGCGGCCTCCCTCGACGGCCTCCCCACCCTCCAGGTGCTGGTCAACAACGCCGGCGGGGCCATCGGCGCCGAGTCCGTCGCCACCGGCGACCCCGCCGACTGGCGCACGATGTACGAGGTCAACGTCATCGGCACCCTCAACATGACCCAGGCCCTGCTGCCCGCCCTCACCGCCTCCGGCGACGGCACGGTGGTCGTCGTCTCCTCGACCGCCGGGCACGCCACGTACGAGGGCGGCGCCGGCTACGTCGCCGCCAAGAACGGCGCCCGCGTACTGGCCGAGACCCTCCGCCTGGAGATCGTCGGCCAGCCGGTCCGCGTGATCGAGATCGCGCCGGGCATGGTCAGGACCGAGGAGTTCGCCAAGACCCGCTTCCGCGGCGACGCCACCAAGGCGGAGAAGGTCTACGAGGGCGTGGCCGAGCCCCTCACCGCCGACGACGTGGCCGACACGATCACCTGGGCCGTAACCCGCCCCAGCCACGTCAACGTCGACCTCCTGGTCCTCCGCCCCCGCGCCCAGGCCTCGAACACCAAGGTCCACCGCGAGCTGTAGCCGCCCGAACGGCCCGTAAATGGCGATGCCCGCGCTGGTGGAGGGGCGGGACCGGGAGGAGGCCGCGGCCTTGTTCAAGGTGCCGGTCAGGACCGCGGACAACTGGTGGGCGAGATGGCGGGCCGGGGGGCCGGGACGCACTCCTGTCCCAGCCGCGAGGCCGTCGTGTGGGCGAGCACCAGGTCCTGTCCGAGGCCGAGCAAGCTGCTGTCCGGCACGCCGTTCTCGATCACACTCCCAGCGACCTGGGACTTTCCGGTCAGCTGTGGACACGGGTCCTGGCCTGGCAACGACTCGCAGACCTCCCGGCGATCACCTGACCGCCGGCACCCGCCCCGACGAAGACCAGGGGACCTCGCCGAGCAGCGATCAACGCTGACAGGTCGAGGTCAACCCCGTCGAAGGCGTCTGGGCCCGCCTGCAGAAATTTCTGGCCAACCTCGCGGCCCCTTGCCATCGAAGACCTCACCCCGCTAGTGAAGAACCGCCTACGCGACCTCCAACGCAGACCCGAGGTTCTCGACGGCTCCATTGCCGAGACCGGACTGGGAGTGCAGCCCCTCGTAGCCCTGTCACCCCACCGTTTCAGCCTCAGCGTCAAAACGCCAAAGACCCCCTTCGCGCCAGCAGCGCGGAGGGGGTCTTCGGTTATCCGACCGAAGGGATCAACATTTCAGTTCTTTGCGGCCCAATTACGTCCGAGCTTAACTAATCGAATCGCAAGGAACTAGCCGCGCGAGGAACTCGCCGAACGACTGCGCTACTCGCCGAGGAACGCGGTCTTCATCGACATACGCGACGGCAGGTTCACCCTCAGGCCCGCACTCGGAATAGTCGAGCATTACGGTACCATGACCAGCGGAGGGCATATCGCAAATCACTACACCGATTTCCGGATACTCCCATTCCTCGATCAAGTACGAGCTTCCTCTACCGGATGATGAGTCGATTCCCCAAGCCCCGCCGATTCCTCGAATCGCACTGATCTCGAAATGATCGTCAGCCCAGGATGCCGGAAAGGGGGTTGGACAGCAGCGGTCTCGCGGGATTCCTCCATTTCGGAGGAGCAGCACCTCGACATAGCTGCCGGGAAGGCGTACTCCGAGGTCCTTCTCGGCTTGACGGATCATGTCGCTGTCGAGCCGAGGCCCAGTGTAGTAGTCGCTATCTTCGGACAGCTCCGCCATCAGAACCCTCCGGTGTGCCCGGTGTCGGCATGGATCTGCCGCCTGCGTTTTTCAGGTCAAGTGGTATTCGGTGGTCCACTGAGGTACGGGTTCGGCCGGGGGTTGTTCGTGGTTGTTGCCGTCACTACTGCCGTCAGTGGTCTACACCGCTGGGGGAATTCCAGGCATGCCGAATGCGTGTCAAGCGGCTCTGTCGTGCGGGGTGAGGCTGATGGTCAAGTCGGCGCCGAGAGCGTGAGCCAGGCGGCGCAGGAGGGGGAGCGTGGGCACGGTCCCGCCGCCTTCGAAGCGGGAGATCTGCGGCTGTTTCATCCCGCACCGCTCAGCCAGCTCGGCCTGGGACAGCCCGAGCTCGATGCGCCGGTCGTGGACGAGTTGCCCGAGCTCACGGGCGAGCGCGGAAGGCGGGTCCTGCATGGTTCCTCCCCGTCTCAGGCCGCGGGGGCGACGATGGTGACGGTGGGCTCGTCTCCGCCGGCGAGGTGCACGTCCACCGTGAGGTCCAGAGCGCGGGCCAGGCGCATGATGACCGCGATGGGCGGCAGCTCGGTGGCCGTCTCGATGCCTTCGATGTCATCGACGTCGACGTGCATGCGCTCGGCGAGGTCGGCCTCGCTCAGGCCCAGCTGCTTGCGCCGGTCGAAGACGGCCTTGCCCAACGTCATGGCGAGGCCGGCCTCTTCATAGACCCGGTCGTACTCGGGGTCAGCCTCCAGGTGTTCGCCCAGCAGCTGGCGGTGGCGACGGGTCCTCCATTCGCTGTGGTTCACCGGTTCTCCTTGAGGTTGCGGCTGTAGAGGTCGTGCTCGGCGGCGGCTTCATGCTCTGCCTCGCACAATCGCTGTGCGGCGTGGGCGCGGTCCACTTCGGCCTGCTCGCGCATCGTGGTCTTGCGGAACACGGTGAGCAGCACGACACGTCGGCCGGGCGCCAGCCAGTAGGTGATCCGCTGATGGGCATCGCCCAGGCGGAAGCGCAGCTCGCGGAGCTTGCCGCCCAGATGGCAGGAGTGCGGTTCGTCGAGCGTGGTGGGCTGCTCGGCGAGCAGGTCGGCGACGCGTTCGGCCTGCTTGTAGTGATGGGCGGGAATGTTCTCCAGCCACAGCCGTACCTCCGGCTCGATCTCGATCGAGTAGTGCCCGCCGTCCATAGCGCCGATGGCATATGGCACGGAAGGCGAGAGCGCGGCTTCGTAGTTCAGGTCGCGTGCCGTTGCCGCGATCGCAGCCGCTCCGGCGTCGCACGCCCCAATGGTCCCCCCTCATCTTGATGCGGCGGCGGTGCCGCAAACCAGCGGCAAGCGGCCGGGGCGGCGCAGGGTCGGCTTCTTCCGACGGGATCGGGCCCGAGCGGGAGAGGCGGCGTGGCGGCCGGGAGCTCGCTCCCCGCCGGAGGTGACGCCGGCCACCGCCTTCGGTGAGCCCGGCGAGGGATATTGAACGTTCCGACCGCCTTGCGCCCGTCGCAGGCGGTCACCACGCCGAGCGGCTCGGCGGAGGTCACCTCCTCGGCGGCAGGGCGGTCGACGCTGGAGCGCCGCGCCAGGCTCACCGCCGGGCTGGCGAAGCTCGCCGCCACCGGCCACCTCGCACCCCTCGCACGACAGATCAGCACGCTCGGCGGCTGCGCGCACACGATCCGCGTCACCGGGCACCGAACCCGCCTGGACAGCGCGACCGGCGAGGTCCTCGACCGCTTCGTCTCCGGGCAGCTCCCGGCGGGCGAACTGCTGGTCCGCTGCGGCAACCGCCGCGCCACCCGCTGCCCCGCCTGCTCCACCGTCTATCGCTACGACACCTATCAACTCCTCACCGCCGGCATGCGCGGCGGCAAGACCGCCCCCACCAGCGTCGCCGCCCACCCGCGCGTGTTCGCCACCCTGACCGCGCCCGGCTTCGACCCCGTCCACAACCAGCCTGGCAGCGGCCGCTGCCACTGCGGCCAGGTCCACCCCGACGACGACCCGCTCCTCGGCACCCCGCTCGACCCCGAGCACTACGACTACACCGGCGCGGTCCTGTGGAACGCGCACGCCCCGGCCCTGTGGGCACGCTTCACCACCCACCTACGTCGGGAGATCGCCAAGGCCGCCGGCCTCACCCAGCGCGCGCTGCGCCACCACGCCACGCTCTCCTACGCCAAGGTCGCCGAGTACCAGAAGCGCGGTCAGGTCCACTTCCACGCCGTCATCCGCCTCGACGGACCCACTGGCCCCGCCAGCACCCCGCCCGCCTGGGCCACCACCCAGCTCCTCGACCACGCCGTCCGCGCCGCCGCCACACGCACCCGCGTCCACCACGAGGGCAAACTGCCGAGGCAACCGCAGCCCGCCGGGGAAGTCCCCGCCTCCCCGCCTCAAGGCTCAGATCGGGCAGGGCGGTTGGTGTTCCGGTTCGGGCGGCAGATCGACGTCCGGGCAATCCGCGGCACCGACTTCACCGGTAGTGGCCCGGTCACCGACCGGCACGTCGCCGCCTACATCGCCAAGTACGCCACCAAGGGAGCCGAGACCACCACCGGCACCCTCGACCGCCGCCTCCGCCTCCTCGCCGAACTCGCCACCCACGACATCACCGACCACGCCCACCGCATGATCCACACCGCCTGGCACCTCGCCACCCACCCCCAGCACGCCCACCTCCGCCTGCGCCAATGGGCCCACATGCTCGGCTTCCGAGGCCACTTCTCCACCCGCACCCGCCACTACTCCACCACCCTCGCCCACCTCCGAGCCGAACGCACCGCCTGGCGAACCAGCCGAGCCGACACCCAGACCCCAACCCCAGCGTCGGCTGAGACGCAGCCCGGTCACACCGGCGACAGTCCGGTCGGTGACCGCGCCGGACACTCCACCGACCTGGCCCCCGGTCACCGTCCCGGTCACCGCAACATCGCCGGTCAGCACGTGGACTCCGACACGACGCGGGTCATCTCCCACTGGCACTACGCCGGAACCAGCCTCCTGCCCGAACTCGAACACCTCGCCAACCTCCTGGCCGCAAAACGGCAGAACCGACCCGAGCAACCGACCCGAACCCGACGCTCGGACCGCTCCGGTGACCGCGCCGGTCACCCGGTCGGTCACTCCACTCAGCGGCTGACCGGTGCTGTCCGCCCGGGGGCCGTCGCGTGACCACCGGCACGGAACTCCTCACCGTCCCCCAGGTCATGGAACGCCTCCAACTCGGCCGCACCGCCGTCTACGACCTCATCCGCTCTCGTCAGCTCACCTCCCTCACTCTCGGCCGCGCCCGCCGGATCCCCGCCCATGCCCTCACCGACTTCATCCGCACCCGCCTCGACCAGGAAGCCGCCTGATGACCACGCCCCGCGACACCCCCGCCTCCCGTCGCGTCCGCGCCAACGGCGACGGAACCGTCTACCAGCGCAAGGACAGCCGCTGGGAGGCCGCCGGATACGTGCTGGCCCCCGGCAACACCCGCAAGCGCGTCCGCGTCTACGGCACCACCCGCAAGGAAGCCCTGGCCAAGCTCACCGAGAAGATCGCCGCCAGTAACCGGGGATTCCCCCTCCCGTCCGCGCAGGGCAGCCTGGCCGCGTACCTGACGTACTGGCTCGACGCTGTCGCCGTCCACCAGCTCCGCGAGAACACGCACACCCGCTACACCGCCGTCACCCGGCTCTACCTCATCCCCGGCCTCGGACGGAGGAAGCTCGCCAAGCTCACCGCCAAGGACGTCCGCACCTGGCTCAACCAGCTCCGCACCACCTGTCAGTGCTGCACGCGCGGCATCGATGCGGGCCGCGACCAGCCCCGCTGCTGTGCCGCTGGAATGTGCTGCTCCAGGCGGCTCTCGCCGCTGACCCTGGCCTACGTCCACTCCGTGCTCAAGTCCGCCCTGGAGCACGCGGTGCGCGAGGAGGAGATCCCGCGCAACGTCGCCCGCAACGTCCGCACCGGCACCCCACGGCCCCGCCGCTTCGAACCCCTCACCGCTGACGAAGCCCGCCAGTTCCTCACCGCGGTGGGCGGTCACCGGCTGCACGCCCTGTTCGAACTCGCTCTCCACACCGGCCTCCGCAAGGGCGAACTCCTCGGCCTGCACTGGGAAGACCTCGACCTCGATGCTGGCACTGCCGCCATCCGCCGCACCTTGCAGCGCACCAACTCAGGCGGGCTCACCACGTTGCCTACCAAGACCCGGGCCTCCGAGCGTCGCATTGCCCTCCCCGTCCGCTGCCTCCACTCGCTGAAGCACCACCACGAACAGCAGCGGCTTGAGCGCGAGGCAGCAGGCACCACGTGGCAGGACAGCGGGCTCGTGTTCAGCACCGCGCAGGGCGGATCTATCGACCCGACCAACCTCACCCGCGCCTTCACCACGCTTCTCCACAAGGCCGGCCTCCGCCGCATCCGCTTTCACGATCTCCGGCACTCGACCGCCACGCTGCTCCTGGAACAGGGCGTCGAACTCGTCGTGATCAAGGAACTCCTCGGCCACGCCCACATCGGCGTCACCGCCACCGTCTACGCCCACGTCCGACTCCGCCTCCAGCGCAACGCTATCGATATCCTCAGCAACGCGCTCGGCAGCCCGGAGAACGCCGAGACGGCGCGATCCGACGACGATGAACCGCCACCCTGTGCTGCCCTCATCCGCTGACGTTGCCGTCAACTACTGCCGTCACATGCCACAGAAGCCCCACCAGCCACAGCTGGTGGGGCTTCCCATTTGCGGTCGTGATCACCAGGGTAAAACGCGACTGCGGTCAACTCGCGACCTGACCCCGCCCGGACTTCAGCCCTGCAACATCGCATCTCTGCAACGTTCGTACTTCTCGACCGCGCGAGGTTCGTGATTCATGAATTCATCCCAGAATCCTTCGACATGCCATTCTCCTGGCGCCATCCTCAACGAACCGTCCCACCCTGACGAAATTCTCCATTCCGGAGAAATTTCCGTGTCGACAACCTCGAAGAGGCGTGAGTCGAAGAGCGGCGGGAGGTCGTCCGGCCGGTGTTCGATTCTGAAATAATTCTGACCGTCCGACTGGCAGTAGGTCTCCAGAACGACGTACACCCTGTCGACACGCAAGACCTGCGAACCTTGACGGATGCGCTGCTCAAGTCCATCAGCGCCTACGAACCTCACCTTCACGCCATGCCCCTATCGACGGTTCATCACCACTTTGTAGTCAAAGCCATACATTACCTCACCAGAGGTGCTGTTCATGTAATAGTGAACCTGATAGTCGCCATATGGGCTTTGATGGGTTTCCGTACTGTATTTACCCCACTGAGAGACGCCCCCACGCTCTTCAAACCTAGCCCGAAGCGCCTTGTTATTCATATCGCTTCCGGGCATGATCAGCCGAGAATTTGCGATGGCTTCCGGCTCCAAGAACCCGCCCGACGTGAAGGGGGATCCGGCCGACTCCTTGCGCAACTGGTCGGCAAGCTTCTGCCCCTGTAGTGAACCAGAAGGGACATCGCAGTTGCTGTTGTGAACAAGGACCGGAGTGGCGCCCGCCAGCACATAGTACGTGTGGAGGCCGGCGACCGTGAGGTTATGGACCGCAGCGTGTTGCGTCCAGCGCCGGATCGCGGTGACCTGGACGTGTGTGCCGGAGCTGGTACGGAGTTGGGTGCCGGGGTGCAGGTCGGTAGCGTCGATCCACTCTCGGAGCTCTGGAACCCAGAATGGGTGACCGTCGGTGGCCGTGACTGAGGCGCTGGTTGTGCCATCCTCGCTGTCGAGGCCGATCGTGATTTCGACCAGGTCTTTCGAGCCCTGCCCGGCTATCTTTGCTGTGACGTGCTTGGTGGAGGTTTCACCAGTATCAGGGTCCGTTGCGAGTACCTCGTCGCCCGGCTCGATGTCCTCGATTGGCTTGGTTGATCCATCAGCGAGCTGAACCTCGGTGTCACCGAGGAAGCTGTTACATGGATCCAGACTTACCGTGCCGCCGCGGCGGATTAGCAGCCCCGGGCCACTTCCAGCTCGACCATGGGAAAACATCTGCCCGAGGAATGACGGAACTTGATACCAGTCGCTCGTGGCGTCAACACCTTGCTCCAGCATCAATTCGTCATAGCTGGCTCCGTAGTCGCAGCCGGGAGACCCTGCGCCGCCATTCCAGCAATCGTCGTCACCGGCAACCCAGCCGAAGAGAGAAGCCGTATCCGGAACATTCTTGATGATTCCGTAGAAGAGTTCATGGAACCAAGTCGACTCACTCACATCGTAAGTCTTTGCGGCATTCCCATTTCCGGCTGAAGCATTTCCCTTCGGGTTGTGCTTCTCCTTGGTCTTTTTGGGCGGCTCTGGGCTGTAGTGGGTGTGGGAGCGGGATCCGCTGGTCCTGCTGTAGTGGTCGCCGCGTTCGGCGACCTTGGCGGGGTGGGCTTGGAATCCGCCGTCGTACATGCCTTCGTAGTACTTGAGGCCGTCCGGGTCGGAGTTGTTGATGGGGTTGGCGTTGGCGTAGGTGTACCCGTTCATCTGGAGCGGGTCGGTGATGTCGATGATGGGGTCGACGGAGATGAAGCGGCCGGTGGTGGAGTCGTATTCGCGGGCGCCGATGTGGGTGAGGTCGGTGGAGGCGTCGGCGATTCCTACGCCGAGGTAGGTGCGGTTCTCCATCCAGTTGGTGGGTTCGGTGCCGCGGGGGTTGCCGTAGGGGTCGAACTTGCGGCGGGTGACGGCCTGGCCGTTGTCCTGGTCGACGAAGGCGGTTGCCGTGCCGTGGTGGTCGGCCAGCTGGACCGTGAGCTTGTGACCGGTGGTCCTGCCGTAGGTCTCGCGGACGGCGGTGGGGGCACCGGGGCTGGAGTAGTAACGGAAGGCGTCCAGGACCTGGCCGGCTGCGTTGGCCGTGATCGTGGTTTCGCCGAGGTAGAGGGTGTGCGTGGTGCCGTTGTCCTCGATGAGGCGGTTGCCGGCCGCGTCGTACAGGTACGACGTCGAGTTCGAGAAGGTCCACTGCTGGGACGGGGCGCCGTTGCAGGTCCAGATGTTCAGGTCCGTGCCGTCGGTGCTGTTACCGGCGGGGACGTCCACGCACTGGTCGGTGGCCGGGTGGTGGAGGGTCTTGTCGGCGGGACGGTAGGTGAACTTCTGGGCTGCGCTGCCGTCGCAGGCTGCCAAGCGCAGCATTCCACCCTGGTTGGTGGCGCACTTGTCCTGGAAGCGCAGGGTGTCGCCCGTCAGGCGCCACGCTTGCGCCTTGGTGGCGTTGCAGGTGTAGAGCTGGATCGGGGTGCCGTCGGCCGTGGCGCCGTACTGGAGGTCCATGCACTTGCCGGCCAGACCCTGGATGGCGATAGAGCCGATGCCGGGGCTGGTGGCGGAGGTGAGTTTGTTGCGGCGGTCCCAGTTCAGGGTCTGGGTGTCGCCGCCGATAGTGCGGCGGGTGGTGTTGCCCGAGCTGTCGTAGCCGTATGTCTGCTGGGAGGTGACGGTCGAGCCCGGCTTCTTGACGACCGCGTCGACCGTGGCCAGGGCGTGCGGCTGGTTGGTGGTTTCGATGCCGTTGTTGGTGGTCTTGAAGCCGTAGGCGTAGGTGAACTCGTCGTTGAGGGCCTCGTTGGTGAGGTCGTGGTCGGTGAGGTGGGTGCGGTTGCCGATGGCGTCGAAGGCGTACGTCTGCCAGTAGCCGTCACCGTCCGGGCCGGGGGTGATGTCGGTTGCGGGCGTGCCGGTGCAGGTGTTGCCGGTCCAGGCCTCGGTGAGCTGGCCCATCGGGTCGTAGGCGAAGCACTGCTTGTCGACGCGGTTGCCCGGCTGGGTGTCGGTGATGGAGGTGATGCCGCCGACGGGGTTGTAGCCGTAGGAGACTTCGCTGATCCGGTTGGGGTTCGTCGTTTCGCGGTCGGTCGTGGACTTGCTGATCCGGCCGGTGTTCGGGTCGTACTGGTTGGTCGTCCACACACGCTTCGGGGCGGTGCCCGTCGCGGTGCGCAGGACCTCGCCGAAAGGGCTGAAGACGGTGTCGGCGGTGTACCAGGTCAGGCCCGAGAGGGTGACGGGAGCGCCGTCGGCGTTGTAGCGGGTGACCAGGCGTTCCGCTGCGAGGCCGCCCGGGGTAGCCGGGAGGGTGGTCGACTGGACCTTGCCCGTGCGGGTGTACGTGGTGCTGTAGGAGTACGTGCCCGACAGGCCCTTGGTGTTCGGGGTGTCGGGGATGGTGATCTTGGTGCCGGTCGGGCGGTACTCGGTGTCGTAGCCGGTGACCTCGGTGGTGTAGGCCTTGCCGTCGTAATAGCGGGTCGATGCGACCGGCTGCCCCTTGGCGCCTATGAGGGTGTCGAAGGTCCAGGCCGCCACCAGCGGCCCGTTGGCCGCGTCTTCGCGCAGCTCCGTGGTGCGGCCCAGGACGTCGTAAGTGGTGTACTGCGCGCGGCCGGCAGCATCCTTGGCCCAGATCTGGCGGTCGAGGTTGTCGTAGCCGAACGAGGCGGCGCCCATGTCAGGGTCGGTGGAGGCGGTCTTCCGGCCGCGGGCGTCGTAGGCGTACGTCCAGGCGTTGCCGGATGCGTCGGTGACCTTGGTCAGCTTGCCGCGCAGGTCGTACGCGTACGACGTGGTGTTGGCGTCCGCAGCCGTCGGGGCAGCGATCCTCGTGGCCGTGAGGTCCGTGGTCTTGTAGTGCTGGACCAGGGACGTGCGGCCCATGACGTCGGTCGACGTCTTGACCGACCGGCTGCCCGCCAGAGGCGTCGACCCGGCAGGGTCCATGCCGGTGCGAGTGAGCGTCCACTCGCCCTCGTAGCGGGTCGTCGCCGAGTGCTGCGCCGTGCCCTGGTGGAAGGTGGTGACGCGGGTGGGGCGGCCGAGGCCGTCGTAGGCGGTCTTGGTGGAGTTCGGGACGACCGTTTCGGGGACGAAGATCTTCGCTTCGGGCTCGCCGTCGGCGTAGTAGTTGTTCTTCGTCTCGGTGACGGTGCCGCCTGCGCTGTAGATCGTGTCGGTGATCAGCCTGCCGCTGCCCAGGGCTTCCTTCTGGCTCTGGCGCGGGCGGAGCAGGCCGTCGTAGATGACGAGGGACTTCTCGTAGGTGCCGTTGTCGCGCAGCGTGCTGGTGGTGACGACCGGCGGCTGGTGGGCGGAGATCTGGTAGTCGAAGGTGTAGGCGGCCTTGTTGAGGGCCGGGTTCTGCGAGGGCGTCCACACCTGGGTTGCGCGGCCCAGGTCGTCGTAGGTGGTGGTGACCTTGCGGTTGTTGGTGTCCGTGGTCTCCAGGGCGCTGCCGCGACCCGGGTCGGCCTTGGTCACCACAGTGTGACCGAGCGGATTGGTGACCGTCGCGCTGAAGGCGGGGCCCGTGGCCGGGGTGAACGCGGTCGAGGTGATGTTGCCGGCCGCGTCGGTGACCTTGGTCGCGCGGCCGAGCGCGTCGTACTCGCTGCGGGCGGTGGTGACCCAGCCGGTGCCGGCCGCGTCGTTGGTGTCGACCTGGTACGGCAGGCCCTTCACCGGGGCCGTGCCGAAGGCGCTCAGCGCGTCGTAGGAGGTGCGGGTGTCCGAGAGCACCGTGGCCGTGCCGGCACTGCCGCAGTCACCGGCAGTCGTACGGACCCGCTGGGGCAGGCCGATGAGGTGCTTGTCGGTGTTGTGGACGTACGTCGTGGCCGTGCACTGCTGGTCCGAGGCGGTCCAGAAACCGGGCCCCGCCGGGCTGAGGGCGACCTTCTCGCTCGTGGTGAGCAGGCCGTAGGTGGAGTCGTAGGTGTTCTGCGTGCGCACCAGGCGGGTGCGGCCGTCGCTGAGCGACTGGATCGCTTCCGTGCGCGAGGTTGCTACGCGGAACGCGTCGAGCGGGGTGGTGCCGTCGCGGGGACGGGTCGCGGTCTTCTGGCTCCACGGCCAGGTCAGGTCGCGGGAGACGATGCTGCCGCCGGCCTTGGTGTAGACGATGGTCTCTGCGGCCATGCCCTGGTAGGGGGGCAGGTCCTGGCCGAGTTCCTCGGCACCGGTGGAGTCCTTGACGGTGATGGTGGCGCGGCCGGCGTCGCCGGACATGCCGCGGAAGTAGCGGGTGCGGGTCTGGGACTCCTCAGTGGCGTTCGCCGAACCCGTGTTGGCGGTGACGCCCTTCTTCACCACGACCGAGGCGTAGCCGCGCCACTGGTTGTACGTGCGCAGCTCGGGCTTGGAGAACTCGTCGGTGTCCTTGGCCCAGGCGGCGTCGCCCTCGTAGGTGTAGGTGGTGACGACGTCGGACTGGCGGGCGACCCGGTCCTTCTCGATCACGCCGTCCACGACGTACTTGTTGAACCACTCGATCGGCGGGATTTGCAGGTCGGGGTCGGGGGTCCAGTGGACCGGGTAGCAGCGGGTGGTGTTCTCCTCCGGCTTGGGGTGGGTGGTCCCCACCGGGCACGGGTCGGAGTAGTCGACGTACGTCTCGCCGCCCGTCTCGGTGCGGATGGTCTCCACCCGCAGGCGGTCGAAGTCCGGGGTGGCGTCGGTGGTGCTCGTCGCGACCCGGTTGGGCATGTCGACGACGTTGGCCAGGAAGGAGACCGGCGGCAGCGTGGTGCTCGGCTGATTGCCCTGCGCGTCCTTGACGCCGTAGCCGGTGCGGGTGACGGACTCCAGCCACAGCGGCGGGTGGGTGTCGGTGCGCTGCTTGGGGAAGGACTGGGCCAGGCTCCAGCGGTCCACGGCCGACAGGTCGGTGGTACCGGCCGTGCGCTGGGCGTACGTGGTGACGGAGGACAGGCGCTTACGGGACCAGAAGGTGGGCGAGGAGACGTAGCAGTCCGTGGCGCTCGCCTTGCAGTGCAGGGTGGACGGGGTGTCCCACCAGGGCTGCTTGTCACCGTAGTTCTTGGAGTCGAACTCGGTGTCGGAGCAGGTGATGGAACCTTCCTGGATGCAGCGTTCGAGGACGCTGAACTCGACCTTGGCGGACGGGGCGCCGGAGAGGTTGTCGGAGCGCAGGCCGTAGAGGATCTGGGTCGGGTAGCCGCCCCGGATGTAGGAGACCTTCTCCTTGAACTTCTCGTTCTTCGCGTAGTGGTTGGTCTCCTGCGCCCAGTCGACGATCATCGCGTTGCCGTGGACGTCCTCGACGTAGTCGAGGTTCCAGCGCCAGGCCTGGGTGCAGGAGGAGGCGGCGTACGTGGACTGGTGGCAGGGCTCGCCGGGGTGGTTGCCGAAGACCGGGACGGTGAAGACCGAGTTGGTCACGGCGCGGGTGCCGGCGCCGTCGACGTCGTGCAGGCCGAAGTGGTAGCGGGTGCCGTCGCGGGTGGTGACGACCCAGTACTCGCCGTCTTTCGCGCCGTTCGCGCCGCCCGTCTTGCGCTCGATGCGCGAGCCGTCGTCGCTGGCCGGGATCCAGGCGCCGGTGGTGGCGTCGTGCACCAGCTCCGTGGTGGAGCCGCCGAGCGACATCACCACGTTGTCACCGGCCCAGCACAGGTCGCCCTTCTTCTTGTCCGTCGCGTTGTCGTTGTTCGGGGCGCTCGGGCTCGCCTTGCGGTCGTCCGCGCAGGAGCGGTAGCGACGCTCGACGAAGCCGGGTTCGTAGCCCCAGCCGTCGCCGATCCACGATCCTTGGCCGTTGGCCACGGAGGTCTTGCCGTCCACGGCCTGCGAGGAGTACGAGAAGGCGATCTTCGGCGCCGGACCGGCCGGGGGCGCCGGCACGGTCAGCGGGTAGGTCCACGAGAAGCCGCCGCCGCTGCCGCCCGCCGTCCAACTGCCGGACGGCGACAGCGAGGTCGCCTTGTACGTGCCGCCCGCACCCGACGCCGAGTCGGAGGCGGCCAGCACCATCGGACCGCCGCCACCGACGGCCATCGTCTGCATGCCCATGCCCGGTGACGTGGCCGGGTCCACGGTCGCGCGGACGGTGCCGGCGCTGGGGTCGTTGGTGGTCGGTACGTCCTTCGACTCGGTGCATTCCGGCAGGTCAGGGGTGGTCAGGAAGCACTCGGGGAGCTGCTTCAGCTCCAGGCGCGAGGCCCACTCGGTGCCGTAGAGGTCCTCGAACTGCTTGTAGTCCAGCTGTACGTCGACCGGCGTCGCCGCATCGACCGGAGGCGTCACCTTGATGATCGCGCCGTCGACGCCCGCCGCCTCGGTCGCGGTACGCGACTCGACCGCCACCGACCAGGTACCGGTCGGGGCGGGCGGGGTGGGGTTGGTCTCGGTGGGGGACGCCTTGCCGATGGCGACCGGCAGTGAGCCCGCCTGTACGAGCTGGTCACCGCTGAGCGGAACGTCCACCGAACCGGCCGGCGGAGGAGTCACGTTGCTCGGCGCGTACTCGGCCGGAGGCACCACCGGAGCGCCCGCCCAGCCCTCCAGCTTCGCCGCCTCCACCTGGTCCAGCTTGACCTTCAGGTCCTGCTGGAGGTCGGGCAGCTGGACCCCGCTGCGGTCGCCGGGCACCGCCGCCCACGCCTGGGCGGGCAGCAGCGTCACCGTCAGCAGCGCCGACAGCGCTACCGCGGTGCGCCCGGCCAGGCGGCCTCGCGCAGCGCGTGCACGCCCGTGTCCGGGCAGGCGGAAATTACTCGCCGACAACGGCGACATAGGGACCCCCACGCTCTGCCGCCCCGGAGAATGGCACACGGGTGGCAGGGAAATGACAAATAGCGGGGAGATCCTGCGGTTTTTCTGCCCGGAAGTCCATAGATCACGGCGCAATGTGTCATCGATCACCTACCGCAGGAAATAACCTCCGTCCATTCGGGTGAAATCCGGTCGTTTCAGGTCTCATTCCCTGTTCCTCAGTGATGGCGAGAGCGGCTGTTATGGTTCATGCTCTGCTCGCACATCTCTGCGTACCGGCCCTGATCAAAGCCATCGGCCGGTGCGGCTGATTTACCGCGAGTACCGACGGTGCATGACTGCGCCCGAGGGGGGAGAAGAACCACCGTGCCTGCCAGCGAGCGCATGGACGAAAGTCCACCAATTTCCGCTGCCCGAAAAGAAGTTACTGGCCGGGCACACAAGCGCCGCCGAACCATCACCGCACTGGCGGCTCTCCTGGCCACCGCTGTCGCCGTGCCGCTCGGTATCCGTCTGACGGACGCCACCCCCCAGCCCGGCGCCAAGCCCCAGACCGGCGAAGCGCCGATCGCGGGTGCCGAGGCGATACGCCGGGCGAAGCGGTCGGGCAAGGAGGTGGAGGTCACCGCCGAGCGCAGGCCGAACGCCACCACCTGGGCGCGGCCCGACGGCAAGCTCAGGACGCAGATCTTCAGCAGCACCATCCGCGCCAAGGTCGGCAACGAGTGGAAGCCCATCGACACCACCCTCCAGCGCGTCGAGGGCGGCTTCTCCCCCAAGGCCGTCAACGGACGCCTCGTCTTCAGCGCAGGCAGCAAACCATCCAGCTCAAGCGCTTCCGGAGCGCAGCGGGCCTCCCGCAGCGTCACCCGCGTGAGCCTGACTGTCGACACTCTCGCTCCGGCGTGGACCGACCTGGTGCGTCTCACGCTCGACGGGCACGAGATGACGGTGGGCTGGCCGGGGCCGCTGCCCGAGCCGGTCATCGACGGACCGCGGGCCTTGTACGAGAACGTCCGCCCCGGCATCGACCTGCTGCTGACCGCGCAGGACGGCGGCTACTCCCACCTGCTGATCGTCAAGGACAAGAAGGCAGCCGCCGACCCGCTCCTGGGTGAGCTGAACCAGCAGCTCAGCTCACCCGACCTCACCTTCCGCCTCGACGACGCCTCAGGGGCCGTCAGTGCCCGAGACGCCAAGGGAGAGGAGATCGCCGGCTCGCCGACCCCGTTCATGTGGGACTCCTCCGCCAAGACCGGGCCCCTGGAGGACGGCGGGCAGAAGCCCGTACCAGGTCCCTCAGCAGCACAGCACCCCTCGCTGGCCCTCCCCGGGATCTTCGGCGCCGAGGGGGCACACACCAGCCCGGCCAAGGCAGCACTGAGCGCCGACAGCAGGCTGACCATCACCCCCGACTCCACGCTGCTGAACGACGAGGACACCGTCTACCCGGTCTTCATCGACCCGTCGTGGAAGCTGCACAAGCACAGCTGGACGCTGCTCTACAAGCCGGCCAGCACCTCAAGCTTCTTCAACGGCCAGAATTTCAACGCCAGCGGCACGCCCGAAGCACGCGTCGGGTACGAGACCCAGTCCTACGGGACGGCCCGCTCGGTATTCAATTTCTACTTCGACAGCATTCTCTACGGAGCTGTCATCCAGTCAGCCACGCTGAAGGCACTGGAAACGCATTCCTGGAGCTGCACGCCCAGCGGCTTCGACGTCTACAACACCCCCTACATCAACAGCTCGACCACCTGGGAGAACACCAACAACGCTTCGTTCTGGGCCAATCGGGTCTCAAGCGCATCCGTCGCTCACGGGAACGAAGGCAAGGGCTGTCCCGACCACGAGGTGGCCGTCGACGTAAAGGGGGCCGTGCAGAACGGCGCCAGCCAACGCTGGCAGGCCATCACCTTCGGACTGCGCGCACAGAACGAGAGCGACACCAACTCCTGGAAAAAATTCCTCGCCAACAGCCCCGACGCCGCTCCCTACGTCGACGTCATCTACAACCGCGCCCCGGACACCCCGCTCCAGGCGAACATGACCACCACCCCCGGCGGACCCTGCACCACCCAGGCACCGTTCACCCGGATCGGTAAGACCGACATCACCTTCGAGGCCAAGGCAACGGACGCTGACGGGAACCTCCGGCAGATCAACTTCCGGGCCTGGTCCGCCGACGGCACCCAGTCGGTCCTCAACGAATTCAGCAACGTCAACAGCGACGGCCTCGCCAAGATCGAAAACGTGCGCTGGGACAGGTTCACCTCCGGCAAGACGTACTTCTGGCTCGCCCAGGCAGTCGACTGGGACGGCTGGTGGTCCGGCAGCGGCCCCATGGACTCCGGTGGCGGCGGCTGGTGCACCTTCACCGTCGACCACACCGCCCCCAACCCGCCGGCCGTCCAGTCCGCCGCCTTCCCGCTGCCCGGCCCCGACGGCGCCGAGTGGAGCGTGAGCCCGTACGGAACCCACGGCACCCAGGGTGTTGACAGCAGTGTGCAGATCTCGGCCAACAGCACGCCTGTGGCCGACATCCGCGAGTACCAGTGGAGCCTGAACCACCCCGTCTACAACAACGTGCAGACCCCGCAGGACGCCGCCGGAAACGCCACGATCAACGTCTTCCCCGACAACGCGGGCCCCAACATCCTCTACGTCCGCACCGTCAACAAGGCCGGCAACCTCTCCACCCCCGTCACCTACGTCTTCTACGTACGCCCCAAGGCGATCCTCGACGCCCCCAACGACGTCACCGGCGACGAGCGCGAAGACGTCCTGGCCATCGACAAGGACGGCAACCTCCGCGTCTACCCCGCCGACCACATCGGCGACATCGACGCCTGGA
The DNA here is from genome assembly GCF_019400985.1 of Streptomyces bambusae. Taxonomy (GTDB): domain Bacteria; phylum Actinomycetota; class Actinomycetes; order Streptomycetales; family Streptomycetaceae; genus Streptomyces; species Streptomyces bambusae_A. The sequence goes on from NZ_WTFF01000038.1 coordinate 18,677, forward strand.
TGCCCGCGGCCACCGATCAGGGCAAGCCCGCCCCCGCCGGCTACTGGAAGGACGCCACCACCGGCAAGAGCGCGATCATCAGCCACTCCACCGACTGGCTCCCCGGTGACGGCCTCACCGATCTGATCGCCCGCATGCCCGACGGCAAGCTGTACGTCTACCCGGGCGACGGCAACGGCCGCTTCGACATCAGCCGCCGCATGGAGATGCTCCTTCCCGCAGGCTCCCCCGACCCCGCCGGCTTCACCCAGCTCATCGCCACCGAGGACGTCACCGGCGACGGCATGGCCGACTTCTTCGCCCTCGCCGACAACGGCGACACCTTCTGGGCCTTCGCCGGCTACACCGGCGCCAGCTTCACCACCGCCCAGCAGATCGGCGGTACCGGCTGGAGTCAGCGCGACATCGTCGCCGTCCGCGACACCAACCAGGACGGCACCCCCGACCTGGTCTTCCGCGACAACTCCATGCCCAGCCGAGGCCTCGCCCTGCGCAAGGGCAAGCCCGGAGCGAACGGCGGAGTAGACCTCGCCTCCTTGGCCAGCGCAGCAGCATCCAACGGCGGCGCCGACCTCACCTACGGGACCACCGGCTGGACCCGCACCGAATGGCCCCTCGTCCGCGGCACCACCGACGTCTCGGGCGACGGAGTCCCCGACTTCTACCTCACCCACAACGACGGCGCCATCTGGCTCTTCCAAGGCACCCCCGGCGCCACTCCCCCAGCCCTCACCCTCAGCAACGGCTGGCGGGTGGAAGAAGAGGACTGGAACACCTCCACCGCCATCGGCTGACCCACCACAACCACCCGCTACGCGCCCTTCCCGCACCTGCAGGAAGGGCGCGTAGCGCTCTCCAGCCCAACGATGAGAGAGCCCCGGCAGCATCCCCGGAGCGAAGTCCTTGCCCTCCGGCTCACCGTCCGGCGCGGTGAAGCTCAGGTAGTCGGCGTACCGCTCGCACACCTCCCCTACGGACATCACCCACACGGATGAAGCCCGCCAAAGCGACCGAAATCCGTCGCACGCCAGATCTAGCTTCGGATGCAGAAACGGCCCCCGGTCAGGACCGGCATCCCGACCGAGAGCCTCACCACGAGGAAACGAGACTTCCGCATGGCTGCACAGGACCTTAACGGCACCCCACGCTTCATGGACCTCCAAGACCCGCGCTACGCCTACATGTTCGGCTTCCTGCAGGCGGACGGGCACCTGGAGCAGGGCGCGGGACAGAAGGGCCGGCTGACTGTCGAGATCAGCGCGCGGGACATCCACATCCTGCGCGAGTTCCAGGAGCTCACCCCCTACCACAGCTCGATCACCGAGCGCGTCCGCCGCACGAACTTCTCCGCCAGCCACCACGCCGCGATCTGGTCCCTCTGCGCCCTCGAAGCGAGGACCACCCTCAACGAGCTCGGGCTCCCCTACGGCCGCAAGTCCACCACCATCACGCCTCCCCGCTGCGAGTTCTCCCGGCGGGACTACATCCGCGGCGTCATCGACGCCGACGGGTCCGTCGGCTACACCGGCCAGGGGTTCCCCTTCGTCTCGCTGACCACCGCCAGCACCGCCGTCGGCGCCTACCTGTGCCACTACGCGAAGAAGGTCACCGGAGCGGAGCGGCACATCAAGCGCAACGCCCGCGACAGCATCTACAACATCGTTTACACCAAGGAGGCGGCACAGGCGCTCGCCGAGCACCTGTACTACCCCGACTGCCTCGGCCTCCAGCGCAAGAAGGACGCCGCCGCCGGGCTCGCCACCTGGGTACGCCCCGCAGGCATGAGGATCGCACCGCCCAGGCGCCGCTGGACCCCCGCCGACGACGCCGAGCTGCTGCGGCTCGGCGACCCCGCGGCCGCGGCCTGCGCCCTCGACCGGACCGAGCAGAGCTGCTCCATGCGCCTCTGGCGGCTGCGTACCGGCAAGGCCTGAACCCCGCAGACGGAGGAGCCCGGGCCGCTGTGCGGCCCGGGCTCCTCCATTCCCCCGACAACTGCGCTCCGGGCGTCAGCCCTTCACGCAGATGACCTGCTTGAGCTTCGCAACGACCTCCACGAGATCGCGCTGCTGCTCCATCACCCGCTCGATCGGCTTGTACGCGGCCGGAATCTCGTCCACGACGCCCGCGTCCTTACGGCACTCCACGCCCCGCGTCTGTTCCACGAGGTCCCGTGCCGAGAACCGCTTCTTCGCCGCCGTCCGGCTCATACGCCGGCCCGCTCCGTGCGAGGCGGAGTTGAACGCGGCCGTGTTGCCGAGCCCCTTGACGATGTACGTACCGGTCGCCATCGAGCCCGGGACGATGCCGTACTCGCCGCTGCCCGCCCGGATCGCGCCCTTCCGTGTGACGAGCAGGTCCATGCCCTCGTACCGCTCCTCCGCCACGTAGTTGTGGTGGCAGCTGATCTCCTGGGTGAAGGCAACCTTCGCCTTGCGGAACTCCCTCCGCATGACCTCCTTGAGCAGGCTCATCATCACGACGCGGTTGTGCTTCGCGTACTCCTGGGCCCAGAAGAGGTCGTTGCGGTACGCCTCCATCTCCGGAGTCGCCGCCAGGAAGACCGCCAGGTCCCGATCGACCAGGCCCTGGTTGTGCGAGAGGCTGCGGGCGACCTCGATGTGGTGTGCGGCCAGCTGGTTACCGATGCCCCGGGAACCGGAGTGGAGCGTGAGCCAGACCGCCCCACTTTCATCGACATTTACTTCGATGTGGTGATTTCCGGCTCCCAGGGTCCCCATCTGCTTCAGCGCCCGGTCCCGCCGGAACTTCACCTCGTCCGCCAGGTAGTCGAAGCGCTCCCACAGGTCCCCGAAGCCCTTCGGTCCGAAGCCGAGGAGCTGCGTCGGGTCCACCGGGTCGCGGTGCATGGCCGCGCCGACCGGGATCGCCTGCTCGATCTTCGAGCGGAGCTTGGACAGGTCTCCCGGGAGGTCGTTCGCCGTCAGGGACGTCTTCACCGCCGACATGCCGCAGCCGATGTCCACGCCCACCGCCGCCGGGCAGACCGCGTCCTTCATCGCGATCACCGAGCCGACCGTGGCCCCCTTGCCGTAGTGCACGTCCGGCATGACGGCCAGACCCTTGATCCAGGGCAGGGTGGCGACGTTGCGGAGCTGCTGCATGGCGACGTCTTCGACGGTCGCCGGATCCGTCCACATCCGAATCGGGACGTTCGCCCCAGGCACCTCTACATACGACATAACGTCCCCACTACCCCGAAAACCACAGAAGAGTCCGAATACGCAAAAAGCCTCGCTCGTGGTCCCAAATACGACAGGGGACCGGCGTCAGCACCAGCGTGTGCGATAGACATTGATCCATCTGCCGTCATGCCGCGGCAACGCAATTTCCTCATCGAAGGGGGCCGAGGACGTGCAGCGTCGCAAGGGCTTCGCGTGGGTGGCCACGGCCGCCGCGCTCTCCGCGCTCTCCGCCGGCTGCTCCGGCGGGTCTCCGGCCCAGGGCAAGAGCGACGCCAAGGCCGGCGGCGCCGCCAGCAGCCCGGCCCCGGCGCCGCCGGGGAAGTACCGGGTCCTGCCGTCGCCCTGCAAGGCGGTCGACGGCAAGCGGCTGAAGGCGATGCTGCCGGCCCCGGCGACCCTGACCGCCGACCAGCGCGACGTGCTGTACGCGGGCACGGCGGACACCTCGTACGACGGCGACCGCCGCGTCGGCTGCCGCTGGAACGCGCAGGCGCCCGAGGAGACCCGGCTGCTGTTCGTCGGCTTCGAGCGGGTGGTGTCGTACGACCGGGCGGCGGCGAGTGACGACGACAAGGCGCAGGGGGTGTACGAGCGGCAGCTCGCGGATGCGCACCTGCCCACGCCGCCGCCCACCCCGGCCCCGTCGACCCCTCCCCCGAACGGCTCCGCGCCCGCCCCCGCGCAGCCCCCCGCCGCCGGCCAGCCCCAGCAGGGCCAGCAGCCGCAGGGCCAGCCCCCGCAGCAGGGCCAGCCGCAGGGTCAGCAGCCCCAGCCCGGCCAGCAGCCCGGCCAGCAGGGGCAGCCCACCCCGGGGGCCTCCCCCTCCGCATCCGTCCCGCCGCCCGAGCTCGGGTCCCGCGTGCTCGACGGGCTCGGGGACGCGGCGTTCCTCGACGACAAGCTCAGCGCGGCCGGGGCGATGGCCCAGGCGCGGACCGTGCGGATCGTGTTCCGCACGGCGAACGTGATCGTCACCGTCGAGTACAGCGTGCAGCCCACGGTGCCCGGTACGGTGCCTCCCAGCGCCGAAACCCAGGACCGGGCACGGCAGTTGGCGAGGGAGCTCGCCGACCGGTTCAGCGACTGACGGCTCCGGCGGCGGGCCCCGCGTGACGGCCCGCACAGCACGGCGTCACCCGGTCGGGCTACCGTTGCTGGGTCCCGCCGCCCCTTGGATGAAGGAATCATGCACCTTTCAGCCTCGCGCCTCACCCGCGTCCTCGCCTGTGCTGCCGTCCCGGTGATCCTCACCGTCGCCGGCTGCTCGTCCGACTCCGACAAGGGCTCCGGCTCGGACGGCAAGAAGAAGGACGGCAAGTCGTCGTCCGCGTCGAAGGCGCCGTCCGGCAAGTCGTCCTCGAAGCCGGAGAAGGCCGCGTTCTCCACGCTGCCCGACCCGTGCAAGACGCTGCCCGCCAAGACGATCGAGACGCTGGTCGCGGAGGCCAAGGACAAGAACGGCACGGCGACGAAGTCGAACGACCTCACCAGCCGGGCGAGCTGCTCCTGGAACGGCCTGGACGAGGACGGCCTGAAGGGCTCGGACTACCGCTGGCTGGCGGTGTCGCTGGTGCGCTACGACTCGCACGACTCCCTGGGCAGCGGCAACAAGCGCGCCGAGGACCAGTTCAACAAGCAGGTCGAGACGGCCAAGGGCGCCGAGGGCGCGCAGAACGTGAAGGCCGAGCCGGCGGGCGGCGTCGGCGACCAGGCGATGACGGTGACGTACAACACGAAGAAGGACGTGGACTTCTTCAACACCACGATCGTGGTGCGTACGCAGAACGTCGTGGTGACGCTGGACTACAACGGTGCCTCCTACGAGGGCCGGCAGGCCCCGGACCACGGCAAGCTGGTGGAGGGCGCGGTCGCCGCGGCCCGTGAGGCCGTGACCGCGGTGGGTAACGCCAACCAGCAGGGCCAGCAGCAGGGTCAGCAGCAAGGGCAGCAGGGCCAGCAGCCCCAGCAGGGTCAGCAGCAGGGTGGTCAGCCGCAGCAGTCGCCGTCGCAGCAGCAGTCGCAGCAACCGCAGCAGTAAACGGAACGGCCGCGCCGTACTCTGTCCCTGCCGTAGCTCGACAAGGGGAGGGGATCGCGGGTGGCCGCGATGCAGCTGACTCGAACACACCGAATACTCATCGGTGTCGTGGTCGCCGGAGCCGTGATCATTGCCGGGATCGGCTTCGCCGGATCGTACTCCGCGGTCCGTGCGCTCGCCTTGAAGAAGGGCTTCGGCGACTTCTCGCTGGTCTTCCCGATCGGCATCGACGCGGGTATCTGTGTGCTGCTGGCGCTCGACCTGCTGCTGACGTGGATCCGGATCCCCTTCCCGCTGCTGCGCCAGACGGCGTGGCTGCTGACGGCGGCGACGATCGCGTTCAACGGTGCGGCGGCGTGGCCGGATCCGCTCGGTGTGGGGATGCACGCCGTCATCCCGATCCTGTTCGTGGTGACGGTGGAGGCGGCCCGGCACGCGGTGGGCCGGATCGCGGACATCACGGCGGACCGGCACATGGAGGGGGTCCGGCTGACCCGCTGGTTCCTGTCGCCGGTGCCGACGTTCAAGCTGTGGCGCCGGATGAAGCTGTGGGAGCTGCGCAGTTACGAGCAGGCAGTGACCATGGAGCAGGACCGGCTGATCTACCAGGCCCGGCTCCAGGCGCGTTACGGCCGCAGCTGGCGCCGCAAGGCGCCGGTGGAGGCGCTGATGCCGCTGCGCCTGGCCCGGATCGGTGTGCCGCTGGCACAGACGGCTCCGGAGGGGCTGGCGGCGGCCGGTATCGAGCCGGCGCTGCTGCCCCCGGGCACGGCCGCGGGTGCGGTGTCCGCTGCCGCCGCCGCTCCGGCGCTGGTGGCGGGTCAGGGCGCCGCCGCCGGTCAGGCCGGGTACGCGCCCGCCGCCCAGGGCCAGGCCCCGCACCCGCAGGCAGCCGGCCTCCAGGCAGCCGGCCTCCAGCCGGGCCTGCCCCACGTCGGCCAGCCGTCCGCCGAGCAGCTCGCGCAGCTCGGGCAGCTCGGGCAGCTCGGGCAGCTCGGGCAGCAGCAGGCCCAGCACCAGCAGGGTCAGCCGCAGCACCCGTACCCGTACCCGCAGGCCGCAGCCGGCCCGGCCTTCGCGGTCGATCCGACGGCCATGCCCGGCCCGCACCCGTCGTCCTGGTTCGCGGCGCACGCCGATCCTCAGCAGGCCCGCGAGGCGCGCGAGGCGGCGTACGACCCGCAGTACGTGGAGGGCCTGGAGCCCACGCCGGTGCTGCCCCCGACCGGCCCGGACGACCAGATCGCGCCCGGCGCGGCGCCGGAGGCCCAGCAGCTGCCCCTCCCGGGCGCGGCCCAGGCGGACGGCGCCGAGGCCGATGCCGACGCCACCGGTGAGGGCGACAGCGACGTCGATGGCGACGCTCCGGACGAGATCAAGTTCGCGGAGGCCGCGTACGAGGTCTTCCGCGCGCACCTGGACCAGCACGGCACGTACCCGAGCTCGGAGCAGATCGACATACTGCTGGCCGACACGTACGGCATGACGCACCCGCGCAGCGCCTCGCTCCTGCGCCGCCTGATGCCGCAGCTGAAGCAGCGCTACCAGACCGACCTGGAGAACGAGCACATCGCGTAGCGAGCGCCTCGCCCAGCGAGCAGGCGCCCGGACACGCGAGAGGGCCCGCACCCCGTCGGTGAACTCCGGGGGTGCGGGCCCTTCCACATGGTGTGGACGCGGTGCGGACGCTTCGGATCAGACCGTCAGGAGCTCCCGCACCCGGTCGGCGCCCACGGCGAGCAGCAGCGTGGGCAGGCGCGGGCCGGTCTCGCGGGTCACGAGCAGCCGGTAGAGCAGGGCGAAGAACTCGCGCTGGGCCACCTTGAGCTCGGGCGTGGGCTTGGCCTCCGGGTCCAGGCCGGCCATGACCTTCGGGACGCCGTAGACGAGCGTGGTGAGCCCGTCCAGCGACCAGTGCGACTCCAGGCCTTCCAGGAGCAGCTCCAGCGAGCGGCGGCCGTCCTCGTCCAGGGACGACAGCAGCTCGGTGTCCGGGGTCTCGCGGACCAGGGTGCGCTGGTCGGCCGGGACCTGGGTGGTGATCCAGTTCTCGGCGCGGTCCAGGCGCGGGCGGACCTCGTCGAGGGAGGTCAGCGGGTTGGCCGGGTCCAGGTCGGACAGGATGCGCAGGGTCTGCTCGTCGTGTCCGGCGGTGACGTCGACGACCGAGGCGAGCGTGCGGTACGGCATCGGGCGCGGGGTGCGCGGCAGCTCGTGGGAGGCGACGCGGACGGCGCGGCTGTGCGCGGCGGCGTCGGCGGGCAGGGCGGAGCCGTCGGCGACCTTGGCCTCCAGCTTGTCCCACTCGTCGTAGAGCCGCTGGATCTCCTGGTCGAAGGCGATCTTGAAGCTCTGGTTGGGGCGGCGGCGGGCGTACAGCCAGCGCAGCAGCTGCGGCTCCATGATCTTCAGGGCGTCGGCCGCGGTGGGGACGCCGCCCTTGGACGAGGACATCTTGGCCATGCCGCTGATGCCGACGAAGGCGTACATCGGGCCGATGGGCTGGGCGCCGCCGAAGAGGGGCACGATCTGCCCGCCGACCTGGAAGGAGGAGCCGGGCGAGGAGTGGTCGACGCCGGAGGGCTCGAAGACGACGCCCTCGTAGGCCCAGCGCATGGGCCAGTCGACCTTCCAGACGAGCTTGCCGCGGTTGAACTCGGAGAGCTTGACCGTCTCGGTGTACTCGTCCTCGGTGCAGACGTACGTGAGCTCGGTGGTCTCGTCGTCGTACGCGGTGACCTTGGTGAAGTCCTTGTTGCAGGCGCCGCAGTACGGCTTGTACGGGAAGTACTCCGCGCCCTCGGCGCTGCCGTCGTCCTCGGCGGCGGCGCCGGAGCCCTCGGCGGCCTCCAGCTCGGCCTCGTCGACCGGCTTCTGGGACTTCTTGGCGGCCTTGGGCTTGGTGCGGTACTGGGCGAGCACGGCGTCGATGTCGCCGCGGTGCTTCATGGCGAAGAGCACCTGGTCGCGGTACGCGCCGGAGGTGTACTGCTCGGTCTGGCTGATCGGGTCGTACTCGACGCCGAGCTCGGCCAGCGACTCGACCATGGCGGCCTTGAAGTGCTCGGCCCAGTTCGGGTACGCGGAGCCCTCGGGCGCGGGGACCGAGGTCAGCGGGCGGCCGATGTGCTGGGCGTGGGAGGCCTCGCTGACGCCCGGGATGCCCGCGGGCACCTTGCGGTAGCGGTCGTAGTCGTCCCAGGACAGCACGTGGCGGACCTCGTGGCCGCGGCGGCGGATCTCGTCCGCGACCAGGTGCGGGGTCATGACCTCGCGGAGGTTGCCGAGGTGGATGGGGCCGGAGGGGGACAGGCCGGACGCGACGACGATCGGTTTGCCCGGCGCGCGCCGCTCCGCCTCGGCGATGACCTCGTCCGCGAAACGGGAGACCCAGTCGGTCTCGGTGCTGCTCTGGGCGCTCTGAGCCACGACACGTCCTTCTATCTCGAATGCTGCTTCAAACATTCTCCCAGACGGATGGTGCCGCTCCGGGGTTGCTCCCCGCTGAGCTTTATCGCACCCGGCCGAGCTTTGTCGCACCCACAGCGCCCGCAGCGCCCACAGCCCACAGGCCTGTGGATATCTCGTGAGGAGTGGCGCCGCCCCGTGGGATACTCGACTTTCGTCAGAACCACCAAGAAGCACTCGTCACGCAATCTCACAGGAACGGCAGCCCATGGCCTCGGTCCCTTCCCTCGCCTCGTCCGTCGACCAGCGCATCGCCGCAGCCCTCGCCTCCGCCCTGCCGGAGGCCGGCGCCGCCGACCCGCTGCTGCGACGAAGCGACCGGGCCGACTTCCAGGCCAACGGCATCCTGGCGCTCGCGAAGAAGGCGAAGGCCAACCCGCGCGAGCTGGCGACGACGGTCGTGGCGGGCCTGGACAAGGGCGGGGTCATCGAGGAGATCGAGGTCTCCGGCCCCGGCTTCCTCAACATCACCGTCGCGGACCGGGCGATCGTCGAGACGCTGGCCGCGCGGGCCGCGGACGACCGGCTCGGCGTGCCCGTGTCGGAGACCGCCGGCACCACGGTGATCGACTACGCCCAGCCGAACGTCGCCAAGGAGATGCACGTCGGCCACCTGCGGTCCGCCGTGATCGGCGCGGCCATGGTGGAGATCCTGGAGTTCACGGGCGAGACCGTCGTCCGGCGCCACCACATCGGCGACTGGGGCACGCAGTTCGGCATGCTCATCCAGTACCTGCTGGAGCACCCGCACGAGCTGGACCACAAGGCCGCCGACGAGTCGGTGGAGGAGTCGGGTGAGGAGGCGATGTCCAACCTGAACCGCCTCTACAAGGCCTCGCGGGCGAAGTTCGACTCCGACGAGGAGTTCAAGACCCGGGCGCGGGCCCGGGTGGTGGACCTCCAGGCGGGCGACGAGCAGACCCTGGCGCTGTGGCAGCGGTTCGTGGACGAGTCGAAGATCTACTTCTACTCGGTCTTCGACAAGCTGGACATGGACATCCAGGACCCCGACATCGTCGGCGAGTCCGGCTACAACGACATGCTGGTGGAGACCTGCCGGCTGCTGGAGGAGTCGGGCGTCGCGGTCCGCTCGGAGGGCGCGCTGTGCGTGTTCTTCGACGACATCAAGGGCCCGGACGGCAACCCGACCCCGCTGATCGTCCAGAAGTCCGACGGCGGTTTCGGCTACGCGGCCACGGACCTGTCCGCGATCCGCGACCGGGTGGGCAACCTCAAGGCGAACAGCCTGGTGTACGTGGTGGACGCCCGCCAGTCCCTGCACTTCAAGATGGTCTTCGAGACCGCCCGCCGGGCCGGCTGGCTGAACGAGGACACGCACGCCTACCAGCTCGCCTTCGGCACGGTCCTCGGCGCCGACGGCAAGCCGTTCAAGACCCGTGAGGGCGAGACGGTCCGGCTGGTGGACCTCCTCGACGAGGCGGTGGACCGGGCGACGGCGGTGGTGCGCGACAAGGCCGACAAGGCGGGCCTGACCGAGCAGGAGATCGTGGAGAACGGCCGGTACGTCGGCATCGGCGCGGTGAAGTACGCCGACCTGTCCACGTCCGCGTCCCGCGACTACAAGTTCGACCTGGACCAGATGGTCTCGCTCAACGGCGACACCTCGGTCTACCTCCAGTACGCCTACGCCCGGATCCGCTCGATCCAGCGCCGGCTGGCCGGGGTGGCGCCGAAGGCCCACCCGGAGCTGCCGCTGGCCCCGGCGGAGCGCGCCATGGGCCTGCACCTGGACGGCTTCGGCGAGCTGATCGCGGACGCGGCCAAGGAGTACGCCCCGCACAAGCTGGCCGCGTACCTCTACCAGCTGGCCTCGCACCTGACCGCGTTCTACGACCAGTGCCCGGTGATGAAGGCCGACACCCCGGAGCAGCAGGAGAACCGGCTGTTCCTGATCGACCTCACGGCCCGCACCCTCTCGAAGGGCATGTCCCTCCTGGGCATCCGCACCCCCGAGAAGCTCTGACGCACCCGGCGGGCGGGTCTGAGGCCTGCCCGCCGGGACCGCGCGTCCCCGGATTGCGGTCCGGGGACGGGCGGTCCTCAGGGGCGAGTGGTCCTCAAGGGGGCGGTCCTCAGGGGCGGGTGTTGACCATGTACCACCAGTACGCGTTGACGGCCGAGACGACCGCCCCGGTGGCGGTGGCCATGAGGTAGCGGCCCGTCACCTTGTTGCGGAGTGCGACGGTTCCCCCCGGGCCGGCGACCGTGTACCAGTGGTACGCGTCGCCCTGGCCCTGCTGGATGAAGATCGCGTCGCCGGCGGCCGTGAGGCTCTGGCCGAACTGCTCGGCGTCCGTGTTCACGAGGGAGATCGATCCGTCGTTGTTGCCGCTGATCCGCCAGACGGCGTCGTCGTGGCGGTTGCCGTACCAGAGCCGGCTGGCCCGGCACACGATCTCGCCGTAGTAGTCGGCGTCGCCGAGCCACTGGTCGGGCCGCTCCTGGGGTGCCATGACGTACGTCTGGCCGGGCGTGGGCTGCTGGGCGGGAGCGGGAGCGGGGGTCGCCGAGGCCGAGCCCGCGGCGAGGACGGTGAGCGCGGCGGCACAGGCCAGCGCCGCGGTGTGCCGGGCGTTACGGGTCCGCCGGAGGTGTCGGTTCATCGGTATCAGGCCTTCCGCACGGTGAAGGTCACCTGGGCGTTGTCGCCGCCGCCGCCGTCCCGCTCGCACGTGTAGCCGGTGGGGACGTCGCAGGAGTAGTCGTTCGACCCCACGTAGGGGTTGTTCCACGAGATGCTGACGTTGCCGACTGCGTACATGTTGTACACGGCGGTTCCTTCCGTCCCGGTCATGAAGCCGTTGGATTCCGACTGCCAGGCGCTGTTGGACATCGGGTACACGACGTCCGGCGGGAGCATGTTGTGGCTCCACGTGCCGTGCTTGAGGCTTGAGGACGTGCGGTCCATCTGCTCTTCCGTGCGGTTCTGCAGGGTGACGTGCGTGCTGCGCTGCGCGGCCGCCGAGGGCGGCCGGCCTTGCGCGTCGGCGGATGCAGCGCGCTTGGCATCGCGGCCGCCGCCGATGGTGAAGGTCACGGTGGCGTTGTTGCCGCCGCCGCCGCTGCGCGAGCAGGTGTAGCCGTCGGGCACGGAGCAGCTGTAGCTGTTGCCGCCTGCGAACGGGTTGTTCCAGCGGATCGTCGCTGCTCCAGCGGTTCCGAGGTCGTACACGGCGTAGCCCTCGGTGCCCGTCATGAATCCCGAGGAGTGCGAGCCCCACGAGACGGTGGCGCCGCCGGCGATCTGCTCGGGCGGGGTGGCGTCGTCCCACACGCCGTGCGCGAGCTCGGTGTAGCTGCGGTACATGGTCATCTTTGTGCCGTTGGCCACGGTCACCTGGGTGCTGCGGGCCGACTGCGCGGAGGGGGTGCCTCCGTCCGGCGCGTCGCTCCCGGCGGGGGCGGCCCAGGCGCCGGTCGCCGTGGTGAGCAGCGCGACCGCTGCCGCGGCCACGACGGCGGCCGTGCGCAGCGTATGGGTCGACATGGTCGACATGAAGGACTCCTGTTCCTCGTTGCGACGTGCGGCTTCCACGGCAGAGGCTGCCGACGCGGCCTAACAGCGACCTAACGGGGAGTCGGGAAGCCTGGGGAGGGCGGCCGTTAGATCAACGACAGGCCGGGAGACCACCGGTAGGCCGGTGATGCCGACGCCGCCGATGAGGATGACGACGTCGATGCCGACGACGATGATTTCGACGTATTTCCCCGGCCATTTCCGGACTTTGTCCATCCGTTCCTGCCGGTACGGCCCCGCGGGCTCCTAGGGTCGGCGGGAGCAACGTGGGCAAGGGGGCACGGCGATGGACTTCCGGTTGCTCGGGCCGGTCTCGGCGTTCTCGGGACCGGTCGAGGTGCCGCTCGGGCCGCCCAAGCGCCGGGCGCTGCTGGCCCTGCTGGTGCTGGCGGACGGTGCGCCTGTGGGCGCGGAGCACGTGATCGACGCGCTGTGGGACGACCGGCCGCCGACCCACGCCCGCACCGTCGTCTACGGCCATGTGTCGGCCCTGCGCGGGCTGCTGCGCACGCATGCGGGCGCGGACGTCGTCACCACCTGCGGCGGGTACGCCCTGCGCGCTGCGCCGGGCGCGGCGGACGTGTGGCGCTTCCGTGAGCTCGTGCGCCGGGCCGCGGCCGCTCCGTCCACAACCGCTCCATCCACGACTGCTCTGGCCGCGGCGGCAGCGGAGCGGGCGGAACTGTTACGGGGGGCCCTGCGCCTGTGGCGGGGCCGGCCGCTCGGCGGCGTGGGCGACTCGCCGCGGCTGGCCGCGGCGGCCGAGCTGCTGGTGGAGGAACAGCTCGCGGCACTGGAGCAGTGCGCCGCCGCCCTCGACGCGTGCGGACGGGGCGGTGACGCCCTGCCCCTGCTGCGGCCCGCCGTCGAACGGCACCCGCTGCGCGAGTCGTTGGTGGCGGCCACCGTCCGGGCGCTGCACCGGGCGGACCGCCAGGCCGACGCCGTCACGCTCTACCAGCGCACCCGACACCGACTCGCCGACGACCTCGGCATCGACCCGGGCCCCGCCCTCTCCGAGGCCTACCTGGCCCTCCTGCGCACACCCCCGCCCACCACCGAGCACGCCCCAGCAGCCCAGGTCCAGGCCTGCCGGCCCTCCGCCGACCGGCCCTCCGCCAGCCGGCCCTCCGCCTGCCGGAGGCCCGCCACCCAAACCCCGGCCGGAAGCGCCGCGGCCGGAGACACCCCGATCGGAGAGGCCCCGTCCGGAGGCACCCCGGTCGGAGGTACCGCGTTCGGGAGCTCCCCGGACGGAGCCACCCTGGTCGGAGACACCCCGGCCCGACACGCCCCGGCCGGAGGCACCCCGGCCGGACACGCCGCGTTCGGAAGCTCCCCGGACGGAGCCACCCTGGTCGGAGGCGCCGCGGCCGGAAGCTCCCCGGACGGCGCCACCCTGGTCGGAGACACCCCGGCCGGGAGCACCCCGGCCGGACACGCCGCGTTCGGGAGCACCCCGGCCGGACACGCCGCGTTCGGGAGCACCCCGGCCGGACACGCCGCGTTCGGAAGCTCCCCGGTCGGAGGCGCCGCGTTCGGAGGCACCCCGGTCGGAGGCGCCGCGGCCGGAAGCACCCCGGACGGAGCCACCCTGGTCGGCGACACCGCGGCCGGAAGCACCCCGAACAGAGACGCCCCAGCCGGAGGCTCCCCGTCCGGAAACACCCCGGCCGGGAGCTCCGCGTCCGGAAGGCCGGCCGCCTCCCAGGCCTCCACCGGGCGAGCCGCCACCTGGCAGGCCACCGCCGAGCAGCCCTACGCACCCCCTCGCCTGTCGTCTGCCCTCGCCGCGCCGCAGGCCTTGGCGGCGCAGCCCGCGGCCTCCGCAGCGGGGGCCCCGTACGAGCTCCCGTACGAGCCCCCGCCCGGGATACCACCGCAGGCCGAGCCGCCGACCATGGCGCCGGCCGAGCCGCAGGCGGTGGCGCCTGGCCCTTATAATCATCTCCGGGCCCACGAGAGCGGGGCTGCTGTCGTTAG
>NZ_WTFF01000380.1 GCF_019400985.1 Streptomyces bambusae
CGGTCAACCAGCCAGCCCTACAGCCCACATCAAACGCGAAATGCCAGCGCCAGCGCAAGAGTCGTATAGGAGCCAGCGGCAGCACGGCAGCACGCCCGCACGGCAGCAGGCTGCCGGCCGGCCGGACCGGCCACGCCTGCTTCCCCGGGCCGGCCTCGCCGCGCGCCACGCGGACGCGTTCAGCGGACCACTTTGATCCCGAAGCGGCCGCCCACGGCGAAGCCGATGGCGCTGTGCAGGTGGGAGTACATCTCCATGCCGCGCGAGCAGACGATGGGGCCGAGGTCGAGGACGTCCTCCCAGCCGTAGGACCGCAGCAGGGCGATGACCTGCTGCTTGGCTTCGGCGTCCTCCCCGGCCACGAACATCGTGTGATCGCCGCCGCCGACACTGCCGGGATCGACGACGGTCTCCTGCTCCTGGGTGACACAGGCCTTGACCACCTTGGCCTCGGGCAGGGCGCGCTGGATCCGCTCGCCGAGGCTGTCGTGGTCCACCGGGTCGAGCGCCGGCATCACTCCCCAGGGCGTGGGCCAGGGGTGGGCCCGCTCGGGGTTGTGGACGAACGGCACGGCGTAGTCCATGAGGATCTTGCCCGCCAGGTGCTCGGCGATGCCGCTGAGCACGTCGACCGCGTGGTAGCCGTCGATGCCGTTGATCACCAGTTCGGCGTCCTCGGCGGCCACGGCGAAGTTCCGCAGCTCGATGCCCGGGTAGTCGGCGAGCCACTGCCCGAAGGGCTCGATGCCCATGAAGTCGGGCTGGGTGCGGCCGAGGGTGACCTGCGAGTCCCGGGTGCCCACCGTGACCTCGTGGCCGAGCTCCAGCAGCTTGGCGGCGTGGGCGCGCCCGCCGCCGCCCGTACCGAGGACGGCGATCTTCATGCGGATGCTCCGTCCGCCGGGTCCAGGGGGTGTGTGCTTGCCATGGCCTCTCCTCGTCTCGCGCTCCGCCGGGGCAGAAGGAGCGTGGCGCCCACCGGGCGGGATGGCCTCCCCCACACGCCGGGGCGGCCCGAACCAGCGGCTCCGGATCGCCGAAGTGGCCGACGGCCGGCCCGCGGCGCGCCTGAACGGACCGCCCCGCGGCTCCTGCGGCACGGCCAGACCGGGCGGCCCCGGGCGGCACGGCAAACCGGGCGGCCCGGGCCGGGGAACGGCAGACACCGACCCCGGCGGCACCGGCCACCGGCACCGGAGCCGAGCCGGGACCGGCACCCGGCACCCGGCACCCGGCACCCGGCACCCGGCCGAGCAAAGCCGGACCAGCCCCGCCCGGTCCCCGAGCGGGACAATGGCGCCATGCCCGAAGGTGACAGCGTCTGGCGCGTGGCACGGCGGTTGCACGAAGCGCTCGGCGGGCAGGAGCTGACCCGCAGTGATCTGCGGGTGCCCCGGTTCGCCACCGCCGATCTGACCGGGCGCACCGTGCTGGAGGTCGTCCCGCGCGGCAAACACCTGCTGGCCCGCATCGAGGGCGGCCTGACCCTCCACAGCCACCTCGGGATGGACGGCGCCTGGCACGTCTACGCCGCCGACGAGCGCCGGCGCGGCGGGCCCGAGCACCAGATCCGGGCGATCCTCGCCACCGCGCACCACACGGCCGTCGGCTACCGCCTGCCCGTGCTGGAACTGCTGCCCACCGCCGAGGAGGACCGCGTCGTCGGCCATCTCGGACCGGACCCGCTGGGCCCCGACTGGGACCCGGAGCGGGCCGCCGGCAACCTGCTCGCCGATCCCGCCCGCCCGCTCGGCGAGGCCCTGCTGGACCAGCGCAACCTGGCCGGCATCGGCAACGTGTACAAGTGCGAGCTCTGCTTCATGGCCGGGGTCACGCCCTGGACCCCGGTCGGCGACGTCCCCGAGGGCACCCTCGCGCGCATCCCCGCGGCCGCCCGGCGGCTGCTGGCCGCCAACACCGGCCCGGTGGAACACCCGCGCCGCACCACCGGAAGGCTCCGCGGCCCGGACCTGTTCGTCTACGGCCGGGCGCAGCGCCCCTGTCTGCGCTGCCGCACCCCGGTCCGCGAGGCCCCGCAGGACGACCGGCCGACCTACTGGTGCCCGCGCTGCCAGACCGGCCCGGTGGTCGACCGGGCCATCGCCGGAGCCGGAGCCGACGCCGGAGCCGGTGCCGGAGCCGGTGCCGGTGCCGGAGCCGGCGCCCCGTCGGCCTCCGCCGAGGCACTGGTGATCGCCTTCAACGAGCGCATCACGGCCCGCGACCTCGCCGGCCTCGGCGAGCTGATGGCGCCGGAGCACACCTTCGTCGACCCGGCCGGCGCCGTCGTCACCGGCCGGTCGGCCTGCCTCGACGCCTGGCGCGCCTTCTTCGCCGCGTTCCCCGACTACCGCAACCTCTTCGACTCCGTCACCACCCGCGGCGACGTCGTCACCGTCACCGGCCGTTCCGAGTGCGCGGACCCCCGCCTCGCCGGCCCCGCCCGCTGGACCGCCCGGGTGCACGACGGCAAGGTGACCCAGTGGCACGTCTACGCAAGCAGCTGACGCGGCAGTTGACGCTCCGTCAGATACGGTCGTACGGTCCCGGCATGCCCACACCCATAGCCCCGTACGACCTCACCGGCCGCACCGCGCTGATCACGGGCGCCGCCAGCGGTATCGGCCGGGCCACCGCCGTCCTGCTCGCCCGGGCCGGTGCCACCGTGCACTGCGCGGACCGCGACGAGCAGGGCCTGGCCCGGACCGCCGCGCTGATCACGGACAAGGGCGGCACGGCCCACGCCCACCCCCTCGACGTGACCGACCGGGCCCAGGTCCGGGCCGCCGTGGCGGCGGCGGGCAGCCTCGACATCACCGCTGCGGTCGCCGGGATCATGCACACCAGCAGCGTCCTGGAGACCCGCGACGAGGATCTCGACCGGGTCTTCGCCGTCAACTTCAAGGGGGTCCTGTACGCCTGCCAGGAGTCCGCCCGGGCCATGATCGAGGCCGGCCGGCCCGGCTCCCTGGTCACCATGGCCTCCGGCGCCGTGGACACGGCCGGCCCGGGCCTGCTCTGTTACAGCGCCGCCAAGGCGGCCGTCGTCCAGCTGACCAAGACCCTGGCCGCCGAGGCGGGCCCGCACGGCATCCGGGTCAACGCCGTCGCCCCGGGCTGGATCCGCACGCCCATGACCGGCCGGCACAGCCCCGAGGCCCAGGAGCAGACCGAGGCCGCGATGGTGCGGATGTCCCCGCTGCGCCGGGTCGGCGAGCCCGAGGACGTCGCCGCGGCCGTGCTCTACCTCGCCTCGGACGCCTCGTCCTTCATGACGGGCCAGATCCTTCGCCCGAACGGCGGAGTCGTGATGCCCTGGTAGACCGCCCGGATGTCCTGAAGGAAGACCCGGACGCCCTGATGGAAGGCCCTGATGCCCTGGCAGACCGCCCGGACGCCCGGGCGCAGTGCACCGGGACCAGGCTCAGCCCCCAGCCCCCCATCGCCACCGCCCCCTCCAGCGGGCCGGCGCCGCGCGGCTGCAGGGCCAGCCGCAGCACGGCCCACCACCACAGCACACCGAGCGCCAGCCCGACGGGTATCCACATCCGTCGCATGCCGCCTCCCAGGAGCCGTGTGGCGGGACCCGGCCCCATCCTCCCGCAGAGCCCCGGCGGGCGCACCCAGAACGGCCCGGAGCCCCGGCCGGTGCTTCACGCACCGACCGGGGCTCCGGCCACACTCATACAGACAAGCTCAAGCGGCCACGACATCCACCGCTTCGGCCGGCGCCTTGATGGTCACCCGCTCGGGGCCCGCGACCGAGGTCACGGAAACCGAATTGAGCATCGGGCGTACCGGTGCCGGTACCGGATCGCTCGCTGCGGCCGACTGCGCAAGCTCGGCGAGCGAGAGTTCGTCGCTGACTTCGCGCATCAGCTCGGACATCCGTACGTCCAGCGCGTCGCAAATGGCGGAGAGCAGCTCGGAGGATGCCTCCTTCTGCCCCCGCTCCACCTCGGAGAGATAGCCGAGCGAAACTCGGGCGGACGAGGAGACTTCGCGCAGAGTACGGCCCTGGCGCTGGCGCTGCCGACGCAGCACGTCACCCAGCAGGCGACGGAGCAGAATCATCGGTGGCTCCCTCCTCTGACCGTGTAGCCGCATCCTTCACGCCCCACCGTACCGCCTCGCGCCGCGGCCGTGCGGGGAGCGATGTCGTGTTCACTCAGGGCTGCAAACATCAAATCCCCCCGTTCTGTTCCGTATCCTGCCCCCGCACATTCTCGCGGAGTTCGCTCGACAGCAGTTCGAGCACGTTCCGTACACTCTCCCTACGGATTTCCCCGCGGGAGCCGTTCAACCGCAGCCGGGACGTTTTCCTGATGTCCGGGCCCGCGACGGCCACGAAAACCGTCCCCACGGGCTGCCCGTCCTGCGGGTCCGGGCCGGCCACTCCGGTGGTCGCGATCCCCCACGAGGCCCCCAGCGCCCGGCGCACCCCGTCCGCCATCTCGGCGGCGACCTGCGCGTTCACCGCGCCGTGGGCCGCCAGCAACGCGCCGTCCACGCCCAGCAGGCTCTGCTTGAGCTCGGTGGCGTACGCCGTGACCGAGCCGCGGAAGGAGCGGGAGGCGCCGGGGACGGCGGTGAGCTCGGCGGCCACCAGCCCGCCGGTCAGGGACTCCGCGACGGCGACGGTCTGGTCACTCTCCGCGAGCAGCCGCAGAACGTCGGCCGCCACGTCCGTCACGTCCGCCGCACCCCCTGCGGTCGCACGTACGTTCCCCCCGGTCTCCCCCGCCCCGCGCGTCACCTCTCGGCTCGCTCCGCGGCCATTCCCCTGCGCCTCAGCACGATCGCCTGGCGCACGTAGTCCAGACCGGTGACCACGGTCAGCACGACGGCGACCGCCATCACCCAGAACCGCATCGTGGCCAGCAACCCGGTCAGCGCGAGCACGTACATGCCCACGGCCGTCCCCTGGGCCAGGGTCTTCATCTTTCCGCCGCGGCTGGCCGGAATCACCCCGTAGCGGATCACCCAGAACCGCAGCAGCGTGATGCCCAGCTCACGCCCGAGGATCACGCCGGTCACCCACCACGGCAGGTCGCCCAGCCAGGACAGGCAGATCAGCGCCGATCCCATGATCGCCTTGTCGGCGATGGGGTCGGCGATCTTGCCGAAGTCCGTGACCAGGTTGTACGTCCGCGCCAGGTGGCCGTCGAACAGGTCCGTGATCATGGCGATGGCGAAGGCGGCCCAGGCCAGTGCGCGCCAGGCCGGGTCGTAGCCGCCTTCGGCCAGCAGCAGGAGGACGAATCCCGGAACGAGCAGGAGCCGGACCATCGTCAGGATGTTGGCGATGTTCCACAGGCTGGCCTGATTGACGGCCGCCGCCCCCAGCTTTCCGCCGGAGACGGGCCGGTGGCCGGTACCGCCTGCTGCTGATGCCGGGACTCCGGTCATCCGGCCGCCTCCTCGAGGTCCAGGGGCTCGGCGACCAGGTCCACGCCCAGGGTGCCGACCACCTTTGCCATGACCAGACGGCCGGGGACCAGCCCCGTGCCGTCCGTGAAGACCACCTGGCCGTCGGTCTCGGGCGCCTGGTGGGCGGCCCGACCGTACGCGCCCTCACCGTCCTCGTCCACCGTCTCGACGGACTCGACGAGCACCTCCAGGGTCTCCCCGATCCGCTCCTCGGCGCGCTGCGAGGTCAGCTCCTCGGCCAGCCGCTGCATGTACGCGAGCCGCTCGGCGATCGTGTCCTCGTCCAGCTTGTTCTCGTACGTGACCGCCTCGGTGCCCTCCTCGTCGGAGTAGCCGAAGACGCCGATCGCGTCGAGCCGGGCGCTGGTGAGGAAACGCTCCAGCTCCTTGAAGTCGGCTTCCGTCTCACCGGGGAAGCCCACGATGAAGTTCGACCGCACACCGGCCTGCGGGGCCTTGGAGCGGATGGTGTCCAGCAGCTCCAGGAAGCGGTCGGTGTCGCCGAAGCGGCGCATCGCGCGCAGCACGTCCGGGGCGGAGTGCTGGAAGGACAGGTCGAAGTACGGCACGACCTTCGGCGTGGAGGTCAGTACGTCGATCAGGCCGGGCCGCATCTCGGCCGGCTGCAGGTAGCTGACCCGCACCCGCTCGATGCCGTCGACCGCGGCCAGCTCCGGCAGCAGGGTCTCCAGCAGCCGGATGTCGCCGAGGTCCTTGCCGTAGGAGGTGTTGTTCTCGGAGACCAGCATGATCTCCTTCACCCCCTGCTCGGCCAGCCAGCGGGTCTCGCCCAGCACGTCGCTCGGCCGGCGCGAGATGAAGGAGCCGCGGAAGGACGGGATGGCGCAGAAGGAGCAGCGGCGGTCGCAGCCGGAGGCCAGCTTCACCGAGGCGACCGGGCTGGTGTCCAGCCGGCGTCGCAGCGGCGCGCGCGGGCCGGAGGCGGGCGCCACGCCCTCGGGCAGGTCGGCGGGGGCCGGGGGGGCCCCGGCTCTT
>NZ_WTFF01000381.1 GCF_019400985.1 Streptomyces bambusae
CGCCCTCCCCGCCCCGTCCCCCGCCGCCGATGCGGCCGCAGCCTCGTGGACCCCGCCGCTGTCCACCCGGGGCCGATGGATCGTCGACGCGCGGGGCGAGCGCTTCCGCCTGCGCTCCGGCAACTGGGACGGCGCCCAGGGCTCCTGGACCGGCTCGGGCGATGCCGCCGATCCCGCGAACCACCACGCGGGCCAGCCCTCGTACGGCATCCCGCTCGGCCTCGACCGCACGCCGTTGCCCGCCCTGCTCGCCGACTTCCGGGCGCTCGGCCTCAACAGCATCCGGCTGCCGTTCTCCAACGAGATGCTGCGCACCACCACCCCCGTCCCCGACGCGGCGGTCGCCGCCAACCCCGCCCTGCGGGGCCGCACCCCGCTCCAGGTGTACGACGCGGTCGTCGCCGCGCTCACCGCCGACGGCTTCGCCGTCATCCTCAACAACCACACGGTCACCACCCGCTGGTGCTGCGGACTCGACGGGAACGAGCGCTGGAACAGCAGCGGCCGGTCCACCGCCCAGTGGGCCGACGACTGGGTGGCCATGGCCCGCCGCTACCGCGCCAACCCCCGCGTCGTCGGCGCCGACCTCTACAACGAGGTCCGCCGCGACGTCTGGGACGACCCCAACTGGGGCCTCGGCGACAACCACGACTGGCACGCCGCCGCCCAGGAGGCCGCCGACCGGATCCTCACCGAGGCCAACCCCGACCTGCTGATCGTCGTCGAGGGCATCAACTGGACGGGCCTGCCGGTCGACGGCTTCCCGCACGGCCGCCCCACCCTGACCCCGGTCCGCGGCCTCTCCCACACCCTCGTCGTCTCCGGCAAGCTGGTGTACTCCGCCCACTTCTACGGCTACACCGGCCCGAACCACAGCGGCGCCACCGGGCTGGGCGAGACCCACGACCCCCGCTACCAGGACCTGACCCGCGAGCAGCTCCAACAGGTCCTCTACGACCAGGCCTTCTTCGTGTCGGCCGAGACCGGTGCCCACTTCACCGCCCCCGTCTGGATCAGCGAGTTCGGCATCGGCGCCGACGAGCGGGGCACCGCCCCGCGCGCCTGGTTCGGCAACCTGACGGACCGGCTGACCGCCACGGACGCCGACTTCGCCTACTGGCCGCTGGTCGGCTGGTCCGGCGGCGCCGGGGGCGGCGGCGACACCTGGGCGCTGCTGCGCTACGACGCCGCCGGCCACCGCTCCGGCGTCCTGGACGCCGGCGACTGGCGCACCCCCACCTGGACCGGCCTGACCGGCGCCGCCGGGCGTACCGGAACCGTGCCGGCCACCCCCGCCTGGTACCAGCTGGCCACCGACCACCGCGACCACAACGCCTCGCTGCGCACCCGCGCGGCCGGCGACTGGGACGTCGGCGCCCGCAAGGCCGTCTGCCCCGACGGCTCCCGGCTCGCCGGGCTCTCCCACACCGGCGGCCGCGGCCTGTGCACCACCTCCGACCTGCGGTCCGCCACGGGCGCCCATACGGTCGTCACCGACGAGTCGCACGTGCCGCCCGGCGGCGACTGGGCCACCGGCTACACCAAGTTCGCCTGCCCCCAGGACCGCTTCCTGATCGGCTGGAGCGTACGCGGCGAGCGGGTCTCCGCGGCGCTGTGCGCCCCGGCCCGCACCGCGCTCCCGGCCGGCGGCGGCCGTACGGTCTGGTTCGACCGCGGCGACAACCGGCCGTCCGGCGCTGCGGGGCTCGGCGGCGACTTCGCGTACGGCCACTACAAGGGCCAGTGCCTGCCCGGCGAGTACGCGGCGGGCATCGCCTTCACCACCCGGTGGGGCTCCCGTCCCTCACCGGCCGCACTGCTCTGCCGGCCGGTCCCGGCGCCCTGACCGCGCACGCAGCACCGGCCCGGCCAGGGCCACCGCCGTCGCCGGCGCCGCCGCCCCGACCACGGGCAGGGCGAGCCGGTGGTCGAAGGCGGCGACCAGGGCCGGGCCTACCCCCATCGCAACCGCACTCGGCGCGTACACCAGGGTGTTGGTCCCGGCGGCCACCCGCCCCGCCGGCTCGTGCGGCACCTCCCGCTGCACGGCCGTCAGCGCCGCCACGAGGATGCCCGGCAGCCCCACCCCGACCGCCAGGCTGCTCGCCGGCACGGCCGCGTCGTACGGCAGCGCGCGCAGCGCCAGGGCGGCCCCGAACAGGGCGCACCCGGCGGCCGCGTACGCCCGCACGCCCATGCGGCGCATCAGCGGCCCGGCCAGCAGCCCGGCGGCGACCGACCCCGCGCCCTGGACGGCGTACAGCACCCCGAGGAAGGCGGGCGCGCGGCCGAGACCGCGGTCGACGACCGCGTACAGGAACGAGCTGCCGAGCCCGGAGCACACCATCGCCGTCCCGGCCGCGAGCACCAGCGGGCGCAGCGCGGGCGCACCCCACAGCGCCCGTACCCCCGCGGCACGCGCCGGCCCCCGGTACCCTTGCCCGCCCCGTCAGCCACATCCGTCACGTTCGTCGTGTTCGTCGTGTTCGTCACGGCGTCCACGGTCCGGCCTGAGGGCCCCGCGGCGGATCGGTCAGATGCCCTGACCGGCGACTGGCGGCGCTCCTATACCCCCGGCTCGTGCCGGTTCGGCAACCGATACGTCAAGTCTGCTGACCACAACGGTGAATTGACTTTAGGGTGCGCCAGAACACTTTGAGCAGCACTGGGGGGTACATGCACAGATCAAGAGGGCTGGCCGCCACGCTCGCCCTGACTCTCACCGGGCTCGGCGCCGGAATCGGCCTCGGACTCGTCCCACAGGCCGCCGCGATCACTCCGCCCGTGGCCTTCACCGCCGACGCGCTGCCCACCTGGCAGCCCAACGGGGTCGTCTGGGCCCTCGCCGAGGCGAACGGCACCGTGTTCGCAGGCGGCACCTTCTCCGCCGTCCGGCCGCCCGCGGGCGGCGCCGGAACCGAGCAGGAAGCGGTCAACTTCGTGGCCCTGGACGCCGCGACCGGCGCCCCGACCGCCTGCAAGCTGTCCTTCACCGTCGGCGGCGGCACCGCCACGGTCCGGGCGCTCACCCTGTCGCCCGACAAGAAGACGCTCTACGCCGGCGGCTACTTCGGCGCCGTCAACGGCCTCCCGGTCAGCAGCCTCGCCGCCATCGACGTGGCCACCTGCGCCCCGAAGGCCTCCTTCCGCCCCGCCTTCACCGCCACCGTCCGGGCCCTGGCCGTCACCGGCGACACGGTCTACGCGGGCGGCGACTTCCTGACCGTCTCGGGCCAGCCCCGCCAGCGCTTCGCCGCCGTCGCCGCGGTTGACGGGGCCCTGCGCCCCTTCCGGGCCGACGCCGACGAGCCCGGCCGGGCCGTCGAGCTCACCCCGGACGGCAGCAAGGTCCTGCTCGGCGGCGACTTCTTCACGGTCAACGGCACCGGCAGCCACGCCCTCGCGGTCGTCGACGCCACCAGCGGCGCCCTCACCAAGGCCTACCCCGGCTTCATCGAGACCAATTCGGTGGTCAAGGACATCGCCACCGACGGCACCGGCTTCTACACCGCCAACGAGGGCACGGGCGGCGGCGTCTTCGACGGCCGGATCGCGCTCGACCTCTCCGACTACGGCCAGCGGTGGCGCGACACCTGCCTCGGCGCGACCCAGGCCGTCCTGCCCCACCAGAACGTCCTGTACAGCGCCTCGCACGCGCACGACTGCTCCAGCGTCGGGGAGTTCCCCGACGGCCGGCGCCACCACCTGCTCGCCCAGCCGACCACCGGCACCGGCAAGCTCGGCTGGTCCCCGGACACCAACGACGGCATCGGCGAGGGCATCGGCCCGCGCGTGATGGCGGTCGGTGCGAAGGCGGGCGTGCAGTACCTCTGGGTCGGCGGCGAGTTCACCACCGTCAACGGAGCCGGCCAGCAGAGCCTGACCCGGTTCGCCTCGACCGGCGACACCGGCGCCCCGACCGTCCCGGTGGCCGGCGCGGCCGCCTTCACCCCCGGCAAGGTCCAGGTCCGCTGGCGCACCAGCCTCGACCTCGACGACGGCACCCTCACCTACCGGGTGTACCGCAACGGCAACGCCGCACCGGTGGCCACGCTGAATGCCGACTCACTGTTCTTCAAGCGCCCGCAGGCCTCCTGGACGGACACCTCCGTCACGCCCGGGCAGACGTACACCTACCGGGTGAGCGCGACCGACGCGGCCGGCAACACCAGCGCCCTGTCGGCCCCCGCGACGGTGACCGTACCCACCTCGCCCGAGGTCTACCCCGCCCAGGTCCGCGCGGACGGCGCCCAACTGTACTGGCGCTACGACGAGTCGGCGCTGCCCTACGTCGGCGACTCCTCGGACGGCGGCAACTCGGCCGGCGTGCACCTGAACGGCCCCGCCCTGCGCCGGACTCCGGCCGCGGTGACCGGCCCGAGCACCGCGATCGGCTTCAACGGCACCGACAACCGGGTGTACGCCGACCGCCGCCAGACCATCGGCAGCACGTACACCCTGGAGACCTGGTTCAGGACCGGCACCACCCGGGGCGGGAAGATCCTCGGCTTCGGCAACAACCAGGACCACGGCAGCAACCGCTACGACAAGCACCTCTACATGGCCGACGACGGCCGCCTCGTCTTCGGCGTCTACACAGGCGGCTTCCGCACCGTCACCACCCCCGCCGCCTACAACGACAACCAGTGGCACCACGTCGTCGCCACCCAGGGCCCCGGCGGCATGGTGCTCTACGTCGACGGTGCCCAGCGGGGCACGCTGGGCGTCACCACGCACGAGAACTACTCCGGCTACTGGCACGCCGGCGGCGACAGCCTCGGCGGCTGGCCGAACCGCCCCACCAGCGACCTGTGGGCGGGCCAGATGGACGAGACGGCCGTCTACCCGACCGTGCTGACCGCGGCGCAGGTGCAGAACCACTTCACCCTCGCCAAGGCCCCGGCGGACACGGTGGCCGAGGTGACCGCGGCCGAGGACACGTACGCCAACGCGGGCGCCCCCGGCACCAACTTCGGTACGTCCGGGTCACTGGCGGTGCGCGGCAACCCCCTGTACGCGAGCTACCTGCGGTTCAACCTGCCGGCGGCGCCCCCGGGCACCGTGCTGAAGTCGGCGGCGCTCGCGATCAGGACGAGCACGATGAGCGGGGCGGGGACGGCGGACACCGTCTCGGTCGTCCCGGTCACCGGCGCGTGGACGGAGGCCGGCACGACGTACGCCGACCGCCCGGCCCTCGGCGCCCCGGTGCTCGGCAGCTTCGCCGGCATCCCGGACGGCTCCGCGGTCCACACGACCGTGCTCGACCCGGCGGCGGTCGCGGGCGCGCTGGGCAGGTCGTACAGCGTGGCCCTGACGGGCAGCGGGGGCGACGCGCTGTGGCTGTGGTCCTCGGAGGCCCAGGCGAACGAGGGGACGCCGAAGCTGACGCTGACCTTCGGCGCGCCGTAGCGATGCCTGCGTAGTGGGGGAGGGGGTGCATCCGGACGGCGGGGGTGCACCCACCTCCTGCGGTCCGTCCGTCCGTTCGTCCGGAGCCGCACCACGGGGTCGTACGCCGGCCCGTACGGCGACGGGCGCCCGCGGTGGGCCGGGCTTCGCGCGCTGCCGTGGGCGGGCCTCAGCGGGGCGGCTCGACCTCCAGGTAGCGGCGGTGCTTCGGGCCCCGGTACAGCAGGCACTCCCAGCCCAATTGCCCGAGGACCCCGGCGCAGGCGGTCAGCCGCTCCTGCTCCTGCCCGGCCGTGCCGCCGCCTGGCGGGCCGGCCCAGGCCACCCGGACCTGTCCAGGTGCCTCGCCCGGCCCGACCACGTAGCCCATCGCCGTACGCGCACCGGTGGCCGGGTCCACGGCCGACGGCGGCAGGCCGGCCGCCTTCAGGGCGAGGGCCACCGCGCGTTCCGGCTGCTGCCGCTCCCACGGCGCGGGCACCGTCTCGCCCGCGGCACCGTTCACCAGGCGGCGGATCTGCAGCAGCCCCTCGTAGGCGGTCCGCACCTCCGCGGCACGTGCCCCGCCGCTGCCGGGCCGCCCGTCGGGCCGGTCGGGCCCGTTCGGTCCGTTCGGTCCGTTCGGCGCGGCGGGCGTCGGCCCGTCACCGGTCGCCGGCTCGAAGGCCCCCGCTGCTGACATCGCCTATCACCCACTGGCTGTGGTCGGTGACTGAGTACGCCAGGCCCAACGACCTGAGTACCTGCTCCGATTCCCCGCCGCGCGGCCGCTGCTGGAATGGGGCCATGAACATGACCGAGCCCCGCGCCGCCGACCGGCGCCCCCGCATCGAGCACGTGACCACCGCCGGTTCGGCGCTGGCCGTCGCGCTGGTCCCGCTGGTGCTCGGCGTGCTGCTCGCCAAGGCGATGGCGGCGGACCCGCTCACCCCGGTGAACGCGCTGATCGCCGGCGGCGGCCAGCGCGCCCGCATGGCGCCCACCGAGTTGCGC
>NZ_WTFF01000382.1 GCF_019400985.1 Streptomyces bambusae
AGGCCGGGCCGCGGGCGGTCCGAGGGCGCGGGGCGGTCGGGGCGCGGGGCGGCAGCGGCGGCGGCAGCGGCAGCGGTCATGGCCGCAATCTAGGCCGCCCGGCCCGCCCCCGTCGCCGCACAGCGCCCGGTCCGCGCCTACTTGTCGATGTCGCCGACCACGAAGAACAGCGAGCCCAGGATCGCCACCATGTCCGCGACGAGCTGCCCGGGCAGCAGCTCGGTCAGCGCCTGGATGTTGTTGAACGACGCCGAGCGCAGCTTCAGCCGGTACGGCGTCTTCTCGCCCTTGGAGACGAGGTAGTAGCCGTTGATCCCGAGCGGGTTCTCGGTCCAGGCGTACGTGTGGCCCTCCGGCGCCTTGAGCACCTTCGGCAGCCGCTGGTTGATCGGCCCCGGCGGCAGCTCGGCCATCCGGTCCAGGCAGGCGTCGGCCAGGTCCAGGGAGTTGTGGGTCTGGTCCAGCAGGCACTCGAAGCGGGCCAGGCAGTCCCCGTCGGTGCGGGTGACGACCTTGAGCACGTCCTGCAGCTCGCCGTACGCCAGGTAGGGCTCGTCGCGGCGCAGGTCGAAGTCCACACCGGAGGCGCGGGCGATCGGGCCGGAGACCCCGTACGCGTGGACGGCCTCGGCGGACAGCACGCCGACGCCCCGGGTGCGGCCGCGGAAGATCTCGTTGCCGCGGACGAGCTTGTCGTAGACGTCCATCCGGGAGCGGCACTCGGCCACGGCTGCCCGGGCGCGGCCGAGCCAGCCCGCCGGCAGGTCCTCCTTGAGCCCGCCGACCCGGTTGAACATGTAGTGCATGCGGCCGCCGGAGATCTCCTCCATGACCGCCTGGAGGTCCTCGCGCTCGCGGAACGCGTGGAAGATCGGGGTGATACCGCCCAGTTCGAGGGGGTACGACCCGAGGAACATCAGGTGGTTGAGCACCCGGTTCAGCTCGGCGAGCAGGGTCCGCATCCACACGGCCCGCTCCGGCACCTCCATGCCGAGCATCCGCTCGACGGCCATGACCACGCCGAGCTCGTTGGAGAAGGCGGACAGCCAGTCGTGGCGGTTGGCCAGCATGACGATCTGACGGTAGTCACGGGCCTCGAAGAGCTTCTCGGCCCCGCGGTGCATGTAGCCGACCACCGGCTCCGCGCTGGTGATCCGCTCGCCGTCCAGGACGAGGCGCAGGCGCAGCACGCCGTGCGTGGAAGGGTGCTGAGGTCCGATGTTGAGCACCATGTCGGTGCTCTCCGCCGCACCGCCGATGCCGACCGTGGTCTCCGTCATGCGCCCAGTGTCTCAGCCCTACGCTGGAGGAATGGATACGGGGACGAAGCGGGAACCGGACGGACCACTCGGTGGGACGGACGGTGCCCGGTGGGTGGGACTGCCGGGCGGGCTGCTCCGGCTGCGACGGCTGCTGCTGGTGCTCTGGACGACCGTGCTCGGGGTGGTGACCGCCGTCCTGACCGGCGTGCTCGCCGGCCCGGCGTGGGCGGCGACCGGGCTGGTCTGGGCGGGCGTACTGGGCTGGGGCTGGGTGATGCTGGGGCGCAACTGGCGCTCGTGGCGGTACGCGGAACGCGCCGACGACCTGCTGATCAGCCGCGGGGTGCTGTGGCACGAGCAGACGGTCGTGCCGTACGGGCGGATGCAGCTGGTCGAGGTGACCTCCGGCCCGCTGGAGCGGCGCTTCGCGCTGGCCTCCGTACAGCTGCACACGGCCGCCGCGGCGAGCGACGCGAAGATCCCGGGCCTGGCGCCGGCCGAGGCGGAGCGGCTCCGCGACCGGCTGACGGAGCTCGGCGAGGCAAGGTCGGCGGGACTGTGAGCCCCGTGGAGCCGGGGGCCGCGCCGGTGGAGCCGGGTGCCGCCCATGAGGAGCCGGGCGCTGCGCCTGCCGAGGCCGACACGCCGCCCGTGGAGCCGGGGGCCGCGCCGGTGGAGCCGGGTGCCGCCCCAGCGGAGCACCACCGGCTGCACCCCTTCACCCCGCTGCGCCGCGCCTGGGTGCCGATCGGCGCCGTCATCGGCGTGCTCAGCCAGCAGGTCGACCGGGCCCAGGAGTGGGCCCGCGACCTGGGGTCGGTCCTCGGCGTGCTGCTGCTCCTCGGCCTGCTGCTGCTCGGCGCCCTGTACGGCTTCCTGAGCTGGTGGTTCACCTCCTACGCCGTCACCGACACCGAGCTGCGCATCCGCACCGGGCTGCTCTTCCGGCGCACGGCCCACATCCGGCTCGACCGCCTGCAGGCCGTCGACGTCACCCAGCCGCTGCTCGCCCGGGCCACCGGCGTGGCCAAGCTCAAGCTCGACGTCATCGGCACCGACGACAAGGACGAACTGGCCTTCCTCGGCGAGCGGGAGGCCCGGGCGCTGCGCGCGGAACTGCTGGCGCGGGCGGCCGGCTTCGCCCCGGCCGAGGCGGCCGGTGTCGGCGAGGCCCCGGTGCACGGGCTGCTGCGGGTCCCGGCCGACCGGCTGTGGCGCTCCCTGCTGCTGAGTCTCGGGGTCTGGGGGGCGCTGGCGGGCGGGCTGGCCGCGTCGGTGGCGGTGTGGTGGATCAGCGCCAGCCTCGTCGTGAGCCTGGCGATGCTGCTGCCCGTGCTGGGCGGCGTCTGGGCGGCCAGCGGCGGCCGCTTCCTCACCGAGTACGACTGGACGGTCGCGGACTCGCCCGACGGGCTGCGCCTGGACCACGGCCTGCTGGACCGGGCCCACGAGACGGTGCCGCCCGGCCGGGTGCAGATGGTGCGGATCGTGGAACCGCTGCTGTGGCGGCGGCGCGGCTGGGTCCGGGTGGAGCTGGCGGTGGCCGGCTCGAAGAACGACGTGCTGGTGCCGGTCGCCGAGCGCGGGGAGGCGTACGCGGTGGTGGCCCGGGTGCTGCCGGGCGTGGAGCTCGCGGACCTGGAGTTCGCTCCGTCCCCCGGGCGCGCCTCGCGCTGGGTGGTCCCGGTCTGGTGGAAGGGCTACGGCCTGGCGGTGTCCCCGCAGGTCTTCGCGGCCCGGCACGGCCGGCTGTGCCGGCGTACGGAGATCGTGCCGCACGCGAAGGTGCAGAGCGTACGGCTGACCCAGGGGCCGTGGGAACGGGCCCGCGGGGTCGCCGACGTCTCGGTCGACCACGGCGCGAACGGCACGGTCACGGCCCGGCTGCGTGCCGCGGCCGAGGCCGCCGAGTTCCTCCACGCCCAGGCCGACCGCTCCCGCACCGGCCGCGCGGACGCCAGCCCGGACCGCTGGATGACCTGAGGGGGCTACAGACTGCCGCCGCCTGCGCGGACCATGCCCGTCTCGTAGGCCAGGACGACCACCTGGACGCGGTCGCGCAGGCCCAGCTTGGTCAGGATGCGGCCGACGTGGGTCTTCACCGTGGCCTCCGACAGGACCAGGCGGGCGGCGATCTCGCCGTTCGACAGGCCCTGGGCGACCAGGAGCATGACCTCGCGCTCGCGGTCCGTCAGCCGGTCCAGCTCCTTGTGCTGCGGCTCCGCGGTCGTGGTCGGGAGCATGGGGGCGAAGCGGTCCAGCAGGCGGCGGGTCGTGGACGGGGCCACCACCGCGTCGCCGCTGTGGACCGAGCGGATCGCGCCCAGCAGCTCCGCCGGCGGCACGTCCTTCAGCATGAACCCGCTCGCCCCCGCCTTCAGCCCGGAGAACGCGTACTCGTCCAGGTCGAAGGTGGTCAGGATGATCACCTTGGGGTGGTCCTCCTGGGCGCAGATCCGCCGGGTCGCCTCGACCCCGTCGAGCTTCGGCATGCGCACGTCCATCAGGACCACGTCGACCTTCGTCGCGCGGAGCACCTCCAGCGCCTCCAGGCCGTCGCCGGCCTCGGCGACCACCTCCATGTCCGGCTGGGCGGCGAGCACCATCCGGAAGCCGGTGCGCAGCAGCACCTGGTCGTCTACGAGCATCACTCGGATGGACATCCGCTACCTCGACCTCATTTCTTCTTCAGCGGCAGCAGCGCGCTGATCCGGAAGCCTCCGCCCGGCCGCGGCCCCGCCTCCAGGGTCCCGCCGACCATACCGACCCGCTCCCGCATGCCGATCAGGCCGTGCCCGGCGCCGTCCGCGCCGCCGTCCTCGTACAACTCGTGGGCCGCGCCCCGCCCGTCGTCCTCGACCAGCAGGCCGAGCCCGTCGTCGAAGTACACCAGCCGCACGTTCGCCTTCGCCTCCGGGCCGCCGTGCTTGCGCGTGTTCGTCAGCGCCTCCTGCACGATCCGGTACGCCGTCAGCTCCACGCCGCTGGGCAGCGGCCGCGGCGTGCCCTCGACCTCGAAGTCGACCGTGAGCCCGGCCGCCCGCACCTGCTCGACGAGCACCTCGATCTGCTCGACGTCGGGCTGCGGCACGTAGTCCTCGGACTCCTGCGGCTCGCCGGTGCGCAGCACGCCCAGCAGGCGGCGCATCTCGGCGAGCGCCTGGCGCCCGGTGCCGGAGATGGTCTGCAGGGCCTCCTTGGCCTGCTCGGGGGCGACGTCCATGACGTACGCGGCGCCGTCGGCCTGGACCACCATCACCGAGACGTTGTGCGCGACGACGTCGTGCAGCTCGCGGGCGATCCGCGCGCGCTCCGCCGCCACCGCGACCTTGGCCTGGGCCTCGCGCTCCTTCTCCAGCCGCTGGTTGCGCTCGACCAGCTGGGCGTAGTACGCCCGGCGGGTGCGGACGGAGTCGCCCAGCACCCAGGCGAGGGCGAAGGGGACCATCATGAACAGCGTGAAGTAGACGTTCTGCGCGGAGCCGGCCGAGCTCTTGTCGATGCCGAAGCGCAGCGCGTAGAGCGGAGCGGCCGCGAGGCCCGCGCCGAGCGCGAAGCGGGACAGCCAGCGGGAGACGTCGCTGGCGGACGCGAGGGTGTAGAGGACGACCAGCGTCGCGAAGTCGGCGAGGTGGAGGTCGACGCGGGTCAGCAGCTGGTAGACGCCGGCGCCGAGGGCCACCCAGAACATCTGGGTCGTCCACCTGCGGCGCAACGCGACGGCGGTGGACAGCGCGAGCACCGACGGGACGGCGATCAGCCGCTCCGCGGCGGTGAGGTTCTCGGATGCCACTTCCAGCATGGCCATCCCGAGGAGCACGACAGCCCAGAAGCTGTCGACGCCCGTCGGGTGTCTGCGGAGGAAGTCGTAGAGGCGCTGCACGTAACCCAGAGTAGAAAAGCCGGATAGGTGCTGGAGTCAACCACAGGGGCGATCCGTGCCACAGGGGCGTACTCCGGAAGGTGGAGGGGTTGCTTAGTCTGTGGGTGATGAGCGAACAGTCTGGTCAGGGGAGCGTCACGGAGCCCGTGCGGTGGCGGGAGGCGATGGAGACCGCGCTGTACGGGCCCGACGGTTTCTACGTACGCCCGGGCGGGGCGGGCCCGGCCGGGCATTTCCGCACGTCCGTGCACGCCTCGCCGCTGTACGCCGGGGCGGTCGCCCGGCTCCTGCTGGCGGTGGACGAGCAGCTCGGCCGCCCGGGGGAGCTGGACCTGGTGGACGTCGGGGCCGGGCGCGGGGAACTGCTGACCGGGGTGCTGGCGGCACTGCCGCCGCAGGTGGCGGCGCGGGTACGGCCGTACGCGGTGGAGCGGGCGCAGCGGCCGGCGGGCCTGGACGGGCGGATCCGCTGGGTACCGGAGCCGCCGCGGGGGGCCGTGGGGCTGCTCTTCGCCAACGAGTGGCTCGACAACGTGCCGCTGGACGTCGCCGAGGACGGCCGGTACGTCCTGGTCGGGCGCGACGGCGCGGAGTCCCCGGGCGGGCCGGTGTCGGCCTCCGACCGGGAGTGGCTGGAGCGCTGGTGGCCGGGGCCGGGCCGACGCGAGATCGGCAGGGCGCGCGACGAGGCGTGGGCGGCGGCGGTCGGCACGCTGGAGCGGGGGCTGGCGGTCGCGGTGGACTACGCCCACACGGCGGCGAACCGGCCGGCGTACGGAACCTTGGCAGGCTTCCGCGGGGGGCGGGAGGTGGCGGCGGTGCCGGACGGTTCGTGCGACGTCACGGCGCACGTGGCGCTGGACGCGTGCGCGGTCGCCCCCGGCGGGGCGGGAACCGCCCTGCTGATGAGCCAGCGGGAGGCCTTGGGGGCGCTCGGGGTGTCGGGCGCGCGGCCCCCGCTCGCGCTGGCATCCACGGACCCGGTGGCGTACGTACGGGGGCTGGCGTCGGCGGGGGAGGCGGCCGAGCTCACCGCGCGCGGCGGGCTGGGGGACTTCCTGTGGCTGGTCCAGCCGGTGGGACTACCCGTGCCGGACCTGCTGGACCCGCTGCGCGGGGCTTCTTCCCCACCCCGCCCCTTCCCGTAACCGGGGGCTCCGCCCCCGGACCCCCGCGCCTCAAACGCCGGCGGGGCTGGATATGCCGCGCAGCGGCACATTCCAGCCCGCGCGGCGTTTGAGCGCACCGGG
>NZ_WTFF01000383.1 GCF_019400985.1 Streptomyces bambusae
GCCTTGCCGCGGGCGAGGGAGAACGGCATGGGGTCTCCAGTGACCTGTGGGGAGAGATCGACGGGCGCCATCAAAGCAGCCGCAGTTACCTCTGGGTAACACCCGCGACAAGACTTTCTGACGGGAGCGCGGACGTCCGGCGCCGACCGCTTCACAGCCGCTTCAAAGCCGCTTCAAAGCCGCTTCACAGCAGCCCCACGGCCGTCTTCCGGCCGCTGCCGCGCATACTGGGACCATGGAGAAGACGAACCGTCCCGCCTCGCAGCAGCAGCCCACGCGCCCCGCGCGCCCCGGGCGCGGCGAGGCCGGGCGGCGGCGCGCCGAGCCCGAACCGCCCCCGCCCGGCGGGGTGCTGTGGACGATCGCCGGGGACGTCCGGCAGCTGCTGATGCTGCCCGCCGCCTTCACCCTCCAGGTCGCCCACCCGGCCATCGCCGCCGGCGTCGACACGTACTCGGTGTTCCGTACCGATCCCTGGGGCCGCGGCGAGCGCTCGCTGCGCTCCGTGCAGCTGTGGGTGTACGGCGGGGAGCAGGCCGCGGAGGAGGGGCGCCGGGTGCGCCGGCTGCACCGGGAGATCCAGGGCACCGACACCCGGGGCCGCCGCTACCACGCCCTCGACCCCTCGTGCTACGCCTGGGTGCACGCCACCGGCTTCCCGATCTACCGGTACGCGGGCCGCTACCTGCTGCGCCCCTTCACCCCCGCCCAGGAGCGGCAGCTCTACCGGGAGTGGCTCCAGGTCGGCCGGATCCTCGGCCTGCACGACCGGGACATGCCGCAGACCATCGAGGAGTACTGGCCCTACTACCACCGGATGCTGGCCGAGGAGATCGAGCCCACCGCGGTCGCCCGCGAGCTGGTGGCCACCGACGTGCCCCTGCCCCGGCCGCAGGGCGGCTCCCTGCCCGTACGGCTGCTGCTGCGGCTGACGTGGCCCGTGCTGCGGGTGCTGTTCCTGCGCTTCCGGGCCTTCGTCACCGCCGGGTACATGCCGTTCGAGGCCCGCGCCGCCGTCGGGCTGGAGTGGAGCCCCGCGCAGGAGCGCAGGCTGAGGCGGTTCAGCACGGCCGTGCGGATCCTCGTACCGCTGCTGCCCGAGCGGCTGCGCTACCTGCCGATCGCGCGCGAGGCGCGGGCGCGGTGGCGCGCCGGCACCCGGGGAGGGGTGCCGGCGCGCGGGGCGCTCTGACCGCGGCGCTCCGGCCGCAGCGCTCCGACCGTCAGTGGCCGTGGCCGTCGTGGACCTGGCCGCCGTGGTCGTGGACCGTGTTCGTGCCGGCGATCTTCTTCCAGGACCGGGGTTCCACCTGCTGCGTCGGCGCCGACAGCGAACGCGCCGTGGCGGCCGGCGACTTGGGGGACGGCGCGGCCGGCTTGCCCGCCGTGTAGAGCCAGGTCTCGAACAGCTCGGCCAGCGGCTTGCCGGAGATCTTCTCGGCGTACCGGACGAAGTCGCCGACCTTGGCGTTCCCGTACGCCCGCTCGGCCGGCCAGCCCTTCAGGATCTGGAAGAACTTCTCGTCGCCGACCTCGTTGCGCAGCGCCTGGAGGGCGATCGCGCCCCGGTCGTAGACGGCGATGTGGAACTGGTTGTCCGGACCCGGGTCACCCGGCTTGACCTGCCAGAAGGGGTCCTCGGCGGGCCGGGTCGACCAGGCCCAGTCGGCGAGCTCCTGGGCGGTGCCCTCGCCCTCCTTCTCCGACCACAGCCACTGGGCGTAGCGGGCGAAGCCCTCGTTGACCCAGATGTCCTTCCAGCCGTCGACGGAGACGCTGTCGCCGTACCACTGGTGGGCCAGCTCGTGCACGACGACCGAGACGTTGGCACCATTGGCGAACTGGCGCGGGCTGTAGAACGGCCGGGTCTGCGTCTCCAGCGCGTAGCCGCTGGTGACGTTCGGGACGTAGCCGCCCAGCGCGTTGAAGGGGTACGGGCCGAACACGCCCTCCAGCCACTCGGTGACCTCACCGGTGCGTTCGATGCTGGCGCGGGCGGCTCCCGCGTTGTCGCCGAGGTCCTTGCTGTAGGCGTTGACGATCGGCAGGCCGTTCGCGGTCGTGTCCGTGGTGATGTCGAACTTGCCGATGGCCAGGGTCGCCAGGTACGTGGCCTGCGGCTTGTTGGAGCGCCAGTTGAAGCGGGTCCAGCCCAGCCGCGAACTCTGCGACTGGAGCACGCCGTTGCTGATGGCCTGGGTGCCGTCCGGGACGCTCACCGAGACGTCGAACGTGGCCTTGTCGAGCGGGTGGTCGTTGCTCGGGAACCACCAGATGGCCGAATCCGGCTCCTGCGCCGCCACTCCGCCGTCCGGTGTGCGGTGCCAGGCGCTCCAGCCGTCGACCTTGAACTGCGAGGGCTTGCCCGCGTACTTGACGACCACGGCCGTCTGCTTGCCGCGCCGGAGCGGGGAGGCCGGGGTGATCTCCAGCTCCTGGGTGCCGCTCCTGGCGAACTTGGCCTTGACGCCGCCCACCCGGACCTCGCTGACGTCGAGGCCGAAGTCCAGGTTGAAGCGGGAGAGGTCCTGCTCGGCGGTGGTGAGCAGGGTGGCCGTGCCCTCCAGCAGGTCGGTCTTGGGCTCGTACTTGAGGCGGAGGTCGTAGTGGGAGACGTCGTATCCGCCGTTGCCGCTGGCCGGGTAGTAAGGGTCGCCGATGCCCGGGGCGCCCGGAACCGAACTCGCCGCCGACGCCGGGATCACCAGCAGGAGGGACGCGGCCAGCACGCTCGGGGCGATCGCTCTGCGGTACACGCATGCTCCAAGGGGTAGGGGAGGCTGTTGGTGTTCGACCGTATTCACGCCTGGCGGCCCCAGTCATGTCCATGGCCCCTCCTGTCACACGATCGCCATTCGGCCGTCATGATCTTGGAGCAGTCGCGGCCTCTTGCCAGGCCTGGTCGACGTACCAAGCAGTCGCTTAGTATGCGTCGCATGACGATGACGATTCCTCCGAAGGCCGCCCGCCACGCATGGCACACCGCCGTCAACCCGCTGCACGCCACCGTCTACTTCTCGCCGGACACCGTCAGGGAGTTCGCCGCCCTCGGCGTCGAGAACAGGACCACGGCCAACCTCGCGGCCCGGGCCGCGGCGATGGGCGCCGTCGGCGCCGGGGTGGTCGCCGCGACGTTCTACAACTACAGCCACGAGCACCTCGCGCGTCATCTGCCCGCCGTCTGGGACACCATCAGCCCCCAGGAGGCGATCGCCGCCCGCTACCGCGCCGCCGACGCCACCCTGCGCCGGCTGCTCGGCGAGGAGGCCATCGCCTCCGCCGAGCTCGCCGAGGCCGCCGAACTCGCCCTGCGCGCCACCGAGGCCTGCACCCGGCACGCCCGGCCCCTCTACTCCGCCCACGCCGACGTGCCCGTCCCCGAGGAGCCGCACCTGCGGCTGTGGCACGCCACCACCCTGCTGCGCGAGCACCGGGGTGACGGCCACCTGACCGCGCTGCTGACCGCCGGACTCGACCCGCTGGAGGCGCTCGTCAGCCACAGCGCCACCGGCCGCGGCATGTCCGGGAAATGGCTCCAGGCCACCCGGGGCTGGACCGAGGAGGACCTCGACGCGGCCAAGCGGCGGCTGCGCGAGCGCGGCCTGCTCGACGCCGACGGCGAGCTCACCGAGGACGGCGTGGCCCTGCGCGAGCGGGTGGAGACGGAGACCGACCGGCTCGACGCCGCCCCGTACGAGCACCTGGGCGCGGACGGCCTCGCCCGCCTCGCCGAGCTGGGCGGCGGCTTCGTGGGCCGGGCGATCGCCGGCGGGGCCTTCCCCGCCGACCTCTTCGGCAAGGCCTGAGCGCGACGTGAGCGCGACGGGACCGCGGCGTGAGCGCCGGCCTCCCCGCGGCCTGACCGCCGGCCTCCCCGCGGCCTGACGGCGGCGTGACGGCGGCCCGACCGGGACGTGACCGCCGGCCTGGCCGCGATCCGGCCGCGACGAAATCGGCTGTGCTTATCCGGTCCTGTCACCCCCACCTGCCACAATGACAGCCTTCCCGCAGGAGACGAAGGCAGGACCGGATCAGTGACGACGTCCATCGAAGGCAGGATCGCCGAGGAACTCGGCGTACGGGAGCGGCAGGTCAAGGCCGCCGTCGAGCTGCTCGACGGCGGTTCCACCGTGCCGTTCATCGCGCGCTACCGCAAGGAAGCGACCGAGATGCTCGACGACGCCCAGCTGCGCACCCTTGAGGAGCGGCTGCGGTATCTGCGCGAGCTGGAGGACCGGCGCGCCTCGATCCTGGAGTCCGTGCGGGAGCAGGGCAAGCTCGACGCCGAGCTGGAGACCCGGATCAGGGCCGCCGACACCAAGGCCCGCCTGGAGGACATCTACCTGCCCTTCAAGCCCAAGCGGCGCACCAAGGCGCAGATCGCCCGAGAGGCGGGCCTGGAGCCGCTGGCCGAGGGCCTGCTGGCCGATCCCGGCGTCGAGCCGGCCGCCGCCGCGGCCGCGTTCGTCGACGCCGACAAGGGCGTCACGGACCCGGCCGCCGCGCTGGAGGGCGCCCGCGCCATCCTCACCGAGCGGTTCGCCGAGGACGCCGACCTGATCGGCGAGCTCCGCGAACGCATGTGGGGCCGGGGCCGGCTCGCCGCGAAGGTGCGCGAGGGCAAGGAGGAGGCCGGCGCCAAGTTCGCCGACTACTTCGACTTCGCCGAGCCCTTCACGGCGCTGCCCTCGCACCGCGTCCTCGCCATGCTCCGCGGCGAGAAGGAGGACGTGCTCGACCTCACCCTGGAGCCCGAGGAGCCCGAGGAGTCCGGCGTGACACCGGCCGGCCCCTCCTCGTACGAGACGATCGTCGCAAGCCGCTTCGGCATCGCGAACCGCGGCCGCCCCGGCGACAAGTGGCTCGCCGACACCGTCCGCTGGGCCTGGCGTACGAAGATCCAGGTGCACCTCGGCATCGACCTGCGGCTGCGGCTGCGCCAGGCCGCCGAGGACGAGGCCGTCCGGGTCTTCGCCGCGAACCTGCGCGACCTGCTGCTGGCCGCGCCCGCCGGCACCCGCGCCACCCTCGGCCTCGACCCGGGCTTCCGTACGGGCGTCAAGGTCGCCGTCGTCGACGCCACCGGCAAGGTCGTCGCCACGGACGTGATCCACCCCCACGTGCCCGCCAACCGCTGGGACGAGTCGATCGCCAAGCTCGCCCGGCTCGCCGCCGAGCACCGCGTCGAGCTGGTCGCCATCGGCAACGGCACCGCCTCCCGCGAGACGGACAAGCTCGCCGCCGACCTGATCGCCCGCCACCCCGAGCTGACGCTGACCAAGGTGATGGTCTCCGAGGCCGGCGCCTCCGTGTACTCCGCCTCGGCCTTCGCCTCCCAGGAGCTGCCCGACCTCGACGTGTCGCTGCGCGGCGCCGTGTCCATCGCCCGCCGCCTCCAGGACCCGCTCGCCGAACTGGTCAAGATCGACCCGAAGTCGATCGGTGTGGGCCAGTACCAGCACGACCTGTCCGAGGTGAAGCTCTCCCGCTCCCTCGACGCGGTCGTCGAGGACTGCGTCAACGGCGTCGGCGTGGACGTCAACACCGCCTCCGCCCCGCTGCTCGCCCGGGTGTCCGGGATCAGCGGCGGCCTCGCCGAGAACATCGTCGCCCACCGCGACGCCAACGGCCCCTTCCGCAGCCGCAAGGCCCTCAAGGACGTCGCCCGGCTCGGCCCCAAGGCGTACGAGCAGTGCGCGGGCTTCCTGCGGATCCGCGGCGGCGACGACCCGCTGGACGCCTCCAGCGTGCACCCGGAGGCGTACCCGGTCGTCCGCGCCATGGGCAGGAAGGCGGGCGGCGAGGTCGCCGCGCTGATCGGCAACACCGGCGTGCTGCGCTCCCTGCGGCCCGAGGACTTCGTCACCGAGGCCTTCGGCCTGCCCACCGTCTCGGACATCCTGCGCGAGCTGGAGAAGCCGGGCCGTGACCCGCGTCCGGCGTTCCGGACGGCGACCTTCAAGGAGGGCGTGGAGAAGATCGGCGACCTGGCCGCCGGGATGGTCCTGGAGGGCGTCGTCACCAATGTCGCGGCCTTCGGGGCGTTCGTGGACATCGGCGTCCACCAGGACGGCCTGGTGCACGTCTCGGCGATGTCGAAGACCTTCGTCAAGGACCCGCGCGACGTGGTCAAGCCGGGGGACATCGTCCGCGTGAAGGTCATGGACGTGGACATCCCGCGCAAGCGGATCTCCCTGACCCTGCGCCTGGACGACGAGACGGGCGCCGACCGCCCGGCCGGCGGCGCGCCGCGGCAGCGGCAGGACCGCCAGGACCGCCAGGACCTGTATCTTCAACACCTCTGACGCCGCCGACGATCGTACGGGTGTCGGACTCTGTGGACTGCGGAGTATCAGTCG
>NZ_WTFF01000384.1 GCF_019400985.1 Streptomyces bambusae
GCGTGTTGACAGTTCTTAATGGCGAAATGCAGTAAACTCCGACGAGGATGTAGCCGCGTAAGATCGGCGGCAGCGTCGGGTGTGTATAAGATACAGGGCCCCGGGCATCCGCGAGAGGGTTTCCGCGGACCGCGACGCGCCGGAGCCGGCGAGCAGCGGGCCCACCATCAGGTGCTGGACGGCCTGACCCGCCGCGTAGCGCCAGTCGCCGCCGGCGGCGGCCTCGTCGACCGCCTCGGCGGTCAGGCCCCGGGCGGCGTACCAGCGGGCGGCGCGGCGGTGCAGCAGGGGCTCCAGTTCCGGCTGCCGGCTGCGCAGGTGGGCACGCAGGACCTCCGCGAACAGGGGGTGGAAGCGGTACCACCTGGTTCCGTCGAGCGGCTCGACGAACGCGTGGGAGCGCACCAGGTCCTGCAGGATCCGCTCGGCGTCGGTCCGCCCGGTCAGGACCGCGGCGAGCTCCGGGTGGACCCGGCGCAGGATGCCGGTACGCAGCAGCAGGTCCCGGAACGGTGCGGGCTGGGTCGCGAGCACCTCCGTCAGGAGGTAGTCGGAGACGGCCTGCTCCGAGGCGGTGAACGAATGGGTGAAGCCGGCCGGGTCCTCGGACCGGGCCATGGCCAGGGCGCACAGCCGCAGTCCGGCCGCCCAGCCCTCCGTGTGCTCCAGCAGGAGGTCCACGACGTGGTCGTCGGGCGGTCGGCCCCGTCCCTGCAGCAGCAGGGCCGCCTCGCGCCGGGTGAACGCCAGGTCCTGCTCGCGGATCTCGTGGACCCGGCCCTCGGCGCGGTAGCGGTGGAGCGGCAGGGCCGGATCCTCCCTGCTGATCACGACGAGCCGGAGGGCCGGGCCGGCGTGTTCCGCGAAGAACCGCAGGCCGGGGTACACGCCCTTGCCGCGTACCTTGTCGAGCCCGTCCAGGACCAGCACGACCGGGCCGGGCAGGCGTTCACAGGCCGCGGCCAGCCGGACCAGCAGGGACCGGTCGACGTCGTCGGCGCAGACGGGCTTGCCCAGGGCCGCGTCGGCCAGTACGCCGCCGCGCCGGAGCCCTTCGACGACGTAGGCCCAGAACAGCCCCGGTGTGTCGTCCTCGTCCGGGGTCAGCCAGACCACCGGGGCCGTGGCGGCCCGGGACCGCGCCCACGAGGCGGCCAGGGACGTCTTGCCGACGCCGGCCGCTCCGGTGATCAAGGTGAGCGGGCCCTGCGTGCCCCGGGTGATCCGGTTCATCAGGCGCTGGCGCCGGACCAGACCGGGGGCCTGGACCGGCACGGCGAACTTGGCGGCGAGCA
Organism: Streptomyces bambusae; assembly: GCF_019400985.1. Lineage (GTDB taxonomy): Bacteria > Actinomycetota > Actinomycetes > Streptomycetales > Streptomycetaceae > Streptomyces > Streptomyces bambusae_A. Next base: position 1,296 of record NZ_WTFF01000384.1, read on the forward strand.
GGGGATCGCCCGCGAGGAATTCAGTCACGACACGTCCATGGTCACGTGCCGTCTCCTTGATCACCACAGCACGTGGGCCGCCCGGGCAGGGCGATGCGGTCCACGTCCGTCCGGGTGCGGCCACCGCGGTGCGGCTGGTGGTGCGTGCGGCCCTGACCGTGCGGTAGAGTCTTCCTCAGAGCTCGCGGCCACAAAATGCGGTTGCGGGACGTGCGTTGGTGGTCCAAGGAAAGGCACCCCACTTCCTGTGGGGGGATGCAGGTGCAAGGCCTGCCCAGCGCTCGGACAAGGCCCGGATTCCCCACGGAATCCGGGCCTTCTGTTTCTCCTCCGTGCGCCCGCTTCCCTCGGGCGTGTCCGGGGCTGAGCGACGCCGCCTCGGCGCCCCGGGTGAGGTCAGCCGGTCAGCTCACAGTGGACGGCTGAACTCCAGCCGGTCGGCGAAGTTCTCGTACCCGGCCCGTACGAAAGCCTTGGCCATCGCCGTGTTGGCCGCGTCGCAGTCCCCGCGGATCTCGGTGGCGCCGTTCGCGGTCAGGACCCGGGTGCCGCGGACGACGACCGACGTGGCGTAGCCCTTGCCGCGGTGGGCGGGCGCGACACCGACGAATCCGATCACCGACACGCTCGGGTTCTGCGCGGGAAGGCTGATCGCGGCGGCGGTGCCGTCGGCGTCGTAGCCGATCTCCCACCAATCGGGCTCGTGCTTCAACTCGGCCGTCTCCTCGAAGAGGAGCTCGGCCGCGCGCCGCGGACCGTGCTGGCGTACGTCCGCCGAGAGACGGGCGTCGGCCGTGTCCACGAGGAGCTCCTCCAGCAGGGCGAGGAACGGCTCGGGGCCGAGCTCGGCGAGCGTACGGAACGTCAGCCGGGGGTCGTCCGCGGGCAGGGAGGCGAGAGTGCTCGCGGAGGCCTGGCGGCTGAACCGCCGTCCGTCACGGACCGGCCGGAAGCCCGCCTGCCGCAGCAGCTCGCCGCGGCGCTCCGGCTCCCGCTGGAACTGCGGGGCCTGGGCGGGAGAGTCGACGACGTGCTCCAGTTCGGTCGCGCCCAGTTCCCCGGCCTTCGCCGCGGCGGCCGCCAGGAGGGCGGCCCCGGTCTCCGGCGAGTCCGCAGGAGCCTCGAAGAGCACCAGGGCGAGCGGGACCTCGTGTCCCGGCATCGTCCACAGCACCACGCTCCCCGCCAACTGCCCGTCCTCGCCCTCGGCGACCAGGCACCACTCGGGGCGGGTACAGGCGCTCTCCAGGAGCTGGGCCAGATAGGCGCGGGTGGCGGCGTTGCGCTCGGCATCGCCGGGGTACTCGACCAGGGCGGGGAGTTCATCGGGACGGGCGGTGCGTACGAAAGTCACAGAGAGCCTTGTCGATGCGGGGACTGGTTGACAACTGCCGGACGAACGTATCCGGTGGACATGCCGGCGACCACGCATTTTCCGGATGGCGGAGAACCGGCCGGCCGGGCATCGTCGAGCAGGTCGTATCCGAACGCGGCGCCGCGGCCCGTCCGGTGCGGCGAATGGGCCCGTCCCGCGCGGCGAGTGGGCCCGCCCGGTGTGACGAATGGGCCCGTCCGGTGCGGCGAATGGCCGAAGTCGTTGCACCGACGGGAGCCCTCGCCCGCGTCGCCCCCCTCCTGCCCTTCCCCGCCGGAGAACAATCACCTCCGCCCCACCCCGATCCGAGCCGGAGGCCGTCATGCCCCCTCCCGTGTCCACCCGCGGCGCCGCGCGTACGGCTGTCCCCGGCAAGGTCCCGGACGACCTGCTGAAGGTCGGCGACCTGGACCCGGCCGTGCTGGCGGCGGTGCTGGACCTCGCCGCCGAGATGAAGGCGGAGCCGTTGGGGCGGCAGGACGACCTGAGGGGCGCCAGCATCGGCTGCATCTTCGAGAAGCCCTCCACCCGGACCCAGGTCTCCCTGGCCGTGGCCGCCCACCGGCTGGGCATGCAGGCGCTCGTGCTGCACAAGGACAGCATGCAGCTCGGCCACGGCGAGACGGTCGCCGACACCGGGCGCGTGCTGTCCTCGTACGTCGACGCGATCACGGTACGCACCTTCGAGCACGCCACGGTGGAGCAGCTGGCGGACGCCGCGACCGTCCCGGTCGTCAACGCCCTGTCCAACACCCATCATCCGTGCCAGTCCTTGGCCGACCTCCTCGCCCTGCGGGAGCATTTCGGCGCCCTGGCCGGGCTGCGTACGGCGTTCGTCGGCGACGGCACCAGCAACACCTGCCACAGCTTCCTGTCGGCCTGCGCGGCCTCCGGCATGCACCTCACCATCGCCAGTCCGGCCGGTTACGAGCCCACCGAGGACGTTCTCGGTGACGCGCGCGAGGCGATGGCGCGTACGGGCGGGTCCGTCTCCCTGGTCCCGGAGCCGGCCGAGGCCGTGCGCGGCGCCCAGGCCGTCTACGCCGAGGTGTGGGTCCCCATGGACAAGCCCGGCGAGAAGGACCTGCGGGCAAGGGATCTGACGCGCTACCGGGTGGACGACGCCTTGCTCGACCGGGCCGGTCCGGACGCCGTGGCCATGCACTGCCTGCCGGCCGTCCGCGGCCAGGAGATCACCTCGGAGGTGCTGGACGGGCCGAGGTCCCTCGTCTGGCGGCAGGCGGCCAACCGGCTCCCGACGGCACAGGCGGTGCTGCACACCCTGATCACCGCCGGTCGCCGAAGCCCGAACTGACCACCCCCTCCCCCATCCCCCACCTCACTGCACTTTGCACCCCGGGAGACACGTACGTGCTGACCCGCGCCCGCGGACGCCGCTTCCGCACCGGACTGTCCGCCACCACCGTCACAGCCACCGTCACGGCCGCCCTCGGCGCCGCCCTGCTCGGCGGGCTGCTCCAGCCCGCACGGGCGGCCGCCGGCCCCGAGCCGGCCGGCGGTCGCCCGCACCACGACCTGCGCCTCCAGCGGCAGCTCGACCGGCTCGTCGCACAGGACGACGGTCCGCCCGGCGCGATCGCCCTGCTCACCCGGGGCGACCGCACAGAGGTGTACACCGCCGGGGTGGGCGACATCGCCACCGGCCGCCCGCCGCGCCCCGACGACCACATGCGCATCGCCAGCATCGCCAAGGCGTTCAACGGGGCCGTCGCCCTCCGGCTCGTCGACCAGGGCCGGCTCTCCCTCGACGACACCATCGGCGAGCGCCTGCCCGAGCAGCCCGAGGCCTGGCACGCGGTGACCCTGCGCCAGCTCCTCCAGCACACCAGCGGCCTGCCCGACTACATCGCCGACCCCGGCTTCCTGGACATCCTGCGCGCCGACCCGCGCCACGTCTTCGACCCGCGCAGGCTCCTCGACTTCGTGGCCGACGAGCCGCTGCGCTTCAGCCCCGGCTCCCTCTACGAGTACTCCGACTCCGACAACATCGCCGTCGCCCTCATGGCCGAGGCCGTCACCGGCCGCCGCTACGAGGACCTCCTGAAGGAGCTCGTGTACCGCCCGCTGGGCCTGCGCCGCACCAGCCTGCCCCTCGGGTACCGGCTCCCGCGGCCCTTCCTGCACGGCTACGACGTCGACCCGCCCGCGCGGCCCGAGGACGTCAGCGAGCTCCTCGGCGCCTCCGGAGCCTGGGCCTCCGGCGGCATCGTCTCCACCCCCGAGGAGCTGGGCACCTTCATCCGGGCCTACGGCGGCCCCCGCCTGCTGTCGGAGCGGACCCGCGAGGAGCAGCTCAGCTTCATCCCCGGCGGCTCCTCCGAGCCCGCCGGCCCCGGGACCAACGCCGCCGGGCTGGCCGTCTTCCAGTACACGACCCGCTGCGGCGTGCTGTACGGCCACACCGGGAACTTCCCCGGCTACACCCAGCTCGCCGCGGCCACTCCCGACGGCACGCGCTCGCTGACCTTCACCATCACCACCCAGACCAGCAAGGACAACAAGCCCGCGCTGCTGGCCAGGCTCCGCACCGTGCAGGAGGACTTCGCCTGCGCCCTGCTCAAGGGGCACTGAGCGGCAGGGGGCGGGCCGGGGGCGCTGCCGTCGCGTCGTCCGGGCGTGTGTGCCCCTGTACGCACGCCCGTTCGCGCCCGGCGGCGCCGTATGGTTTTTGCCATTCCGTTTTCGCCGTTCCGGTGAACCGGCGGCCTCCGGGGTGCCACTCTTGAGCCATGTCGGGTTTTCGGGGGGCGGACCCGGCGCCTACACGGCGCTTGGTGCTTGGCCGGTACGAACTCTTAGAGCGTTTCCACGGCGGCATGGCGGAGGTGTGGAAGGCCCAGGACCTGCGGTTGGACCGCACGGTGGTGGCGAAGTTCCTGCGGGTTCCGGATCGGGGTACCCACTCCGCCCAGCGGTTCCTGCGCGAGGCGCGGATCCTGGCCGGAATCGACGACCCCCGGGTCGTCCGCGTCCATGACGTCGACGAGGCCGAGATCGACGGCCACTGGCACCTCTACCTGATCACGCAGTACGTGCAGGGCCACACCCTGCGCGAGGCGCTCCCCCGGGGCGTGGCCCTGGAGGTGGACCACGCGCTGCGCCGGGCGGCCGAGCTCTGCGAGGCGCTGGTGCCCGTACACGGCCAGAACCTCGTCCACCGGGACGTGAAGCCGGGGAACGTGATGATCCGGCGCCTCGACGGGTCCGGTGCCCGGCACGCCTGCGGCGGCCCCGGCGGCACCATCGTCGCCGGGGCCGGCGCCGGGCAGGAGCGGCTGGTCCTCCTCGACTTCGGCATCGCCCGCTCGTACACGGTCATCGGCGACCTCGGCCGCGCCGCCGGGGTGACCGGCCCCGGCCAGCTGATCGGGACCCCCGAGTACATGGCGCCCGAGCGCTTCCTGCTGGAGGCCGACGGGCCGGCCACCGACCTCTACGCCGTCGGCTGCGTCCTGTTCGAGATGCTCACGGGCCAGCAGCCCTATCTGGGGCCCGACTACGGCGACCTCGCCCGCCTGCACTGCCATGCCCCGGTCCCGTCCGCCCGCGCGTTACGCCCCGGGGTCCCCGCCGCCGTCGACGAGCTGGTCATCCGGCTGCTGGCCAAGCGTCCCGGCGACCGCCCGGCCGACGCCCGCGAGATCGCCGAGGCGCTGCGGGAC
>NZ_WTFF01000385.1 GCF_019400985.1 Streptomyces bambusae
GCGCCGGACGGCGGGCGGCGGCAACCCGTCCGACGGCGCGCCGGACGGCGAACGCAGCGGTCATCCGCAACCCGTCCGACGGCGCCGGACGGCGGCCGCCGTCAGACCGGTTCGGCGGCGAGCGGCAGCGGCAGCGGCAGCCGGGCCAGGTCCTCCGCGTCCAGAACCAGGTCGGCGGCCGCCGCCGAGTCCCGGACCGACGCCGGGCGCGAGGCTCCGGGGATGGGCAGGACGGTCGGCGAGAGGGTCAGCAGCCAGGCCAGCGCGACCTGTTGGGGGGAGGTGCCGTGCCGGCGTGCCACCTCGTGGAACGGCGTCGTGGGCGCCGGCCCGTCCGCGCCCGGCCCGTCCAGGGAGCTGCGGGAGATGCCGCCGAGCGGGCTCCACGGCAGGAAGGCGAGGCCGAGCGAGGCGCACAGCCGCAGCTGGGGGTCGCTGCCCCGGACGGCGGGCGAGTAGCGGTTCTGCACGGACACCAGCCGGTCGCCGAGGATCTCCCGGGCCTCGCGGATCTGCTCGACCGAGACGTTGGAGACGCCGGCCAGCCGGATGGTGCCCCGGTCGGCGAGCTCCCGCAGCGCCCCCACCGACTCGGCGAACGGGACGTCCGGGTCGGGCTTGTGCAGCTGGTACAGGCCGATCGCCTCCACCCCCAGGCGCCGGGCGGAGGCCTCGGCGGCGGCCCGCAGGTGGCGCGGGTCGCCGTCGACGGTCCAGTCGCCGTCGCCGGTCCGGGCCCGGCCGCCCTTCGTGGCCACCAGCACCTCGTCGGCCGCGCCGCCGTGGCCGCGCAGGGCGCGGGCGATCAGCAGCTCGTTGTGGCCGGGTTCGCCGCCGGGCGCGTAGTAGGAGTCCGCGGTGTCGACGAGGGTGATGCCCGCGTCCAGGGCCGCGTGCACCGTGGCCACGGCCCGCTCCGCGTCGGGCCGGCCCTCGATGGACAGCGGCATGGCGCCGTAGCCGATCGCCGAGACGGTGCCGAGACCGGGCAGGGTCAGGGTACGCATGTCAGTTGCCTTCCAGGGTTTCGGCGACGGCGCGGGCGAGCCAGTCGCCGGTGCGGGAGAAACGGAAGCCGAGTTCCTCGGCACGGGAGTTGTCCATGCCGTAGGAGCGGGCGAAGGAGAAGGGCGAGGCCGCCTCCTGCGGCCCGGCCGGGGTGTAGCGGGCCCGGTACGGCCCGCCCGGCAGTGCCCCGGCCACCGCGTCCACGATGTCGGCCGTGGTCAGCGGCCCGTGGGAGGCGGCGTTGACCGGACCGGTGAACTCCTGGCCGGTCACCCAGTGCAGGAACGCGGCGATCTCGTCCACGTGGACGTACGTGGCCGGGTGGTTGGGCACGGTGACCGCGACCGGCTCGCCGGCCCGCAGCCGGTCGGCGTAGTGGGTGACCCGCCCGGTGAAGTCGTCCGCCCCGCCGATCACATGGGCCACGCGGACGGCGACGTACGGCAGGCCGGGCGCCGCGGCCAGGACCGCCTCGGCCTGGCGCTTGCCCTCGCCGTAGTGCGCGGCGGCGAACTCCGGGTCGGTCCAGGGCAGGCCGAGGTCGACCGCGACCGCTCGCGGGTCCACCGCCGCCTCGGTGACCGCGGCCGCCGCGTCCTGGTGCTCGTACACCTCCACGGTGGAGGTCATCACGTACCTGCCGGTCCGGCCGGCCAGGACGCGGGCGGCGACGGCCGCCTGGCGCGGGGTGTAGCAGACCTGGTCGACCACCACGTCGAAGGTCCGGCCGCCGAGCACGGCGGTCAGCGCGGCCTCGTCGTCGCGGTCCGCGACCAGGTGCGCGGCCCCGGGCGGGGGCGCCGCCGACCCCCGGTTGAGGACGGTCACCCGGTCGCCTGCGGCGAGCAGCGAGCGGATCAGCCGCTTGCCGAAATACCGGTTGCCCCCGATCACCAGGACCTCGCGCGCCATCTCCCGTACCCCTTCCCACCTGCTCCGACCTGCGGATTTCCTGTCCACAAGTGTTACGTTGAGGCGCTCGCGCCTGAAGGGGGAAACATGGGAGATCGGGTCGTCGCACCGAAGGAACCACGCCATCCGCGCCCGTCCGCCGCCGTTTCGTCGGCGGGCTTCGACCAGGTGGACCGGCAGCTGCTGGACCTGGTCCAGCAGGACGGCCGGATCAAGCTCAGCGAGCTGGGCCGGCGGATCAGCCTGAGCCCCGCCGCGGTCGCCGAGCGGCTGCGCCGGCTGGAGGCCGGCGGGGCGATCACCGGCTACGGCGCCCGGGTGGACCCGGCCCGGCTCGGGTACGGCATCCAGGCGTTCATCCGGGTGAACCCGCACGGCGGTTACACCCTCAAGGCTCCGCGGACGCTCGAACTCATGGAGCGCCCGGAGGTCCTGGAGGTGCACCACGTCGTCGGCGAGGACTGCTGGATCCTCAAGGTCGCGGTCACCGACACGCTGCACCTGGAGGAGATGCTGGCCCAGGTCTCCGTGCTCGGCCGGACCACCACCTCGGTCGTGCTGTCCTCCCCCGTCGGCGGGCGCAGCGCCAAGCCGCTGCTGCCGCCGCCACCCGCCGGCTGAACCCGGCCGCCCGCCGGCTGAGCCCTGCCGCCCGGGCGGGCTCGGGCCTCAGGCGGGCCGGGCCCGCCGTTCCACGACCGGGTCGAGAACGATCTCGGGCGGGGCGGCGCAGGTCACCACGTGCCCGCAGGGCTGGACGGTCACCTCCACCGGCCCGCCGCGCCCGCCGCGCCCGCTCCGCCACGACACCCGGTGCGCCGGTGCTTTGCACAGCGGACAGGCCGGCATGGCCCAGATGCTGTTCATGGTTCCCCCTCGCAGCGAAACGGCCGGTGGGCGCACTCTGTCACGGAGATCGCCGGCCGTCGGGATCCGTTCCCGAATCGAAACCCTGGCCGGTGTCGCGCAACGGGTTGGGCAGCGGGAGATAGCGGGCGGAGGCTCCGTCGGCGTGCGTCCAGCGCAGCAGCAGGTTGGTCTTGCCGGGCAGCGCGGGGGCGGCGAGGAGCTCGGGGATCTCCGGGAGGGGGTGCTCCGCGTGGTGGCGCAGGAACGCGGCGCGGGCCGCCGGCCACAGCTGCGGGGCGACCTGCGGGTGCTGTTCGGCGAGGGCGGCGGCGATCTCGGTCAGGTGGTTGACCACCAGGCAGTAGACGAGCCGCTGCCAGCCCGCCGCGCGCGGGGTGCCGGAGAGGAGTTTGACGCCTTCCGCGTCGCGGAAGAGGGCCTGCACCGGCAGGCCCGCGGCGTCGACGGCGACCAGCGTGTTCTGGACGTGCGCCTCCAGCACCACCCCGTGGGCGAAGAGGTCGAGGACCGGCGGGACCACCTGGCGGAGGTAGGCGTTCCACCAGGCCGCCGGATCGGTGGCGGCGGCCAGTGGGCTGCCGGGATAGCCCTCGGCCAGCGCGGCGGCCAGCAGCGGGGTGGCGCCGGGCCGCACCCGGCCGCCCAGCCCGTCGCGGACCAGCACGGCCAGCTCCTCGAAGGCGAAGCCGGCCGTCCGGTAGCCGCGGTCGCCGAGCCAGGCGGCGGGTGAACCCGTACGGGCCCGCAGGCCGGCGAAGGCCTCGGTGACGGCCGCGTCGCTGCGGCGCAGCGCCAGCAGGTCGTGCCGCCACAGCCGCCGTACGTCGTTCGTGATGCGCACGTCCAGGCTGAACTTCAGGAAGAGGTCGGCCTCCGGCAGGTACACCGTGCGCAGCGAGGCCGTGGGGTGTGCGCGGACGCGGCTCGGTCCGAGGTCGAGGAGGCGCCCGTCCGCGAAGGCCCGACGGGCGCCGGTCAGCTCCAGTTGCCAGGGGTGGGCCGGCAGCAGCCGGTAGCCGGCCGGGAGCGGCGGCGCGCCCAGCGGTCCGGCGAGGGCGTCGAGCGGGCCGGCGGCGTCGGGGCCGCCCTCCTCGACGAGCTGGTCCTCGCGCAGCGCCAGCAGGGCCAGCGGGAAGCCGGCGTGCGCCTCGGGGGCGTACGGGAGCCAGCTCGCGGCCGGGGCACCACCCCGCGCCTTGGGCGCCGGGTGGTACGGATGGCCCATCACCAGGGCCTGCTCGGAGTACAGGTAGGGGTCCCGCGGCGGGTCCGCGGCGGCCCGGGCGGTGAGAAGCGCGGCGACGGCGGCCCGGCTGTCGGCCATCTCGCTGAAGAGCTCGTCGTTGGGGACGCCGGTCAGCAGCCGCAGCTCCTCGCAGGTGAGCTTGAGCAGCTCCGGGTGGTTCAGGGTGCGCCAGCCGCCCGCCGTGTACAGCTGGGGGCGCTCGGGGCGGCGGCCTCCGTGCACCCGCAGCAGCCGGCCGCTGGCGCGCAGCCGGTGGCGGCCCACGGCGCCGTCGGGTTCGGCGGCCTCCCGCAGGAGGCAGTTGAGCAGCGGCGCTGCGGCGTACGCGTCGGCGGTGGCGTCCACGGAGTCCATTCGGGGAGCGGTGGGCGTTCTCGGTACCGATTATTGCCCGATCATGGGAGGTTGTGATGAGCGCACGGAGGAGGAGAGCCGTTCTGGACCGCAGCAGCCCGCGCAGCAGCCCGCACGGGACCCGGGCCGAGGAGTCCGTCGCCGCCGAACTGGAGGCCGTACGCCCGCGGCTGGCCGCCGGGTACGCGGCGGAGCTGGCCGGCGCCCGGGCCGCCGTGCTGACCCGGCTGTGGCGGGCCCTGGCCTACGAGCCGCTGCCGTGGGTGGTGCGCCGCGAGCGCGGCAGCGACGGGCTGACGCTGGAGCTGGCGCACGGGGCCCGGGTGCACGGGCCGCCGCCCGATACGTACGCGACCACCGCGTACGCCGGCCAGGTCGAGCTGGACGGCGTACCGTACCGGCACCCCGCCCGGCTGATGAGGGCGCTGGGCGTGCCGCACGGGGCGGAGTTCGCCGCGGAACTGGACGGCAGCACCGCCTCGTTGGCCCTCTCCCGAGCCGGCCGCCCGGCCCCGGACCCGGCCGGCCCCTGGCCGCGGACGGGCTGGGAGTGGGAGCAGCGCGTCGTCGACGGCCATCCCTACCACCCGGGCTGCCGCTCCCGCCCCGGGTTCACGGTCGCCGAGCAGCTCGCGTACGCGCCCGAGCACGGCCCCGTGGTCCGCCTGGGCCTGCTGCCGGTGGACCGGGCGGAGTGCCTGGTGGCCGGGGACTGGCCCGGCCGGCTGCGGGACGGCGGGCGGATCCTGGTCCCGGTGCACCCCTGGCAGGCCCGGCACGTGCTGAAGTCGGCACGGATGGAGGGGCGTTGCGCGGGCGAGGCGGGCGGCGGTCTCGCCGCGCATCCGCTGATGGCCCTGCGGACGCTGGCCCCGGCCGGGCCGGACGGCGGCCCGCACGTGAAGACCGCGCTGAGCACCCGGCTGACCTCCTCGGTGCGCGACATCTCGGTGTACTCGATCGAGACGGCCGCGGCGGTGTCGGCGTTCGCCCAGGACCTGGCGGCCCGGCTGGGCGGACTGCTGCACGTCACCCGCACGGTGGGGGCGGTGTCCGCGTACGCCTCGGAACTGGCGGCGGTGCTCCGCGAACCGCCCGAGCACTACGCCGACGCGGACGCGGGCGAACGGGTGGTCCCGGTGGCGGCGCTGGCCACCACCGGACTGGTGCGCTCGGCCGACTGGCTGGCGTCCTTCGCCCGGCTGGCCCTGACGGTGTGCATGCGGGTGCTGGAGCTCGGGGTGGCCCTGGAGGCCCACGGGCAGAACCTGCTGGTCGTCCTCGGCCCGGACGGCGCCCCGCGCCGCCTGGTCTACCGCGACCTCGCCGACATCCGGATCAGCCCGGTGCGGCTCAGGCGGCACGGCATCCCCGTACCGCCGGTCGCCGGCCGGCTCGTCACCGACGACGAAACGATTCTGCGCCGCAAGCTGTACGGCTCACTGGTCTGCGGCGCACTGGGCGCGACCGCGGGCTCGGCGGCCGCACTCGGCGCGGCCCTGGCGAAGGCGGTCGCCGACCTGCCGGCGGGCCCGGACCGGGATGCACTGGTCTCGCAGCCGCTCCCGGTGAAGGCACTCACCCTGATGCGACTGAGCCCGGGGACGCCGGGCGACCTGTGGACCGGGGTGGACAATCCGCTGACCTGACCACTGGCCGGGCCTGAACGGCACGGCAGCGGTCCGGGACCTGGTTTCCGGCCTGGTCCGGCCTGGTCCGGCCGGACCGACCCGGACGGGCCGGTGCCGGGCGGGCGGCGGCGGGCGGCGGCGGTCGGGGCTGTGGGCCGTTCAGGGGAGTTCGGCGGGGGTATCGGGCCCCGCTGCGCGGCGATCGGGGGCCGTGGTGGCTGAAGTGGGGGCATGACCCTTCCTCGCCGCCGGGTCCTGGCG
>NZ_WTFF01000386.1 GCF_019400985.1 Streptomyces bambusae
TCGATCGGATGTCGTCGTGACCGTGAGGCCGTAAACGTGTAACATCGTCGGATGCGTGTGTTGGGCATAAGAGAGAGGTAGTGGCCGCCCGCGCCCCCCGCGGCGCGCCGGCCGGGCTGCGCGCGGCACCGCCGCGGCCGGAGTACGGGGCGGCCAGGACGACGAGCGCATCATCCTCGGCGTCCCCGTCGGTGCCGTCGGTGCCGGCGGGGCCGGAACCGTCGTGGAAGCCGGCCGCGGCGTCGTGGGGGGCCGCCGCGACCAGGACGTCCACGCCGGAACCGGCGGCCGCCACGCCGTAGGAGCCCTGCCGGTCCCCGTAGGGCCCGGGCCGGTCCCCGTAGGCATCCGCCTGGACCCCGTAGTCCGCGTACACCCCCGGCCCGCCCTGGACCGGCCCCGGCGCGAACCCGTACGCGGGTGGCTGCGGCGGCCACCCGGACACACCGGTGGCGCCCTCGGCGGCAACGGCGCCACCGTCGGGCGCGACGGACAGGTACTCGGCAGGGGTCCCGCATCCGGCACAGGCCAGGGCACCGTTGAGGTGTCTGTGGCAGGAGTGGCAGTAGTCCATGGCGCACGCAGGCTATGCGCTCCACCGCAACATACGGATCCCGGAGCTGTAAGGATCCTGTGTGGAAGTCTTGCCTCCGCGAGAGGAGCCGACATGACAGGGGCCTTCGGCACCACCGCCTTCCAGCTGGTGCTGCTGCGGCGGATGGCGGACTTCCAGCCCGGCCTCGCCGAGCAGGCCCGGCTGCGGCTCGGCGCCTCGGTCGCCGACCAGCGCGAGGCGAACAAGCGCTGGCAGGCGATGGTCCGGTCCCCCCGCGCCCGCGGGGCGCTGGCCCGCTACCGGTCGGTCCTCGGCCCGCCCGGGCACACCGAGCCCCGCACGATCGGGGACCTGTCCTGCGAGGCCCACCTCTGGGCGCTGCCGCTCTGGCCGGACCTGCGCTTCGAGGTACTGGCGGCCCCCGACGGGGCGGTGTGGAACGAGTGGCTGGTCCGGGCACCGGGCGCGCCCGCCCCCGCCCTGCACGGGCCGGCCGACCTGCGGCCGTGGGGGGCGACGGTGGACGAGGTCGCACACGCCTTCGCCCCCGTACACCCGATGGAGGGCACCGCTCCCACACGCTGGCGGCTGGCGTTCACCGCACAGGGGCAGCCCTGTGTGGCCGAGTTCACGTACGGCCTCCTCCAACGCTGGGACTGCGGTCCGGGGCAGGGCCGGGCGTGACCGGCGGGCGCCTCGCTACGAGGCCAGGAAGGCCCGGACGCCGGACGTGGTGGTGGCGTCGCCGAGGAGGTCGTTGTGCTTCAGGCAGCCGACGCCGGTGTTGGCCGCGCCGGTCAGCGGCACACTGCCGTCCGGGTTGATCACCTCGTCGCAGTCCGACCAGAAGGTCGCGTACTTCACCGTGCCCGGCGTCTCGTCCCCGGCGGCGAGGTTCTTCTGCACGTACGAGTTCGGGGTCATGTCCCGGCAGGCCTGATCCCACAGCGCGCAGGCCCAGGCCGTGGAGGTGCCGTGGTTCGGGCCGGCCAGTGAGACCCAGTGGTCCACGGTGGCGGCGCCGCCGCCGAACTTCACGTACCAGCGGCTGACCAGCGAGCCGAAGGAGTGGGCCACGACGTCGACGCGGTCCGCGCCGGTCTGCCGGCGGACCTCCTCGACGTACGCGGCGAGCCGCCCGGAGAGCTCCTCGTTCACCGAGCGGTGGGTGTCGTAGCCCCAGGAGAAGAGCTCGGAGTCGGCGTACCCGGCGGCCCGCAGGTCCGCGCGCAGCGCGCCCCAGACCCCGGGGTCGGCGTTGTAGCCGTGCACGAGGACCACCGGGCGGCGCTGGAGCTGCCGCTCCGCGGGCGCGTCGGCGGCGGCCCGCGCCGAAGTCGGTACGAGGAGCGTCAGGCAGAGCGTCAGGAGAGCCGGCACCTTCTGGCGGGCCGTCAGCATCGGGTCCCCCTTACCTCGTTACGCGCGAGTAGCGCGGTTGGTGGGGGCATGGTCGGGCCTGTCGGTACAGAAATCCACCCCTGTGCAGCACCCCCGGGCGGAGCAACCCAACGGGCGGTTCGCCTATAAGACACTGGAATATTCCAATATGACCGGTAATCCGCCGGCCTTCCTGCGTCAGTGTTCCCGGGAGGATCTGCCGTGACCGTCAGTCTTGAGCAGCTGCGCCGCTGCCACGTCGGCGTCGATCTGGGGGCGGCCCGGACCCGTGTGTACGTCAAGGGAGCCGGCCTCGTGGTCGACGAGCCGAGCGTCGCCGCCATCAACACGCGTACGGGCGCGCTCATCGCCGTCGGCAGCTTCGCCGAGCGGATGACCGGCCGCACGCCCGACTACATCCGCGTGGTCCGCCCCGTCTCCGGCGGCACCGTCGTGGACATCGAGATGGCCCAGCGGATGCTGCGCCACCTGCTCGGCGAGAAGCTCCGCCGCACCCTGCGCCGCAAACCGCGGCTGCGGGCCGCCGCCTGCACCCCGCACGACGCCGGCCCGCTCGCCCAGCGCGCCACCGTCGAGACCCTGGTCGGGATCGGTGCCCGACGGGTGGAGCTGGTCGACACCCTGATCGCGGCGGCGGTCGGCTGCGGACTGCCCGTGGAGCAGCCGACCGCGACGATGATCATGGTGTGCGGTGCCGCCGCCACCCAGGTGGCCGTGCTCTCCCTGGGTTCGGTGGTCACCGCCCAGCGGGTGCCGGTGGGCGGCGAGGCCATCGACCACGCGGTGGTGCAGCACCTGCGCCACGCCCACGAGCTGATGCTGCCCAGCCAGTCCGTACGCCCCCTCCAACTGGCCCTGCACGGCAACGGGATCACCGCCGAGGGCCCGGAGTCCACCCTGATCCACGGCCTGGACGTGGCCACCGGCCTGGCCCGTTCGGTGCACGTGGACACGGCGGCCGTGCGGGACGCCATCCACACCCCGCTGACCTCGGTGCTCGACGGGATCGGCAAGGTGCTGCGGGACTGCCCGCCGGACCTGGTCGCCGACCTGACGGACACGGGGATCATGATGGTGGGAGGCAGCGCCCTGCTGCCCGGCCTGGACCAGATGCTGCGGGACGCGACCGGCATGCCCGTGCACATCGCCGAACGGCCGGACGTGTGCGCCGTACAGGGTCTCGGCGCGATGCTGGAAGGAAAGATCACCCCGATGGTTCTCAACCCGCTGTCCGAATGACCCCGCGCGACGCGGGAGCGCCGGGGCCCGGGCAGGAGCTGCCGCGGCCCGGGCAGGAGCTGGAGTCGTCGCGACTGCCGGCCCTGCTGGAGGCGGTGCTCAGCGTCGGCTCGGAACTGGAACTGCGCTCCACCCTCCAGCACCTCGTCGAGTCGGCGACCGAGCTGTGCGGTGCGCGGTACGGCGCGCTCGGGGTCGTCGACCCCGAGCGCGCCCGGCTGACCGAGCTGTTCACGGCCGGGATGACCGACGCGGAGCGGGCCCGCATCCCGCGCCTGCCCGACGGGCGGTCGGGGCTGCTCGGCACGCTCGTACGGGACCCGCGCCCGCTGCGGGTGCCGGAGATCTCCGCGGACCCGCGCTCGGCCGGCTTCCCGCCCGGGCACCCGGTCATGCACGCGTTCATCGGCGTTCCGGTGCACGTCCACACCGAGGTCTTCGGCAACCTCTACCTCGCCGACAAGGCCGGCGGCGGCTCCTTCACGGACGAGGACCTCGCGCTGCTGCGGGTGCTGGCCTCGCAGGCGGGCATAGCCATCGGCAACGCGCGGCTGTACGACACCGCCCGCCGCCGGGAGCGCTGGATCGAGGGCGCGGCCGCCGTCACCACCGCGCTGCTGACGGGCAGCCCCGCCGAGGACGCGCTGATGTGCGTGGCCGAGCGGGCGCGGCTGCTGGCCGACGCGGCGGCGGGGGTGGTGCTCCAGCCGACCGCGGAGGGCGGCATGGAGATCGTGGCCGCCTCGACGCACGACGACCCGGGCGACCTGGTGGGCACCGCCATCGCGCCGGGCAGCGCGGTCCTGGAGCAACTGCTGGGCGGGGAGCCGGTCTTCATCGAGGACTCGGCGACCGATCCGCGGATGACCACCCACGTGCGCGAGCGCTTCGGGCCCAGCATGATGCTGCCGCTGCAGAGCGGGGGCCAGCTGATCGGCACCCTGGCCCTGCCGCGTCACCGCGGCGGCAGGCCGTACGACGCCGTGGACCGGCTGCTGGCCTCGCAGTTCGCCTCCCAGGCCGCGCTCGCCCTGGTACTGGCGGACGCCCAGCACGACCGGGAACAGCTGGCGGTCTACGAGGACCGCGACCGGATCGCGCGGGACCTGCACGACCTGGTCGTCCAGCGGCTGTTCGCGACCGAGATGATGCTGGAGAGCACCCGGCGGCGGTCCTCGAACGCGCCGGCCGGGGACACCGTGGGCGAGGAGCTCGGCCACGCCGTGGACGAGCTCGACTCCACGATCCAGGAGGTCCGCACGGCCATCTTCGCCCTCCAGCAGCCGCCGACCGACGCACCGACGACCTTCCGGGGCCGGGTGCTGCGGGAGACCGCCGGGGCCGCGGCGGTGCTGGGCTTCCAGCCGTCCGTGCAGTTCGCGGGCCCGGTGGACGCGCTGGTCCCGGACGCGGTGGCGGGCGAGCTGCTGACCGTGCTGCGCGGGGCGCTGGCCGCGGCGCACCGCCGGCCGGAGATCACCTCGATCGAGGTGACGGTGGACGCGGACGCGACGCGGGTACGGCTGGCAGTACGGGACGACGGCCGGACCGAGGCGGGGAACCGGGGGAACCGGGGGAACCGTGGGACGGCGGTGACCTGGGAGTCGGCGCTGTAGCCGGGCCACCAGGTCCCGGCGGGCGGTTCAGGACGCGGGGCCCGGGGGGCGGGTCGCGGCGCGGAGGGCGATACGGGTGCTCGACTGGGCCACCCCGGCATCCCGCTTCAGCCGGCGCAGCAGCATGTCGAGCGCGGCCGGGTCGGCGGCGCGGGCCCGTACGAGGTAGTCGTGCTCGCCGGTGACGTGCACCACCTCGGTGATCCCCGGCAGCTTGGCGACCTGCTGCTCGAACTCCTCGTTGGTCGTGTCGAGCCGCAGCGTGACGTCGATGAAGACGACCAGTCCGCCCCCGGAGTCGGCGGCCGGGTCGACGAGCGTGGTGAACCCGCGGATCACCCCGTCGCGGCGCATCCTGCGGACCCGGTCGGCGGCGGCATTGGCACTGAGGCCGACCCGGACCCCGAGATCGCGGTACGAGATCCGCGCATCCTGCTGGAGGATCCCGAGGATTTCCCTGTCGAGGCGGTCCATACCGCGATTGTCGCAGTCCCGACCGATATTCGGCCGCGTCCCGCGACCGCCCGGTCCGAAGCTGCCGGGCATGACGGAACTGATGACTCCCGCCCTGGCGGGCGCGGCCGCGGGTCTGGGCGTGGCGATGCCGATGGGTGCGATGAGCGTGCTGCTGCTCCAGGAGGCGATGCGGGGCCGGCGCGTGGCCGCCGCGGCGGCCGCGGGCATCGCCGCGGTGGACCTCGGGTACGCGGCCCTGGCCACGGCGGTGGGACCGTGGGTCGCCGCCCATGTCACCCCCGTCGAGGCCTGGGTCCGCCTGGCCTCGGCGGCCGTACTCCTGACCATCGCCGCCCACGGCCTGTGGCACGCCCGCACCCCACGCCCACCCGGCGGGACCCACACCTCACGCCCACCCGGGGCGACCTGCGCCTCACGCCCACCCGGGGGGACCTGCGCCTCGACGCCCCCGCCCGCCGGCCCGGCGACCCCGACTGCCGACCCGGCGACGACTGCCGACCGGGCGACGCCTGCCGAGTACGGCGTCCCGGGCGCAGACGGCGGCGCGAACGCGGACCGCGTCCCGGCCGCGGACCATGCCCCGACCAACGACCCGACGACCCCTGCCCCGGACCACGTCCCGACCGGAGACGGCGGCGCGACCGCAGACAGCGGCACGACCGCGGACAGCAGCGCGACCGCGGACCGCGTCCCGACCTCGGACAGCGGCGCGACCGCGGACCGCGTCCCGACCGACGGCCATGCCCCGACCAACGACCCGACAACCGCTACCCCGGACCACGTCCCGACTCCGGACAGCAGCGCGACCGCGGACCGCGTCCCGACCGACGACCCGACAACCGCTGCCCCGGACCGCGTCCCGGCCGCGGACGGCGGCGCGAGCGCGGACCGCCTCCCGACCGCGGACGGCAGCGCGACCGCGGACAGCGTGCCGGCCCTGCCTCTTATACCCATCTCCGAGCCCACGAGACCGG
>NZ_WTFF01000387.1 GCF_019400985.1 Streptomyces bambusae
GTCCCGACGCGTACGGGCGGGCCCGGGGCGGGGTCAGCCGAGCGGGCGCGGCAGCACGCCGCCCGTCATGCGGCCGCCTCCGCCGGCTGCACCGCCTGGGTGATCTCGGCGAGCAGCTCGGCGTCGAGCGGGCGGTCGGCGACCGCCGCGTTGGCCCGTACCTGCTCCGCGGAGGTGGCGCCGGCGATCACGGAGGCGCAGCCGGGCCGGCCGGAGAGCCAGCCGATGGCCAGCTCCAGCATGCTGCGGCCGTGCTTGTCGGCGACGGCGGCCAGCGCCTCCACGGTGTCGAGCCGCTCCTCGGTGAGGTAGGAGTCGCGGCCCTCCAGGCGGGAGCCGGCCGGCACCGGCGCGCCCCGGCGGACCTTGCCGGTCAGCAGGCCGTTGGCGAGCGGGAAGTACGGCAGGACGCCCAGGCCGTAGTGCACGGCGGCCGGGACGAGCTCCTTCTCGGCCTCGCGCTCCAGCAGCGACCAGTGGTTCTGGGCCGAGACGAACGGCGCCGCGCCCAGCTCGCGGGCGACGTGCGCGGCCTCGGCGAGCTGCCAGCCGCTGAAGTTGGAGTGGCCGATGTAGCGGACCTTGCCTTCCTGGACGAGCTCGGTGAGTGCGGCCAGGGTCTCGGCGATCGGGGTGGCGGGATCGGGGCTGTGCAGCTGGTAGAGGTCGATGTGGTCGGTGTCCAGGCGGCGCAGCGAGGCCTCGACGGCGCGCCGGACGTAGGCCCGGCCGCCCCGGGCGCCGGCGGCGGGGCCGTAGCCCATGTCCATGCCGTCGTAGCCGAACTTGGTGGCGAGGACCACCTCGTCCCGGCGGCCCTTGAGGGCCTGGCCGAGGTGGCTCTCGGAGCCGCCGCGGCCGCCGTAGATGTCGGCGGTGTCGAAGAGGGTGACGCCCGCGTCGAGGGCGGCGTCGACGACCGCGCGGGTGGCCTGCGCGTCGAGGCGGCCGCCGAAGTTGTTGCAGCCGAGGCCGACGGCGGAGACGGTCAGGCCTGAGGTGCCCAGGGGCAGATAGCGCATGGTGCTCGTTCCTCCACGTGATCTTCGTCCGAACCGGCTTCACACTAAACGGGGTTGTCCGCCGGGGCCCAGGCGATATGCGGTGTGCGGCGTGGCTCAGCCGAGCAGGATGGCGCGCAGGTTGGGGACCAGGTGGTCGACGAGCTCCTCGTCGGACATCGAGGCCAGGGGGCCGCTGCGGACGACGTAGCGGGAGAAGGTCACGCCGATGAGGTAGGCGCCGACGGAGCTCACCCGCGCTTCCAGGCCCGGGCCGGGGACCAGCTGCCGGTACATCTCCAGGCTGTCGTCCTGCATGGCGCGCAGCAGCCGCTCGGCCGCCTCCTCCCCCGAGGCCACCGATCGGATCAGGGCGACGAAGGGATCGTTGCCGCCGCTGTTCGACATGCGGCGGACGTAGGAGCGGGCGATCCGGGCGGGCAGCGATGCGGGATCGCCGGCCACCTCGGCCATGAGGTTCTGGGAGCTGGGCACCGCCGCGAGGAACAGCCGCTCCTTGGAACCGAAGTGGCGCATCACCAGACCGTGGGTCACGCCGGCCCGGCGGGCGATCTCCCGGATGGTCGTCCTGGCGAAGCCGCGCTCCGCGAAGGCGTCGCGCGCCGCTTCGAGGATGGCCGCCCGGCGCACCTCGGGTTCCCGCGTGCGCTTCCTGGCCGGAGCGGGCCCGCGGTCCTCCCCGAGAGCCCCCGTGGCCCGTGATGCGTCCATGGCCCCAAGCCTACGCATGCCGGCCTGCCCGAATTTTAGTGACCATGTGGACATTAAGGAGGGCCGAAGCCTAGAGTCACTAATGACCAACTGGTCACTAAGCTCGTCCGCGGAAGGAAGTCCCGGCATGGCACCTGAGCCGCTCAGCCCGGCGAACACCACGATCGTCCTCGTCGACTACGCGGTCGGCTTCGCCAACATCATCGGCTCCCACGACCTCGCACAGCACGTCAACAACGCGGTGGGGCTGGCCAAGACGGCGAAGTGGTACGGCAGCGGCCTGGTCGTGACCAACGGGGAGGCGAGCAAGCCCTCGGGCCCGCTCTACCCCGAACTGCTCGACGTCCTCGGGGACCAGCCGGTCGTCGAACGCCCCGTGGACTTCAACGCCTTCCACGACGAGGCCTTCGCCCGGGCGGTACGCGCCGAGGCCCGGGAGAACCTGGTGATCGGCGGCATCTCCACCGAGGGCTGCGTCCTGCAGACCGTCCTCGGCGGTCTGCGCGAGGGCTACCGCGTGCACGTGGTGGCCGACGCCTGCGCCGGCCTCACGGCGGAGACGCACAACACGGCGCTGCAGCGCATGGTCCAGGCCGGGGCCGTCCCCGTGACCTGGTTCTCCCTGGCCGCCGAGTTCCAGCTCGACCCGAAGTTCCACGACGCTCCGCACCGGCTGCGGCTCATGCGGGAGCACGTGCCGGCCATGGCGATGAGCGCCCGGTCCTTCGGCAACGCCGTCGAGCAGGGCAGGCGCACCGCCGCGGAGCGGTGAGGCCGACCCGAGCAGCGGTGGGGCCGACCCGGCGGGGTCGGCCGAGCGCGGTCGGCCGGAGCGCGGTCGGCCGGAGCGCACTCAGCCGGACCCTTCCGGCCCGTCGCCCGCCCCTCGCACCAGGCCCGCCAGGTACTCGCGGCCCCCGCCGAGCAGGGTGTCCAGTTCGGCCGCGGCCGGGTACCAGCGCTTCTCGTACTCCCAGCACAGCCAGCCGTCGGGCGGGGCCGCGGCGACCACCTCGGCGAGCGGCAGCACCCCGGCGCCCAGCGCGAGCGGGGTGAGGTCCTGCCCGGAGGCCACGTCCTTGACCTGGACGTACCCCAAGTGGCCGGCCAGGGCCCGCCGGGACTCCGCCGGGGTCTCACCGCCCAGCCAGGTGTGCAGCACGTCCCACACCGCGCCGACCGCCGGATGGCCGACCCGGTCCAGCACCCGCCCGGTGGCGGCCGCGGTCCGGTGCGAGTCGTGGGTCTCCAGCAGGACACGGACCCCGTGGCGCTCGGCGAACGGCGCGGCCGCGGAAAGCCGGTGGACCGCCCGGGAGTCGGCATCGGCCGGCGGGAGGTTGCCGGCGCCCGGGAAGACCCGGACGTACGGGGCGCCGAGCTCGGCGGCGAGGACGATCAGGGAGAGCAGCTCGGCGACGACGGGCTCGTCCTCGCCCTCCGCGGCCACCTTGGCGTAGCTCGCGACGGACAGGACGGCGACGCCCGCCGCGTCGAAGGCCCGTACGGCCGCGGCGCGGTCGGCCGAGCGGGTGCCGGGGTGGAGCGGCTCCTCGGGGTGGGCGCGCAGCTCCACGCCGTCGAATCCGTGCACGGCGGCGAGGCCGGCGGTCTCGGCCACGCTCCGGCCCGGCACGCCGAGCGTGGAGAAGGCGTACTTCACGGGTGGCTCCCGGGGCGCGGGTCGTTGTCCCCGTCATCGTCCCGATCCGCCGGGGGGATCTCCACGTCCACCGGGACACAAGGCCCCATCCGTCACCCGTTCGGCCGCGGTGGCCGCCGTACGACCGCTCCGGAAGCGGTCGCGCGACGGAGGAACACCGGCCGGAAACGGCTCGACGCGGACAACGGCGGCTGCCTATGATCATGCCGACGACATCGCGTGCCGGTCACCGGCCGGGTGAGGCATGGAGGTGTCGTGAGATGCCTTTCGGAGGCATTCACCCATGTCTGTAGAGCTCAACCACACCATCATCCACTCCCGTGACAACCGGGAGTCCGCCGAGTTCCTGGCGCACATCCTCGGTCTCGAGGTCGGGACCCCGATGGGCCCGTTCGTCCCCGTCGACACGGCCAACGGCGTCACCCTGGACTTCGCGACCGTACCGGCCGAGGCCATCACCACCCAGCACTACGCGTTCCTCGTCTCCGAAGCGGAGTTCGACGCCGCCTTCGAGCGCATCACGGCGCGCGGGATCACGTACTTCGCCGACCCCCATCTGAAGCACCCGGGTGAGATCAACCACCACGACGGCGGCCGGGGCCTGTACTTCCTGGACCCGGCCGGCCACGGCATGGAGATCATCACCCGGCCGTACGGCAGCGGGGAGACGCCTGCGGGCTGAGGTCCCTGCACGGACTCGGACGCCACCACCCGCCCGTCGTGCCTGCAGCGGTGGCAGCAGGGGGCGGGCGGGGGGATGGTGGAAGGGTCCGGGGGCTGGAGGTGGGCCATGGGCGCGGCGATGCGTCGGTTGTGGCTGCCGTTGGCGGTGCTCGGCCTGGTGGTGCCCGCGCTGGCCGGCGCCGGGCCGTCCGGGGAGACCATCCCGCTGGAGGGGAACGGGCCGGGGGAACGACTGGACGTGACCTTGGTGCAGGTGGTGGACCCGGCGCCGGCCGAAGGCCCGGGAGACGTGCCGGAGCAGGACGAGCGGCTGGTCGCCGTGCAGTTCCGGCTGAAGAACACCGGTACCGCGGTGTACAAGGACTCGCCGCAGAACGGCGCGTACCTCCTCGACACCACGGGACAGCGCTTCGCCGGCTCCCCGCGCGCGACGGCGGCGGGGGCGGAGTTCCCGGGCCTGGTGACGGTCCGGCCGCAGGACACGGCGCTCGGGTTCGTCACCTTCGAGGTGCCGCGCGACGCCGAGCCGGCAGCGGTGCAGTTCGCCATGAACAGCGGCTTCGCCGACGACGTCGGGCAGTGGGCCCTGGGCTCGAAGACCTGACGCGGCACGCCGGCCGGACCACCGCCCCGGCCGGGCCACCGCCCCCGCCCAGCCGCCGCGTTGACGCCGCACCCCTTGACCGAGATGGTCCAGACCAATAGCTTGTGGTGGCCGCCGGGCCGCGGAAAACGATCCGGCCCGGTGGCGCTCCACCCCGTACGCTCCCCCGCATGAGGAACGGAACGATACGGGCGGTCAACCGGCTGACCGAGCGCTGGGCCGCCGTGGCGGCCGGCGCGGGCGAGCGGAGTACGGCGTTCACGGCGGTCGGCGTCTGGCCGCTGCTGGCCCTGCTGGCGCACGGAGCGGAGGGAGCGGCCCGGGCGGAGTTGGAGGAGGCGCTGGGCCTGCCCGCGGCGGAAGCGGCCGCGGCGGCCCGCGAACTCCTCGGCGGGCTCGGGGCGGTCGGCGGCCTGGACACGGCGACGGGCCTGTGGGTTCGGCGCGGTCTCGGGCTCGAACCGGACTGGAGCGCCGCACTGCCGGAGGGCGTCCGCGGCGAGCTCACCGGGGACCCCGCCGCCGACCAGGCGCTCCTCGACGCCTGGGCCGCACGGTGTACCGACGGGTTGATCGAGTCGGTGCCCAGCCCCGTGGACGGGGGGACGCTGCTCGTGCTCGCCTCGGCGCTGGCCCTGCGGCTGCGCTGGATCCGGCCGTTCGACGCGGTCCCGGAGGAGATCCCCGAGGGACCGTGGGCCGGACGTACCGTCACCGGGCTGACCCGGGTGACGGCGCTGCTGGACCGGGTGCGGGTCGCCCGGCCGCCGTCGGGACCGGTCACCCTGCTCGACGTGGTCGGCGACCGGGGCGTGGACGTCCACCTGGTGCTGGGCGAGCCGGACGCCGCGCCCGGGGACGTGCTGCGGGGCGGGATCGCCGCCGTGACCCGTGCCGTGCCGTCCACCGGCGCCTCGGCGCTCCCCGCGGGCAGCCCCGGGCCGGGCCTGAGGATCGGTACGGCCGTCTCCCTCGACCGGGAGCCGATGCTGCGCGTGAACACCGTCGCCTTCTCGGTGGACGGACGACACGATCTGCTGGAGCAGGCGGGCCTGTTCGGCCTGGCCACCGCGTCCGACGCCGGGTTCGGGCACTTCCCCGGGATCAGCCGGACACCGCTGGCGGTGGGCTCCGCCGGCCAGTCGGCCATGGCCCGGTTCCACGCGGAGGGCTTCGAGGCCGCCGCAGTCACGGACATCGGCGTAGCCGCCGGCTGCGGGGTGGGACCCATGTACCGCGTCCGGCGCGCCGAGGTCTCCTTCCACCGCCCCTTCGGGTTCCTCGCCGTGCACCGAACCTCGAAGCTGGTCCTGTCGGCCGGCTGGGTGGCCGAACCGCTCCCCTGCGAGAGGCCGGACGACGAGTGGCCCGAGGACGAGGAGTGGCCGGACGACGAGGAGTGGTCCTGAGAACGAGGAGTGGTCCTGAGGACGGCGAGCGGCCCTGAGGGCGGCGGCCGCTCCTGAGGCGGCGCGGCCGATGCCCGGCCCGCGGAGAGCCCGGCCCGCGGAGGGCCCGGTCGGCCGGCCCGCGGAGGGCCCGGTCGGCCGGCCCGTGAC
>NZ_WTFF01000388.1 GCF_019400985.1 Streptomyces bambusae
CCTCCGGGCGCTTCCTTCGTTCTTGCGTTTCCGACTCTATCAGATCTTTTTCCGATCCGATTTCCTCGGCGCTTTCCGGTTCCGGCGCTTTCGCGCTTTTCCCTTCCGGCGTTTCCGACTCTATCAGTGTTTTTCTTTCTCTCTGACCACCTGCCCGCAGACATGCGGGGGCGACCTGAAGATCGAGATCAACTGGAGGAGTTGGGTTGCCTGTCGACCTGTGTTCACACGTGATTCATGTGGTCTGGTCGGGCAGGACTCCCGACGTTACACCTGCCGTGGGGCGCAAGCAAATCGATTCAGGCGTATGGTCTAGTCCACCGGTCTAGTCCACTAGTCTCCGTGCCCAAGGGCCCGCCCGGGTCGGGACGGACATCGGGCGAACCCGTACATCCTCTGACATATCCTTCTGCCGAGTACGCCGTTCGCGACAGACAGTGACGGCGGCGCGACGAAGCTCCACCCCCCCTGGGAGGCCCCCATGACCAGCGTGATGTCCCCACTTGCCGGGCGCGCCATCGGACTCGCGGCAGTACCCGATCCGGTGTTCTCGGGCGCGATGGTGGGTCCGGGCACCGCGATCGACCCTGTGCGGGAGCCGCAGGAGGCGGTGTCCCCCGTCGACGGTGTGGTCGTCTCCCTCCACCCGCACGCGTACGTCGTCGTCGACGGCGAGGGCCACGGTGTGCTGACGCACCTGGGCATCGACACCGTCCAGCTCAACGGCGAGGGCTTCGAGCTGCTCGTGAACAAGGGGGACACCGTCACCCGCGGCCAGGCCGTCATCCGCTGGAACCCGCTGGCGTGCGAGGAGGCCGGCAAGTCGCCGATCTGCCCCGTCGTGGCCCTGGAGGCAACCGCGGACTCCCTCGCCGGCGTGATCGAGGACGGCGACGTCAAGGCCGGCGACGTCCTCTTCGGCTGGCAGTGACGCGTCCGCCCGCACGGGCGAGCAGTACATCCATCGCGGCGGGTGGGTCCGCCGCCATATCGGAGACGGGTGAAATGGAGACAACGCTGCGAGGCGTCGGCGTGAGTCACGGCGTGGCGATCGGCGAGGTGCGGCACATGGGTACGGCGGTCCTGGAGCCGCCGGCCAAGCAGATCGCCGCGGAGGAGGCGGAGCGTGAGCAGGGGCGCGCCCGCCAGGCCGTCAGCGCGGTGTCGGCCGACCTGATCGCACGCGGTCAGCTGGCCGGGGGCGAGGCCCAGCACGTGCTGGAGGCCCAGGCCATGATCGCTGAGGACCCCGAGCTGATGGCCGACGTGGACCGTCGGGTCGCGGTCGGCAGCACCGCGGAGCGCGCCGTGTACGACGCGTTCGCGGCGTACCGCGAGCTGCTCGCTGGGGCCGGGGAGTACATGGCGGGCCGGGTCGCCGACCTGGACGACGTGCGGAACCGGATCGTCGCCCGGCTGCTCGGCGTCCCGATGCCGGGTGTGCCGGACAGCGACGAGCCCTACGTGCTGATCGCGCGGGACCTGGCGCCGGCGGACACGGCGCTGCTGGACCCGGCGCTCGTGCTGGGCTTCGTGACCGAGGAGGGCGGCCCGACCAGCCACAGCGCGATCCTCGCGCGGGCGCTCGGGGTGCCGGCCGTGGTGGCGCTGCCGGGTGCGAAGGAGCTGCCGGAGGGCACGGTCGTCGCCGTGGACGGGTCCACCGGTGAGATCTTCGTGGAGCCGACGCCGGAGAAGCGGGCGGAGCTGGAGACCGCGGCCGCCGAGCGCAAGGCCGCCCTTGCCGCGTCGTCCGGTCCGGGGGCCACCTCCGACGGGCACAAGGTGCCGCTGCTGGCCAACGTCGGCGGTCCGGGGGACGTGGCCGCCGCGGTCGAGGCGGGGGCGGAGGGCGTGGGCCTGTTCCGCACCGAGTTCCTGTTCCTGGACGACAGCCGGAAGGCGCCGTCAGAGGACAAGCAGACCGAGTCCTACCGCAAGGTGCTGGAGGCCTTTCCCGAGGGCCGGGTCGTCGTGCGGGTGCTCGATGCGGGCGCGGACAAGCCGCTGGACTTCCTGACCCCGGCCGACGAGCCGAACCCGGCGCTCGGCGTACGGGGCCTGCGCACCCTGCTGGACCACCCGGAGGTGCTGCGGACGCAGCTGACAGCACTGGCCAAGGCCGCCGAGGGGCTTCCGGTGTACCTGGAGGTCATGGCGCCGATGGTGGCCGACCGCCAGGACGCGCGGGCGTTCGCCGACGCCTGCCGGGAGGCCGGGCTGCGGGCGAAGTTCGGCGCGATGGTGGAGATCCCCTCCGCCGCGCTGCGGGCGCGCTCGATCCTCCAGGAGGTCGAGTTCCTGTCGCTGGGCACGAACGACCTGGCCCAGTACGCCTTCGCCGCGGACCGTCAGGTGGGTGCGGTCTCCCGGCTGCAGGACCCGTGGCAGCCGGCGCTGCTGGACCTGATCGCCATGTCGGCGGAGGCCGCCCGGGCCGAGGGCAAGAGCTGCGGTGTCTGCGGCGAGGCGGCCTCCGACCCGCTACTGGCCTGTGTGCTGACGGGTCTGGGCGTCACCTCCTTGTCGATGGGTGCGGCGTCGATCCCCTACGTGCGGGCGACGCTGGCGAAGTACACGCTGGCGCAGTGCGAGCGGGCGGCCGCGGCCGCGCGCGCGGCGGACTCCGCCGACGAGGCGCGGGTGGCCGCGCAGGCGGTGCTGTCCGGCGAGTAGCCGGCGGGTGTGCGTGTGGGGTGAGAGGGGCCTTCGCCGGTGGCGGAGGCCCCTCTGCCGTCGGGCGGCGGGTGGTGGCCCGTGCCCGGCGGTGCCCCGTCCGGTCAGTGGTGCGGGCCGGGGTCGTCCACCTCGAAGCCCGGGCAGTAGTCCACGCCTGGTTCGGGTGCGACGGGTTCTCCGGTGTCGGCGTCGGTGCAGTACGCGTCGAAGACGGAGGCCGCGGGGAGCGCGACGAGCCTGCCGCCCGCCAGCCGCCAGCCGTGGACGCGGTCCTTGGCGCCGGGGGCGGTGGTGCGCAGGACCAGTCCGCCGGGTCCGCCGAGGGCGATGCCGGCGGCGAGGACGGTGACGAAGTCGAGGCCGTCGCGGCCCTCGATCCGGGGTGGGTCCTCTGGTTCGCCGCTCGCCTCGGCGTGGAGGACGGCGATGAGCTGCTCGTCCGGGGTGGGGACGCTGCACACCATGTGGTGGTGGCCGGGGCCGGCGCGCTCGACGAGGCGGGTGAGGAGGTGGCCGGCCCGCTCGAAGGAGGCGTGGCCGATGTCCTCGCCGCAGTCGGCGCAGGCCCCGAGTCCGGCGAGGAGCATGGTGGCGTACTCCCAGGTGGCCTGGCGGACCGACTCGTCGACGAGGAGGGGAACGAGCTCCTCGATGGGCTGGCCGGTGTAGGGCAGGCCGGCGCTGCTGCCGCCGAGCCCGGCGGTGAAGCGGGTGCGGGCGGTGGGGGTGTCCGGGTCCAGGCCGTGGTCGGCGCAGAATGCGGCGTAGGCATCGGGGTCGAAGAGGGTGACCGTGGTGTGGATGCCCTGGGCGGCGAGGGATTTCAGCAGTGCGTCGACCTGGCGGAGGTAGTCCTGGTGGTCGTCGAAGGTGAAGGAGCGGTACCCGCGCATCGCCGCGAAGTCCCGGGCGTCGGCGACGAGGGCGACGGTGCTCGGGACTTCGCGGCGGAGGCTGCGGCGGGCCTCGGTGGTGCCGGGTGTGGTGATGTCGGATGCGGTGGCGTCGGGTGCGGTGGTGTCGGATGCGCGGGTGTCGGATGCGCGGGTGTGGTGCTTCGGCATGGCTCCCCCTGGGTGGGCATCGATCAATGCTCACTCAGCGTAACCATCGCCACTGACAGTCACCCTTCGCGGCGGGTGCGGGCCAGCTCCTCGTAGAAGTGCAGCAGGTCGAGGTTGTCCACCGAGCCCGGGTTCACGGCCTTGGCCAGCGGGGTGCCCTGGAGCAGCCGCTTGACCGGGACCTCGATGCGCTTGCCGGTGAGCGTGTGGGGGACGGCGGGGACCTCGATGACCTCGTCGGGGACGTGCCGCGGGGAGAGCTCCGCTCGGATGGTGCGCTTGATCTTCTCGCGCAGCTCGTCGTCGAGGGTGGCGCCGGGGGCGAGCTGGACGAACAGCGGCATCCAGTAGCCGCCGTCGGCCTCCTCCAGGCCGATGACCAGGGACTCCTTGATCTCCGGGAGGCGCTCGACGGCCTCGTAGATGTCGGCCGACCCCATCCGGACGCCCTGGCGGTTGAGGGTGGAGTCGGAGCGGCCGTGGATGACGACGGACCCGTGGTCGGTGATCGTGATCCAGTCCCCGTGCCGCCAGACGCCGGGGAACATGTCGAAGTAGCTGTCGCGGTATCGGCTGCCGTCGGGGTCGTTCCAGAAGCGGATCGGCATGGACGGCATCGGGTTGGCGACGACGAGCTCGCCGACCTCGCCGACGAGCGGCTTGCCCGAGGGGTCCCAGGACTGCAGGTCCGTACCCAGGCAGGCGGCCTGGAGCTCGCCGATGTGGACGGGCAGGGTGGGCACGGCGCCCGCGAAGCAGCTGCAGACGTCCGTGCCGCCGCTGACGGAGGCGATCCACAGGTCCTCGGCGACCTCGTCGTGCAGCCAGCGGAAGCCGTCGGGCGGCAGGGGCGAGCCGGTGGTGGCGACGCACTTCACGGCGGAGAGGTCGAAGTCGCGCGAGGGGTGCACCTCGGCCTTCCGGCAGGCCATGACGTAGGCGGCGGAGGTGCCGTACAGGGTGGCCCGGGTGCGCTCGGCGATCCGCCACTGGGCGCCGGTGTCGGGGTAGCCGGGGCTGCCGTCGTAGAGGACGACGGTGGTGCCGGTGAGCAGGCCGGAGACGAGGAAGTTCCACATCATCCAGCCGATGGAGGTGTACCAGAAGAAGCGGTCCTCCGGCCCGAGGTCGCAGTGCAGGCCGAGCTGCTTGAGGTGCTCCAGGAGGATGCCGCCCTGGGACTGCACGATGGCCTTGGGCAGGCCGGTCGTACCGGAGGAGTACAGGACCCACAGCGGGTGGTCGAAGGGGACCGGCTCGAAGACGGGCGCGGTGTCGCCGGCGGTCAGGGCGGACCACTCCAGGGCGCCCTCGGGTGCGGGCGTGCCGAGCAGCGGGATGTGGACGACGGCGCGCAGGGACGGCAGATCGCGGCGCAGCTCGGCGACAGCGTCGCGGCGGTCGTGCTGCTTGCCGCCGTAGCGGTAGCCGTCGACGGTGAACAGGACGACGGGCTCGACCTGCTGGAAGCGGTCGAGGACGCTGCGGGCGCCGAAGTCGGGGGCGCAGGAGGTCCACACGCCGCCGACGGCGGCCGTGGCGAGGAGCGCGACGACGGCCTCGGGGATGTTGGGCAGGTAGCCGCTGACCCGGTCGCCGGGGCGGACGCCGAGGGCGCGCAGCTCGGCGGCGAGCGAGCCGACCTGGCGGCGGAGCTCGGCCCAGGTGACGGGGACGGCCTCGTGGGTCTCGTCGACGTGGAGCAGGGCGGCCTCGCCGGCCCGCGCCGGGTCCTCGCCGGCGCGCAGGGCGTGCTCGGCGTAGTTGAGGGTGGCTCCGCGGAACCACTCGGCTCCGGGCATCGAGCGGTCGCCGAGGACCTGCTCGTAGGGGGTGGTGAAGCGGACGTCGAACCAGTCGGCGACGGCCCGCCAGAAGGTGTCGAGCTCGTCGACGGACCAGCGGTGCAGGGCCGGGTAGCCACCGTCGGCCGGGGCGCCGTACCGCTCGGCGGCCCAGGCCTGGAAGCGGGTGACCGCGGCGGCCGCGATCCGGTCGGGGCCCGGCGTCCAGAGGGGTTCCGGCGAAGTGGCTGAGGTCATGGGCGGGCTCCCGGGGTCCGTCTGCGGCGCGCGCTTGGTGTGCGGCGGTGTGCGGTGTGCGGCTTGCGTGTACGCGTACGGGCACCTGTACGGGTTCCGGTACGAGTACGGGGTGTGCGGTGTTACGGGTCGTTACGGTCGGACATGCGTAGGTTGGCACCGCGCGAGGGGTGGTGCGCGGCGGCTCACAGGGGACCATGCCATGTGATCGACATCCGCACCAGAGGCGTCGTGGCCGGTCGGGTGTGATCCATTTACGGGTGAACGGCAGTTGAACGGAGCCCGCTCGGCCGGGGCCCGATGGCAGGGTGATCGCCATGGACGGTCGCGATCTGGTGCGTGCGGTGGAAGAAATCGGTACGGCGCGCGGGCTGTTCCTTATACACATCTGACGCCGCAGA
>NZ_WTFF01000389.1 GCF_019400985.1 Streptomyces bambusae
GTGCGAATGCGCGGCGGCCGGGCCGGGGGCAGGGGTCGGGCCGCGTCCCGCGGCGCCCCGGGCCTGGCCACACGCCCGCGTGGCGTGGGGGGAGTGGAGGCAGGGTGTGCCCCCGTCGTGCCTCGCCGCCCGCGGGCCATTGCCCGGCCGGGGGTCCGGAGGGGGGCCAGTGGCCGTGGCCCGCCCCGCCGTGGCGGGCCGGATCCGGCTGCTCGGCGGCGCTCTGGCGGCCGCCGGCGCGACCGTGCTCGCCTGCGGAACCTCGGTGCCCGCCGTCACCGGGGTCGCGGCCTGGTCCGGCCCCTGGGGCTGGGCCGGCGCGGCCGTCGCCACGGCGGCCAGACACGGCTCACCCCTGGCCTGGGCAGCGGGACTCGGGTGCCTCGCCGCATGCGCTGCGGCAGCCCTGCGCGCCGCGGTCAGGGCCGTCGCGGCCGTCCCGACGGACGCGCTCCTCGCCCGTGCCCGCACCGGGCGGGAGGTCACCCAGGGCGCGACGCTGCTGGACCTGCGCGCGCTGACCCTCGTCCTGCAGTCGGCCGGCGGCCGGCGCCGGCGCACGGCCCGGCTCCCGATGCCGAGCGCCCGGTGGGCGGTACCGCTGTGGCGGGACGCCGTCGTCCTGCTGCGCCACCCCTGGCGGCCGGTGCTGGCCTGCGCGGCGCTGATCGCCGGGTTCGCCCAGTTCCGCGTGGTGGCCGACTGGCTGGCGGAGCCGGGCCACGGCGCGGTCGGCCCCCTGAAGGCGGCGTTCGTGGGCCTGCTCCTCGTCGTCCCGCCGTACCTCGCGGCGGTCGCGCTGGCCGAACCGGCCTACCAGGACACCGACCGGCCGCGCCGTGCCCTGCTGCTGCCGCTGTCGCCCGGCGTACTGGCCCTCTCCCACCTGGCGGTACCGGTCGCGTTCCTGTGGGCCGCCGGCGGCGCCGGCTGGGTCGCGGCCCTGCTGTCCGGACCGCCCTCGGGGCCGCTCGGCGCGTACGCCACGGCGCTGCTGCTCGCGGGGCCCGCGCTGGTCGGCACCACCTTGGTGGGCGCCTACCGGGGGGCGCCCCGCTACGACCTGCTGGCCCTGTCCCTCGACTGGTACGCGGCCGTGCCGTTCGTGCTGTGGCGGCTGGCTCCCGTGCTGGCCGCGGCGTTCGTGGTGGCGCCCTACCTGTGGCACGCGGCGTACGACCCGTCCGCCGGCCCGGACGCGGACACGCTGTGGCTGGCCGTCCGCTCCGCCGCCGTCCTGGCCTGGGCGGCCCGCCGCGTCGGCCGCCAGGCCCGGGAGCTGTGCGGCTGAGCCCCGAGCGGCCCTGCCAGGGGGCCGGGGCCGGCCGCGTATCCCGCGCCGGCCCCGGCCCCCGGTCCCGGCTCGGGCTACGGCGCCATCTCGTACGCCCCGGCCAGCGCCTCGACCCGCTCCCAGACGCGGGCCGACCGGGCCTCGTCGACGACGGGACGCCGTACCGCGCCGAGCGCCCAGACCTGCTGCTGCTCGGTGGCGGAGTCCTTGCCGTGCAGCTCGACGGCGTGCGCGGAGAAGTCACGGACCAGCACGGCGAACAGCTCGTCCAGCACGTCCTCGTCGAGGCCGGTCAGGCGGGCCTGCTCCAGGATCAGCTGGCCGTGCACGACGAGGGCGAACAGCTGGCCGACGGCGAGGAGCAGGTCCAGGTCGCGGCTCTGCTCCTCGTCGGGCGCGGCGGTGGTGACGAACTCGCAGAGCGCGTCGGCCTGCTCCCGGAAGCGCACGACGTTGAGCACGTGCGCGTACGCGTCGAAGGCGGGACGCCAGTCGTGGAAGCGTACGGAGCCCAGGCCGCGGGCCGGCCCCTGGCGGAAGAGGAAGTCGTCGTCGGCCGCGTCCAGGCGGGTCGGCACGGCGGGGTACTCGACCGGCTCCAGCAGGTGGTTGCGCATGAACTTGAGGATCAGCGCGAGGTTGACGTGGACGGTGCCTTCGAGCTTGGGCAGGCCCCGGATCTCGATCGCGGCCTGGGCGAAGTAGTTGTCCTTCTCGAACCCCTTGGCGGCGATGACGTCCCACATCAGGTCGATGACCTTCTCGCCCTCCGTGGTCACCTTCATCTTCGTCATCGGGTTGAAGAGGAGGTAGCGGCGGTCGTCGGGACCGGCCGAACGGAAGTAGTCGACGGCGCGGTCGCTGAACAGCTTCATCCCGACGAGGCGGACGTAGGCGTCCGCCAACTCGCGGCGCACGTGCGCGAAGGCGGTGACCGGGCGCCCGTAGAGGATGCGGTTGTGGGCGTGGGTCACGGCCTCGTACATCGCGTGCTCGCAGATGCCGATCGAGGCCGTGCAGAGGTTGAACTTGCCGACGTTGACCGTGTTGAGCGCGGCGTCGAAGGCGGCGCGGCCGGTGTGCAGGACGTCCTCGGCGGCCACCGGGTAGTCCACGAGCCGGAACTCGCTGACGTACTTCGAGGAGTCGACGACGTTCTTCACGAGGTGGTAGGCGGGGTGGCGGCTGTCCGCCGCGAAGAAGACGTAGCCGTCCGGGCCCTCGACGTCCGTACGGCGGCCGAAGACGGAGACGAGCCCGGCGGCGTTGCCGTTGCCTATGTAGTACTTGGAACCGCCGGCGCGGAAGCCGCCGTCGCCGTCCGGCTCCAGCAGCATGTCGGTGGAGTAGATGTCGGCGCCGTGGGTCTTCTCGGACAGGCCGAAGGCGAACACCTCGCCCTGGGAGAGGAGTTGCGCCGCGCGGCTGCGGGCGGCGCCGTTGTCGCTCTGCCAGACGGGGCCGAGACCGAGGATGGTCACCTGCCAGGCGTACCAGTAGTCGAGCCCGTAGAAGCCGAAGATCTCGTTGAGGGCCGCGATCCGGGCGGTGTCCCAGCGCTGGTCCTTCTGCGCGGCGTCGGCGGCCGGGGTGAGGAAGGTGGCGAAGAGGCCCTCCTCGGCGGCGAACGCGAGGAAGTCCGCCAGCCAGGCACGGGAGCGGTAGTCCTCGATCAGCTGTCGCTTGCCCCGCGCCTCGAACCAGTCGACGGTGGCGCGCAGCAGCCTGCGGGTCTCGGGGTCGAAGTGCGCCGGGTCGTACGTACGCGGGTTGAACAGGAGGGGATCGGCCATGGGGCTCGCCTTCCGGGGTCGAGGGGTTTTCGAGGAGACGGTGGAAAGAAGGGGGTGGCGGCGGCGCGGTCAGCCGCGTGCGTGTGGGGGCCGCTCGGCGAGCCGGTGCAGGGTGGCGAGGACGTCGTCGAGCCAGGCGATCGTCATCCGCTCGTAGGCGATGCCGCCGCGCAGGACGACGTGCTGCAGTTCCTGGCCGGCGTCGAGGGGCGCGGGAGCCTCGGGTCCGGTGAAGTCGCGCACCTGCCCGGCCAGGTAGTGCGCCAGCCGGTCGGCGTGCGCCTGCCGGTGCCGCTCGACCTCGCGGACCAGCGCGGCCGGATCGTCGAAGGCCGCGCCGCGGATCTTGACGGCGAGGTCGTGCCGGAGGCTTTCGGGCTCGACCGGCTCGTGCAGCCACTGGGAGAGGGCGGCGCGGCCGGGAGCGGCGACGGAGTACTCCTTCTTGTCCGGACGGCCCTGCTGCGGCACCTCGCGGACGGCGAGCATGCCGTCGCCCTCCATGCGCTTGAGGACGCGGTAGATCTGCTGGTGGGTGGCGGTCCAGAAGTAGCCGATGGACCGCTCGAAGCGCCGGGCCAGCTCGTAGCCCGAGCCCGGCTTCTCCAGCAGGGACACGAGGATCGCGTGCTCAAGAGCCATACCGCGATCCTCCTATGCAACGAGTTGCATAGGCAAGGCCCGGCACCGTCGACGGGGTGAGACGTGCCTCACCGCCTGAGGGCGGTAGCCGGCAACGAGCTCGGCGGGGCTCGGCGGGACCAGGACGGCTATGACCCGACCCCTTGCTTCATCTATCGAAAATCGATAGATTTCCATCGCGATTCGATGGAGGGATGGGTCATGGGAAAGCTGACAGTGGGTGCGCTGCGTGCCGTGCTCGTGGTGGTGCTCGCCGGCACCGTGTTCGTACAGGCATTGATGACGTGGGTGTTGGTCAGCGGGAGCGACCCGGAGGACGGGTCGCTCCCGCTGACCCCGCTGCGCGTGATCACGATCCTGGGCATGGTGTCGGCCCAGGTCGCCCTGGTCTGCGTATGGCGGCTGGTCACGATGGTGCGACGCGGAACCGTGTTCTCCCACGCCGCCTTCCGGTACGTGGACGGCGTGATCGGCGCGATCGTGGCGGCTGCCTTCCTGTGGTTCGCGGTCACGGCCCTCAACGCGCCGGGCCAGCGGGAGGACCCGGGCGTCACCGTCATCATGGGCGGGGTCGGCGTGGCCGTCCTGGGCGTCGCGCTCATCGTGCTCGTGCTGCGGATGCTGCTCGCCCAGGCCGTCGCGCGCGACGTCGAAGCGACGCGGATGCAGGCCGAGTTGGACGAGGTGATCTGATGCCGATCGCCGTCGACATCGACGTGATGCTGGCCAGGCGGAAGATGTCCGTGGGCGAGCTCGCGGACCGCGTGGGGATCACCCCCGCCAACCTGGCCGTACTCAAGAACGGCCGCGCCAAGGCAGTGCGCTTCGCGACGCTCGCCGCGCTCTGCGAGGTGCTCGAGTGCCAGCCGGGCGACCTGCTGCGCTGGGAGGCGGAGGACGCCGCCGGCGGATGACGGGCCCCAGGGCTGTCCCTGCCTCCCCCGAGGGGGGAGGCAGGGACCCGGGGTGGCTACGGCGACGTGGTCGCGGCGGGGGCCGGGGCCGGTGCCCGCTGCCAGCGCAGCCGCGACCAGGGGAGGGCCAGTTCGCTCCGGTCGGACACCTCGTGCGGGGCGAGGTCCGCGATCCGGGCCGCCTGCCGGTGCCGGGCGTGGACGGTGTCGACGTAGCGGTGCCCGGTGTCCGCGGCGATGAAGAGGACCGTCCGGCCCGGGGTGCGCTCGCGCTCGTGGCGGGCGGCGAGGTACGCGGCGCCGGCCGAGAGCCCCGCGAAGACCGCGTGCCGCCGCAGCAGGTCGATGCTGCCGGCGAGTGCCGCGTCGAACGAGATCCAGTGCAGGGTGTCGTACAGCTCGTGCCGGACGTTGCCGAAGGGGATGGAGCTGCCGATCCCGGCAATGATGATCTCGGGGTCGGAGACGTGCTCGGAGCCGAAGGTGACGCTGCCGTACGGCTGGACACCGACGAGTTCGACGTCGGCCGCCGCCCGCCCGTCGGCCCCCAGCCCCTCCGCCGACCGCCCCTCCGCCGACCGCCCCTCCGCCGTCCGCCCCTCCGTCGCCGGCCCCTCCGCCGACCGCCCGTCAGGGGCCGCGCGCAGGTAGCGGGCCAGTGCTCCGGTGGAGGCTCCCGAACCGACCCCGCCGACGAGGGTGAGCCCGTCCGCGCCGGTCGCGGCCCGGATCCGGTCGGCGACGGTGCGGTAGCCGAGGTAGTGGATGTCGTCGTGGTACTGCCGCATCCAGTGGTACTCGGGGTGCTCGGCGAGGATCTCGTGGATCCGCTCCACCCGCCGCTTCTGGTCGAGCTTGAGGTCGCTGCACGGCTCCATCTGCTCCAGCGTCGCCCCGAGCACCGCGAGTTGGGTCCGCAGCGTGCGGTCCACCGTCGTCGAGCCGACGATGTGGCACCGCATGCCGTGCCGGTGACAGGCCAGTGCGAGGGCGTACGCGTAGATGCCGCTGGAGCTGTCCAGCAGGGTGTCCCCGCGCCGTACGGCCCCGGTGTCGAGCAGATGGCGTACCGCCGCGAGGGCGGAGACCACCTTCATCGTCTCGAAGCGCAGACAGACGAGCCGGTCGTCGAGCCGTATCAGGTCCGGCCGGCCGATCGCCTCCGCGATGTGCTGGTCCATTCGGGAGCTCCTTGGTGGTCGAAGGTCGTGAAGATCCGGGTGGCGGGGATGCCGTGGGAGTCCAGGGCGCGCAGACAGCCGTCCACGCGGCGCCGCAGGCCGGGCGCCGCGGGGTCGAGGAGCACGCCCGCGACCGCTCCGCTGTGCGCGATCTGGATCCCGACCGCCCCGACCTGCCGGGCGACGGCGGCCAGCGCGTCGAACTCGGGGTGGCCGAGCACCCGCTGGCCGCGCCGCGCGCTGGCGGTGGCCACCTCGCCGAGCAGCCG
>NZ_WTFF01000039.1 GCF_019400985.1 Streptomyces bambusae
CGCAGGTCCTCCGCGCCGCCCGGGCGGCGGTCGTAGCCGGCGGCAGCCGCCCGGCGCAGACCGGCCGCCCGCCGGGTGTGCTGCGCGGCCGCGTCCGGCCCGCGCACCTCCGCCAGGTCCTGGAGCAGCGACTCCAGGACGTCCCAGGGCGGCAGCGCGGAACCGTCCAGACAGGCCCGCACACCGTCGGGATCACGTCGCAGGAATTCGCCGTACCATCCGGCGCCGGGATCGAGCAGCGCCGTCAAT
This sequence comes from Streptomyces bambusae, assembly GCF_019400985.1. GTDB lineage: Bacteria > Actinomycetota > Actinomycetes > Streptomycetales > Streptomycetaceae > Streptomyces > Streptomyces bambusae_A. Next base: position 250 of record NZ_WTFF01000039.1, read on the forward strand.
CCGCGGATGTACGAGGCCAGTTCACTCATCGCCGTCTGCATGCACGGCATTGCATACCACCCGTGTTACGGGCGGACTACGGGAGTCTCAAAGCTTGACGGCGATCGCGGTGTGCGGCCGCTTGCCGCGCCGGACGATCATGCCGGGGATGTCGGTGGCCCAGAACTGCCAGGTGTACTTGCGCGCCATCAGCCGGCGCACCCGCCCCAGCCCCTGCTCGTCCAGCAGCCGGGCCTCGCCCTCCACCACGGGCGCCCCGGCCGGTACGCGGCCGCGCACGTCGCAGGGGGACAGCGTGACCCGCCCGTTGTTGCGGATCCGCTTGACCTTCCAGCTGTCGGTGCGGGTCCAGACGAAGAGCTCGCCGCCCTCCGCCGCGACCCACACCGGGGTGGCCACCGGCGTGCCGTCCTTGCGGTAGGTGGTGAGGCTGACGTATCTGCTGGCGCCGAGCTGCTCAAGACTCATGGCCGCAACCCTAGCCCGCGCGGGTGACCCCGTCCCAGGCCGCATTCAGGATGTCCGCCGTGCCCGCCGGGACCCGACAGCCGGTCCCCCGCCCCGCACCGGTCGCGGGAGCGGCCGTCGGGGGCCACGCAGGCGGCGAGCAGCAGGCCGCCCGCCAGGAGCGCGCCGAGGAGACCGAAACCGAGTCGCTGGGATGCGTTCCGTGCTGACACGCCTTCAGCTGTGCCCCGGAACCCGGCACGTCCACCACCGATTGCGCCGTTCGGCCCCGGGGGCCGTCCCGGCGGCGGACGTCAGAGCGCGGGTGCGAGCACGCAGCGCCGCAGGAGGTCGTCCATCGACAGGCCCAGGGCCTGGGCGAGGGCGGCGACGGTGAAGAAGGCGGGTGTCGGCGCCCGGCCGGTCTCGATCTTGCGGAGGGTCTCGGCGGAGAGCCCGGCGGCCGCGGCCACGTCGACCATGCTGCGGCCGCCGCGCGCCTCGCGGAGCAGCGCGCCCAGGCGCTCGCCGCGCTCGCGCTCCTCGGGGGTCAGGGGGGTACGGACCATGCCTGGATCCTACCCCGCACCCCCATTTCTTTACCGTGATTCTTATACCGGTATAGTTATTGGCATGGTGGAACTCAAGACGACTGACGAGATCGACGCGATGCGTGAGGCAGGCCGGGTGGTCGCCCGCGCCCTGGCGGCCGTACGGAAGGAGGCGCGGGTCGGCAGCTCGCTGCGCGAGCTGGACGGCACGGCCCGGGCCGTGCTGCGCGAGGCGGGGGCGACCTCGCCGTTCCTGGGGTACCGCCCGCACTTCGCCCCGGTGCCCTTCCCCGCCGTCGTGTGCGCCTCCGTCAACGACGCGATCGTGCACGGCATCCCCGGCGACTACTGCTTGCGCGACGGCGACCTGGTCAGCATCGACTGCGGGGCCCGGCTCGGCGGCTGGGTCGGGGACGCGGCCGTCAGCTTCACCGTCGGCCGGGCCCGGCCCGCCGACCTCCGGCTCATCGGGGCGGCCGAGGCCGCGCTCGCGGCCGGCATCGAGCAGGCCCGGCCGGGCCGGCGGATCGGGGACATCGCCCACGCCGTCGGCTCGGTCGTCCGCGCGGCGGGGTACGGCGTCATGGAGGGCTACGGCGGCCACGGGGTGGGCCGCAGCATGCACGAGGGCCCGGACGTGCCCAACGAGGGCCGGCCGGGGCGCGGCATGCTGCTGCGCCCCGGCATGGTGCTGGCGATCGAGCCGATGCTGATCGCGGGCGGCACGGACGACTACCGCACCGACCCCGACGGCTGGACCCTGCGGACCACCGACGGCAGCCGCGCCGCGCACGCCGAGCACACGGTCGCGGTCACCGCCGACGGCCCACGGGTCCTCACCGCTCTCTAGGCCGAACGGGCCCTACGGCTCGGCCCTACGACCTGGCCCTACGGCCTGCCGTGCGGGTGGACGACCATCGCCGAGCCGCCTCCCCTGCGGGTCTTCTCCGCCGCGGCCAGCCAGCGGCCGTCCGGGAGCCGCTGGACCCCGGTGGCGGCGCCGATCTCGGGGTTCTGCCGGAAGCCCTGGCCGAGGGCCTCCAGCTCGGCGCGCAGCGGGCTGTTCCACAGCCCCGGTTCCAGCTCGGTGGTGGTCTGGTTGCGCTGGCTGGCCCGCGGCGCGGCGATCGCCTCGACCAGCGGCAGCCCCCGGTCGAGATGCCCGGTCAGGGTCTGGAGCACGGTGGTGATGATGGTGGCTCCGCCGGGCGAGCCGACCGCGAGCAGCGGGCGGCCGTCCTGCAGCACGATCGTCGGCGACATCGACGACCGCGGCCGCTTGCCGGGACCGGGCAGGTTCGGGTCCGGGACACCGGGGGCCGCCGGCGCGAAGGAGAAGTCCGTCAGCTCGTTGTTGAGCAGGAAGCCGCGGCCGGGCACGGTGATGGCGCTGCCGCCGGTGGACTCGATGGTCAGGGTGTACGACACGACGTTGCCCCAGCGGTCGGCGACCGTGAGGTGGGTGGTGTTCTCCCCCTCGTACGTAGTGGGCGCCGCCTTGCCGGTGGTGGCGCAGGGAGCCGGGTCGCGCGGGTCACCGGGGGCGACCGGGCTGGTCAGGGCCCGGTCCGGGGAGATCAGGCAGGCGCGGCTGTCGGCGAAGCGCTGGGAGAGCAGCTGCCGGGTGGGCACGTCCACGGCGGCCGGGTCGCCGACCCAGCGGCCGCGGTCGGCGAAGGAGATCCGGGAGGCCTCGATGAAGCGGTGCAGGTACTGGGCCTCGGACAGCTTGCCGAGGTCCGCGCCCTCCAGGATGTTGAGCGCCTCGCCGACGGTGGTGCCGCCGGAGGAGGACGGGGCCATGCTGAAGACGTCCAGGCCGCGGTAGCGGATCTGTGTGGGCTGCTGCCGCTTGGTGCGGTACGCGCCCAGGTCGGCGGCGGTCAGGTCGCCGGACCGCACCACCCGGGTGGCGGCGGGGTCCACCGGGGGCTTGCGGACCGTGTTCACGATGTCGTCGGCGATCGGCCCCCGGTACATGGCGCCGGTGCCCTTGCGGGCGATCTCGGCGTACGTGGCCGCCAGGTCGGGGTTCTTGAAGGTGGAGCCGACGACCGGGAGCTGCCCGCCGGGCAGGAACAGCTTCGCGGTGTCCGGGAAGTCCTTGAACCGGGCCTGGTTGGCCTCGGTCTGGGCGCGGAAGGTGGCGTCCACGGTGAAGCCGTCCCGGGCGAGCTTCACGGCGGGCTTCAGCAGCTTGTCCAGCGGCCGCGACCCCCACGCGTCGAGGGCGGTCCGCCAGGTGGCCGGCGTACCGGGGACGCCGACGGACCGGCCGCTGGTCATGCCCTCGGCGAACGGGATGGGGACGCCGTTCTCCTGGAAGAGGGTCTCGGTGGCGGAGGCGGGCGCGGTCTCGCGGCCGTCGACGGTGTGCACCCGGCGGGTGGCCGCGTCGTAGTAGACGAAGTATCCGCCGCCGCCGATGCCGGCCGAGTACGGCTCGGTGACGCCGAGCGCGGCGGCGGTGGCGACGGCGGCGTCCACGGCGTTGCCGCCGGAGCGCAGTACGGCGATGCCCGCCGCGGAGGCGTCGGCGTCGACGCTGGCGACGGCCCCTCCGTAGCCGGCGGCGACCGGGACCTTGGCGGGGGTGCCGGCGGCCGGGGGCGGGGCGGCGGCTCCGGTGGAGACGAGCGCCCCGGCGAGGGCGACGAGCGCTAACTGACGTGCGGCGGGACGACGCATCCGTACCTCCGGTCGAGGGCCTGCACGGGGCCTGGAAGCGGCACTGTAACTTCACCGCACGGCCCGCGTCAGCGGCGCGTCGTCGCCGATACGATCCGCCGCATGAACGACGACGTGCGCAACATCGTGCTCGGGGTGATAGCCACCGCCGTCAGCGGCGGCTTCGGCTGGTTCGGCCGGACGTATCTGTGGCGCCGCAGACTCCGCCGAAAGCAGGCCTTCTTCGGGCTGCCGACCGGCTCGGACTGCCTGTTCGTGGTGGGCCGGCACATGGGCGACTCCGACCGGTCGGTGCACCGCAACGACGCGTTCGCGCTGCTGGAGGTCTCCGCGCTGATCAAGGACTGCGGGGCCACCGTGCAGATCGTGACCCACGACGGCGCCCGCCAGGGCTTCGGCGAGCGCGCCGAGTTCTGTGTCGGCGGTCCTTCCTCCAACTCCCGTACGGCCGCCCATCTGGCCTCGATGCTGCCGGGTGTCCGCATCAACATCGACACCGACCCCGGCCCGGAGCGGGGGGCGATCACAGTGGACGGGGAGACGTACCGTTGGGACAAGGGCGCGGTGGAGTACGTCCTGCTGGCCCGGCTGACCACGCGGGAGGGCGCCCGCCCGGTGTTCCTGCTCTGCGGGCAGACGGCGGTGAGCAACCAGGCCGGCGCCCGCTATCTGGCCCGGCACCACGAGCGCCTGGCCCGCACGTACAAGGACAGGGCGTTCGCCCTGGTGCTCAAGGTGGTCAACTCCCAGGCCTACGGGCCGGACGTGACCGAGCTGGTCGCCGATGTCACCGACGCGGCCCGGACACCCGCAGCGGCAGCCGTGTGACGCCGTTGATGAAGTTGGACACCAGGCCCCGGGGCGGGCCAGTGAGTTGCGGGGCGGGCATGGCGGCGCGCCACTCCTCGTGCAGGACGCGCAGCTGGAGCCGGGCGAAGTGGGCGCCGAGGCAGACGTGCGGGCCGTCGCCGAAGGAGACGTGCGGATTGGGCGTGCGGGCCAGGTCGAGCCGTTCGGGCTCGGCGAAGACCCGCTCGTCGTGGTTGGCGGCGGCGTGGAAGACCACCACCTTGTCCCCGGCGCGGATCGGCTGTCCGGCGAGTTCGGTGTCGGCGGCGGCCGTCCGGCGGAAGCTGAGGACGGGCGGGTGGACGCGCAGGAGTTCCTCCACGGCGCGGTCCACCGGGACCCGGCCGGCGGCGAACTCCCGGTAGGCGCCGGGGTTGCGGGCGAGGGCGAGCAGTCCGCCGGGGGCGGCGCTGCGTACGGTGTCGTTGCCGGCGACGGTCAGCAGGAAGAAGAACATCTCCAGCTCGGCGTCGTCCAGGCCGGCATGGGCCAGTGCGGTCATCAGGTCGTCCCCGGGGCGCCGCCGCTTGGCCTCGGCCAGCTCGCGCGCGTACCCGAACATCTCGCCCAGCAGGGCCGGGGAGCGCGGGTTCTGCGGTTTTCCGTCGGGGCCGAGGACCGGTTCGGGGGCGTCCTCGGGGTCCTGGTAGCCGATGATCCGTACGGTCCACTCCAGCAGCAGGCCCCGGTCGGCCTCCGGGACGCCCAGCAGGTCGGTCAGGTTCAGCAGGGCGTACTCGTCGGTGACGGTGCGCACCACGTCGGCGGCGCCGTCCTCGGCGCTCTCGCGGGCGGCGGCCAGCAGCGTCCGGGCCCGCTCGCGGACCCGCCCGGCGAAGGCGTCGACCCGGGCCGGGGTGAAGGCGCGGGCGGCCAGCCGCCGCAGCCGGCCGTGGTCGGTGGGGGCCTGCCCGGGGCCGCGCGGCCCCGGGGCGGGGTCCTGGTTGAGCATGGTGCGCCGGATGAACGGCAGATCGGCCGGGTCGGGGTCGCGGATCTGGGTGGCACCCAGGTACGAGGAGTACGTGCGGTGGTCGCGCAGCACCCGGACCACGTCGGCGTGCCGGGTGACGGCCCAGAAGCCGGGTCCGGCGGGCCAGCCGAGGACTTCCGGCTCGGGCTGCCAGGCGACCGGGAAACGGTCGCGCAGCACGCGGTAGCGCTCGTACGGCAGGCCGGCGGCGTGGATGCGGGGGTCGAAGACGTCCGGGACGTCCGCGGCGTGGTCCATGGGGCCACGGTGGCCGGTGGTGGACCCCGGCCGCAAGGGGACGCCGCAAGGGGACGGGGGTCACCCCACCATGCAGCGGGCGGGGTCGAGTTCGCCGTCCGGCCCGGCGAGGACGACCTCGGAGGTGCCGCTCGGCTCCGCCCGGGCGATCGTGCACACCAGCTGCCGCTGGGCGTTCGCGGACAGCTTGCGCACCGGGAAGGGCAGCCGGGCCCGGCGCGCGCCCGGTTCGAGGGTCTCCACCTCCGGTCCGACGCCCACGGTGATGTTCGCCACCGGTACCTCGGTGCGCAACCCGGCCGCCTGCTCGCCGGGGCCGGGTCCGCGCAGCAGCCGCTTCAGCACGTCGGTGGGCGTGGGCGGCGCGACGTCGTAGAACATGACCGGGAGGAGTTCGCCGGACGGCCCGAGGAAGTAGACCGCCTGGGCGTGGTCCTCCTGGGTCAGCACGGTGACGGTGGCGGGCTGGCCGCTCTGGATCACGTCGGTGGGTTTGATGCCGCAGCCGGCGGCCGACAGCAGGCAGCCGAGCACGGCGGCGGCACCGACGAGGCCGCGGACGGGGACCCGAGCGCGGATGCGGGCGGGCACCCGAGCGAGGACGGGGCCGCGGACAGCGCCGCGGACGGCGGACGATGGCGCGTTACGGGTCATGCCCGGGCCTCCGGGAGCGCCCGTGGCCCGGCGGTCGGGAGCGGCTGCCCGCCGTGGTCCGTCAGGAGGGTCCGCAGGGCGGCCTCCAGCGGCATCTCCACGGTGAACACGGCCCCGCCGCCGGGGCCGTTGGCCGCGCTGACGGTGCCGCCGTGCAGGTGGACGTTCTCCCTGGTGATGGCGAGGCCGAGCCCCGATCCGGCGGACCGGGTGCGGGCGGCGTCCGCCTTGTAGAAGCGGTCGAAGATGTGCGGCAGCACCTCGGGCGCGATGCCGGGGCCGCTGTCGGCGACCCGTACGGTCAGCCGGTCGCCGCCGGCCCGGGGCTCGGTGCGCGCGGAGACGCGTACGGGGGCGCCGCCGTGCTTGAGGGCGTTGCCGACGAGGTTGGCGAGCACCACGTCGAAGCGGCGCGGGTCGAGCCGGGCCCGCACGCCCTGCGGCAGGTCGGTGAGCACCCGCCCGTCGTCCCAGTGCCGGCGTTCGAGGGTCTTGCCGACGGCCTCGGCGAGGTCCACCTCGTCGAGGTTGAGCTCGGCGGCGCGGGCGTCGAAGCGGGAGATCTCCATGAGGTCCTCGACGAGGACGGCGAGTTTGCCGGTCTCGGCGCTGATCAGCCGCAGGGCGCGGGCGGTGTCCGCATCGAGGCGTTCGGCGTCCTCGTCGAGCACCTCGGTGACGGCGAGCATGCCCGTGAGCGGTGTGCGCAGCTCGTGCGAGACGTCGGCGGCGAACCGGCGGGCCCGCGCCTCGGCCTGCCGGAGCTCCTCGACGGAGGCCTGGAGGGCGCCGGCGGTCTCGTTGAAGGTGCGGGCGAGCCCGGCGAGTTCGTCGGCCCCGCGGACCTCGATCCGGGTGTCCAGCTGCCCGCGGCCCAGCCGCTGGGCGGCCTTGCGCAGGTCGCGGACGGGGCGGAGCACGCTGCGCGCGGCGAGCAGGGCGGGCACCACGGCGACGGCGAGTCCGGGCAGGGCGCCGTTGCGGGCGGCGTCGACCATCAGCCGGACCGTCTGCTGCTCGGTGACCAGCGGCATCACGGCGTAGAAGACGGCGCCGGTGGGCTGCCGGAGCCCGTTGTGCTGGAAGGCGGCGGGCATGCCGACGACGACGTACGGGGTGCCGGAGCGGTCGGTGACCCGTTGGAAGGCCCCGTGCGGCCGGCCGCGGAACTGCTCCCGCATGGCGTCGGTGACCATCGGGGAGCCCGGCCCGCCGCCGGAGCTCGCGCGCAGGCTGCCGTACTCGCCGTGGACGGTCCAGCCGTGCGGCTTGCCGCGCTTGGCGAGTTCGGAGACGGTGCGCTGGAGCTGCGGCTGGTCGACGGGCAGTTGGAGGGTGAACTCGCTCAGCTGCTCGCGCAGGCTGGCGACGGCCGTGTCCTGGCTCTGGGTGAGGACGGCGGTGCGCGCCTGCCGGTAGGTCAGGGCGGCGGTGCCGACCGCGCTGATCGCGGCGACCAGCAGGAAGGCGGCGATCAGGCGGGTCCGCAGGCCCATCGGGGCGATCCGTCGCACGGCGGGCGTCACCGGCTCACAGCGGGCCGAAGCGGTAGCCGAAGCCGCGCACGGTCTGGATGTAGCGGGGGCTGCGGGCCGGGTCCTCGATCTTGTGGCGCAGCCGGCGTACGCACGCGTCCACCAGCCGGGCGTCGGCGTGGTAGCTGTGCTCCCAGACGTACTCCAGGAGCTGCTGGCGGCTGAAGACCTGCTCGGGCGAGGCCGACAGGTGCAGCAGCAGCTTGATCTCGCTGGGGGCGAGCGGGATCCGCTCGCCGTTCCGCGCGACGGTCAGGCCGGCCCGGTCTATGGCGAGCTCGCCGTGGAACTCCACCCCCGGTTTGCCTCCGGTGTCGCCGAGCCGGCGCAGCACGGCCTTGATCCGGGCCTCGATGACCTCGGTGCGGGCGGGTTTGACGATGTAGTCGTCGGCGCCGGCCTCCAGGCCCACCACGATGTCGAAGTCGTCGCCGCGCGCGGTGAGCATGATGATGGGGACCTGGCTGGTCTCGCGGATGCGCCGGCAGACCTGTACGCCGTTGATGCCGGGCAGCATGAGGTCGAGCAGCACCAGTTCGGGGCGAAGGCCGGCGAGCAGTTCCAGGCCCTCCTCGCCGGTCTCGGCCGCGGTCACGTCGTGGCCGCGGCGGCGCAGGCCGAGGCTCACCCCTTCCCGTACGGAGGGGTCGTCCTCGATCAGCAGTACGCGTGGCATCGGGTCAGTGTTCCCAGGTGGTTCGTGCGCCTCCTGCGCCGGTCGGGCAGCGGCGGCTACTGCCGGGCACGGCGGCGGCGCAGGGAGTCGAGCAGGTCGGTGATCTCGCTCAGCCTCAGGGGCCGGGCGAGAAGTACGACGATCAGGGCGAGGGCCGCGGTTCCCGCCGTGGTGGCCGCAATGTCCCCGGCGGGTTCGGCGGCCCGGGCCACGGCGTGGGCGGCGGCGCCGGCCGGCAGGCAGGCGAGCAGCAGCCGCAGGTGGACGCCGAGGGCGGCGGAGCGCAGCACGCGTCCGCCGCCGAGCCGCCGGCCGAGGGTGTACGCGGTGAGCGCGGCGCCCGCGGCGAAGGCGACGGTGGTGGCCGCGGCCATGCCGGTGACGGCCCAGCGCGGGGGCAGCAGCAGGTAGGCGGCGGCAGAGAGGCCGGCGTTGAGCCCGGCGATGACCAGGTTGAGGAAGAACGGGGTCCGGGTGTCGGACAGGGCGTAGAAGCCGCGGGAGAGGACGTACTGGCCGGAGAAGGCGATCAGACCGGGGGCGAAGGCCACGAGCATGCCGGCCATGACCTCGATGTCGGCCGCGCCGGTGCGCCCGTAGCCGAAGACGCTGCCCATCACCCAGGGGGCGAGGGCGGCGAAGAGCGCGGCGGCCGGGACGACGAGGGCGGCGCTGGAGCGCAGCGCGTAGGACACGTCCCGGCGGACCGCGGTGAGGTCGCCGTCGGTGGCGGCGGCGCTCATCCGGGGCATCAGGGCGGTCACCAGGGAGACGGTGATGATGCCCTGGGGGACGATCCACAGCTGGTAGGCGTTGCTGTAGGCGGTGTATCCGGCGCCGCCCGCGAGGCCGGCGTCCACGGCGTGGCCGCCGGCGGTGGTGGACAGCCGGGTGACGACCCAGTAGCCGATCTGGTTGGTGAACACGAGCAGGACCGTCCAGCCCGCGTTGCGCAGCGGCCGGGCCAGGCCCTGGCCGCGCCAGTCGAAGCGGGGGCGCCAGCGGAAGCCGGCGGCGCGCAGCGACGGGGCGAGGGCGAGGGCCTGGACGACGATGCCGGCGGTGGTGCCGAGGCCGAGCAGCCGGGTCTCGCCGGCGGTCAGGCCGTCTCCGCCGTGGTGCGAGAGGTACAGGAACAGGCCGAAGACGCCGATGATGACGAGGTTGTTCAGGACCGGGGTCCACATCATCGCGCCGAACCGGCCGCGGGCGTTCAGCACCTGGCCGAGCAGGGTGAACAGGCCGTAGAAGAGGATCTGCGGCAGGCAGTAGCGGGCCAGGGCCACGGTGGTGCTCGCCTGGCTGCCGGTGTACGGGGTGTACGCGGCCACGATCAGCGGTGCGGCCAGCACGGCGGCGGCGGTGAGCAGCACGAGCAGGGCCGTGCAGGCGGTCAGCAGCCGGTCGGTGTAGGCGGCGCCGCCGTCCCGGTGCTCCTTGGCGGCGCGGACCAGCTCGGGCACGAAGACGGCGTTGAGGGCGCCGCCGACGAGCAGCATGTAGAGGATGTTCGGGACGGTGTTCGCGACCGCGTAGCCGTCGCCGAGAAGCCCGGTGCCGAGGGCGGCGACGACGACGGCGGAGCGGACGAATCCGGTGGCCCGGGAGACGATCGAGCCGGCGGCCATGAGCGCGCCGCTGCGCAGGACGGAGGTCTTGGCCGGGGCGGGCCCGTCAGTGGCGGCGGGGGGCCGGGCATCCGGCCCGGTGCCGGTGGTGGCCGCGGTGCCGGTGCTCTCGGTGCCGGTGGCCGCGGTCCCGGTGGCCGCGCCGGGGGCGGTGGCGGCGCCGGCGGCTGGGGCGGTGGCCGTCACCGGCGGGCCAGGTAGGCCTGGAAGGCCTTGTAGAGCGCGGTGTTGGCGTAGCCGTCCATCGGGGTCTCCCACTCTCCGAGCGTTTCCACGACCTGGCCGCCGGTGCCGAGCTTCCAGCGCAGCAGCCCGAATGCGCGTTCGGCCGGGTCGAGTGTGGAGGGTACCCCGCGCATGTCGTACTCGTCCGCCCCGAGGGCGTGCGCGTCCCGCAGCATGCGCCACTGCAGGGCGTTGCTGGGGCGGACCTCGCGGCGGTGGTCGGCGGAGGCGCCGGTCTGGTACCAGACCCGGGCGCCGGCCACGACCATGGTGTGGGCGGCGAGGATCTCGCCGCGGTGCCGGGCCAGGTAGAGCCGCATCCGGCCGGGTTCCTCGGCGTTGAGGGCCTCGTACTGCTGCTGGTAGTAGCCGAGCGAGCGGCCGAGCCGGAAGCCGTCGCGCTCCTCGGTGAGGCACAGCAGCCGGTGGAACTCGGGCAGGTCCGCGGCGGTGCCGAGGACGGTCTCGACGCCCTCCTTGGCGGCCTTGCGCACATTGCGGCGCCACTCCTGGTTCAGCCCCGACCACAGGTCGTCGCGGGTACGGCCGGTCAGCGGGACGCGGAAGACGTGGCGGGGCTGGGCGTCGCCGTCGGACTCACCGCCGCAGCGCCGCCAGCCGCGGGTGCGCAGCCGGTCGGCGACGGCGGTGCCGAGCGGGTCCACCCGGCTGGCCAGGACATCGGATATCCGGCGGCCCGCAGCGGTGGCGGCCTTGACGTCGGCGGCGTCCCAGCGGCGGTAGTCGGGGGCGGGGCCCATCCGGGCGGCGAAGGCGCCGGCGGCGCGCAGATGGCGTACGAGGGGGTCGAGCCAGCGGTCGAGGTGCGGGTCGGACCAGTCGACGACCGGGCCTTCGGGAAGGTAGGCGAAGTATTTGCGGGTGCCGGGGAATTGGCGATAGAGAACGAGCGCCCCGCCCACGGTCTCCCCCGACGGCAGGTGCCAGCCGAGGAATTCCGAGCGCCACTGGTCCTTGACCCCGGCCCACGAGGGGTACTGCAGGAAGCTGGCCTGGCGGTGCCGGCCCAGGAAGTCCAGGTACTGGCGGGCGGTCAGGGCGCGCAGGGTGAGGGCGGGCGGCCGGTGGTCGTCCTGGGCCCGGTCCTGCGGGGCGGTGGTGAGGAGCAGTGCGCACACGGCTGTTCGGCCTTCCCGTGGTTCTCGAAAGGGGACGGTCCGGAGTCTCACAGCGGTCCGTGACCGTGCCGAGCGGTGATTGTGACCGGACGATGACCGTTCTGCTGCGGTCGCCGTCACAACCCGCCGACCGATATTTCCGGGCGTCCGACGCAACCTAAAGTCGGGGCAACCGCATCCTTCTTTGCGAACGGTCATCACTTCGGAGGGGATTTCGTTGAGCCGCACACGCCGTACCGCACACCCGCACCGCCAGGTACACGGGGCACGCAGCCGTCATGCCGCCATGGCGGTCGGTGCGGCGCTCCTGGCCGCCGCACTGACCGCCTGTTCGAGCGGTTCGGGAGGCTCCGGCGACTCGGGCGGTGACGGCAAGGGCGCGACGGACAAGAAGCCCATGGCCATCTCCGTGAACCTCGCGGGCGACCAGGTCAAGGCGGGCGAGCCGGTGAAGGTCTCGCTGGCCGAGGGCAAGCTCGCCCAGGTCAAGGTGACCGACACCAAGGGCGGGGAGCTGGCGGGCAAGATAGCCGACGACGGCAAGAGCTGGACCTCCGAGCGCAACGCCGCGCCGGGTACGGAGTACAAGGTCGAGGCGCAGAACACCGAGAGCCAGAGCGCGAACGCGCAGTTCAAGACGACGGCCGCGGACAAGGTGAACAAGGTCACCATCGTCCCGGGCAAGGCGATCGGCGGGATCGTCGGCGTCGCCCAGCCGATCTCGCTGGTCTTCGACAACCCGGTGAAGAACAAGGCCGCGGTCGAGAAGCAGCTCAAGGTCACCACCTCGAACAACACCGAGGGCTCGTGGGGCTGGTTCAAGGACCACACCGGCAACGACCGGGTGGACTGGCGGCCCAAGGAGTACTGGAAGTCGGGCACCGAGGTGAAGGTGCAGATGGACCTCAACGGGGTCGACTCCGGCAGCGGCTACTTCGTCCGCGACTACAACACCGAGTTCAAGATAGGCAAGGACCGCCGGCTGACGGTGGACCTCGACACCAAGAAGATGACGGTGACCGAGGACGGCAGGACGCTGCGGACGATCCCGGTCTCGGCCGGCACGCCCGGCGGCAAGAAGGCCTCCTGGTCGGGGAAGATGGTACTGATGACCAAGGAGGGCACCATCCGGATGGACTCCCAGACGGTGGGCCTGGACAACGCCTACGACAAGATGGTCGACTACTCGATGCGCGTGACCTGGTCGGGCATGTACATCCACGCCGCCCCCTGGAACGCCGGCAACTTCGGGCGGGCCAACGCCAGTTCCGGCTGCGTGGGGATGAGCGACGCCGACGCCAAGGTGCTCTTCGGGGAGTCCCAGATCGGCGACCTGGTCGAGGTCACCGGCTCGGGCTCCAAGGGCCAGGCGGAGATCGGCAACGGCTACGGCCAGTGGAACCTGTCCTGGGACCAGTGGAAGGCCAAGAGCGCCCTGACCGGCGCCCCGCAGAACGGCTGACCCGGGCCGTGTCCTGTGGATCGTGCCGGCCTGATCCGCAGGACACGACCTCGCCACGACGGGCCCCGGCGGGGGAATCGAGCCCAGCCCCACCGGCGCGCAGCTGACCTTCTGCCCGCCGCGCACCGATCCCTCGTACTCTCTCGGTGCCGCTGCGCGAACAGTGATCTCCGGCTGCCGCCGGGCGGGGCCGGCCCGTCCTTGCGTCAGCCCTCGGAGGCCTCGGCGTACGCCTGGGAGAGCTCGGGGGACCCGGTCATCGCCCAGGACACCCCGGACTCGATCACGTTCAGCTCGCGGCCCGAGGCCAGCACCACGACGGGCTGGCCGTTCGGCCAGACCTGCCAACGGGCCCCCGGGACGGTCCGGATGATCACGGTGCCCAGGTAGAAGCCCGCGTCGTTGCCGAGCCAGGGCGCGGCCTCCGGGTCCCGCCGCCAGCGGGGCATCAGCTGGTCGAGGGCCTCCAGGGAGGCCGGGGTCCCGTCCAGCTCCAGCCCGGCCGCGCGCGCGTGGGCGCGCAGCATCTCGCACTCCGAGAACATCTCCGCGACGCCCTCGGGATCGTCCGCGAACGCGACGGCCAGCGCCACGCCCTGCCCTGCCTCGTGCCGGTTCAGCCAGTTGCCCAGGAAGCGGATGTTCATACCGTCCAGCGTGGCATCACACGTCCAGATCGACAACGACCGGCGCGTGGTCCGAGGCTCCCTTGCCCTTGCGCTCCTCGCGGTCCACGTACGCGTCCTTGACCGCGCCGGCGAAGGCCTGGTTGCCGTAGACCAGGTCGATGCGCATGCCCCGGTTCTTGGGGAAGGCCAGCTGGCGGTAGTCCCAGTACGTGTAGGGGCGGTCGTACTTGAGCGGGCGCGGCACGACGTCGGACAGGCCGGCCGCGCGCAGGGCCTCCAGGGCGGCCCGCTCGGCGGGGGTGACGTGGGTCAGGCCCTCGAAGACGGCCGGGTCGAAGACGTCCTCGTCGGTCGGGGCCACATTGAAGTCGCCGAGCACGGCGAACGGCCGCGGGCCCGCCGCGTCCTCGGCGACGGCCGTGGTCAGGGCCTTGAACCAGTCGAGCTTGTAGCCGTAGTGGTCGTGCTCGACCTCGCGGCCGTTGGGCACGTAGACCGACCACAGGCGGACCCCGCCGCAGGTCGCCGAGATCGCCCGGGGCTCCTGCACGCCTTCGTAGTCCGGGCCGCCGGGCAGCCCGGGGACGACGTCCTCCAGGCCCACCCGGGAGACCAGCGCCACGCCGTTCCACCGGCCGGTGCAGTTGGCCGCGGCCTCGTAGCCCAGCTCGCGCAGCGCGTCGAAGGGGAACTGCTCCGCGGAGCACTTGGTCTCCTGGATGCAGAGCACGTCCGTGCCGGAGCTCTCCAGCCAGGCCAGCAGGCGGGGCAGCCGGGCGGTGACGGAGTTGACGTTGAAGGTGGCGATACGCATACCCTCCAACCTACCGCCCGGCACCGACAGAGGCGGGTACGCGCCCGCCGCGGGGCCTTGCCGCACAGGTCAGACCTCGGTCGCCTCGCCGGCCGCCAGCCGGGAGTGCGGGGCGCCGCCGAGCAGGTCCAGGGAGCGGTCGTAGACGGGGCGGGCGATGTCGGTGAGCAAGACGTCGTGGATGTCGATCGCCCGGGCGGGCTTGACCTCGCGGACGTAGTCGATCACTTCACTGATCTTGTTCCAGGGCGCGTGCACGGGCAGCATCAGGGTCTCCACCGGGGCGCCGGGCACGGTCAGCGCGTCGCCCGGGTGGAAGAGGGAACCCTCCACCAGGTAGCCCACGTTGGTGATCCGCGGCAGGTCGGGGTGGATCACGGCGTGCAGCTCGCCGTGCACCTGGACGTCGAACCCGGCGGCGGTGAAGGCGTCGCCGTCACCGACGGTGTGGACGCGGCCGGGGTAGGCGGCGGCCATCCGGTCCGCGACGCTGCGCAGGGTCCACAGCTCGGCGGCCGGGTTCGCGTCGAGGGCGGCGCGCAGCCGGCCCTCGTCGAAGTGGTCCGGGTGCTCGTGGGTGACCAGCAGGGCGTCGGCGCCGAGCCCCGCGTCCGCCTCGCTGAACGCGCCGGGGTCGATGACGAGGACGCGTCCGTCCTTCTCCAGCTGGACACAGGAGTGGAGCCGCTTGGTGAGCTTCATGATCCAAGGCTACGGGGTGGCCGTGGAGACCACGTAGACCTTCGGCTTGTCGGGGTCGCTGAGGTCCACCGTGATGTCCTGGGTGGGGCGCGGGTCGGCCTGGTCGTGGGTGGTGCCGTACCAGGCGTTGCGCTGGTCCCAGCTCCAGCCTGCCGCATCGGTGTCGCGGCGGCTGATCGAGACGCCCCGGGTCAGGTCGTCGCGCCCGACGCCGTACGAGGCGAGGAAGGCGTCGAGCTCCTCCGGGGTGACCGCGAACTGCACGTAGAGCCGGCTGGTGTGCCAGTTGTTGGTCTCCAGGTACCCCACCCGCCAGGCCTTGTCCGGGATCGGCACCTCGTAGATGCTGCGCTGGACCCGGGAGGGCCAGCCGGGGCGGACGTGCGTCGCCCCGACCTTGGCGGCCTTGTCGCGCCCGCTCTCCCGGCTCTGCTGGGCGGAGACGAAGAGGTAGCCGGCCGGTACGCCGATCAGCAGCACGATGATGATCGCGGTCAGCCAGCGCCGCTTGACGACGTGGCGGCGGTCCTCGACGGGCGGGTGGCCGCCGCCCCCGTCGGGGGACGGGGCCTGGCGGGGCAGGGTGGGGGGCGGGTTCACTGCTGTTCCTGGTTCTCGGTGCCGGGGGTGTCGCGCCGGCCCAGCCGAGCGTACCGCTCGTAGCGCTCGACGCGGCGCCGGTTGGCGCGGCGGAACCGCCGGGCGACGAGCCGGGCGAGGTCCGCGGCGCCGACCATACCCGCCTCGGGGCCGAGCTGGGCCTTGGTGATGCGGGCCTCGGGCCGGTAGCCGCGGCCGGTGAGGTGGCGCCGGAAGGCATCCCGGGCCGGGCCGATCAGCAGGTCGTCGGCCGCGCTGACGCCGCCGCCGATCACGAAGCACGACGGGTCGAGGGCGGCGGCGAGGTTGGCGATGCCGACGCCGAGCCACTGGCCGATGTCCTGGAGCAGCTCGACGCACATGGCGTCGCCCTCGCGGGCCAGCTCGGTGATCAGCGGCCCGGTGATGTCGGAGACCTCACCCTTGACCCGCTCGATGATGCTGTGGGCGACCGGGGAGTCGGCGGCGGCCAGCTCCCGGGCCTCGCGGACCAGGGCGTTGCCGGAGCTGTACTGCTCCCAGCAGCCGCGGTTGCCGCAGGGGCAGCGGTGGCCTCCGGGGACGACCTGCATGTGGCCGAACTCGCCGGCCACGCCGTACTTGCCGCGCTTGACCTGGCCGCCTTCCAGGATGGCCCCGCCGATGCCGGTGCCCAGCGTGATCATGACCAGGTGGTCCTCGCCGCGGCCGGCGCCGAAGCGCCACTCGGCCCAGGCGGCGGTGTTGGCATCGTTGTCCACCATGACCGGCACCGCGAGGCGGGACTGGAGGGCGTCGCGCAGCGGCTCGTCGCGCCAGGCCAGGTGCGGGGCGAAGAGCACCCGGGAGCGGTCGGCGTCGACCCAGCCGGCCGCGCCGATGCCCACCGCGTGCACGTCGTGCCGGTCGGAGAGGTCCAGGACCAGCTCGACGATGGTGTCCTCGACCACCTTGGGGCTCTTGGACTTGTCGGGGGTCTCGGTGCGCAGCTTCTCCAGGATGACGCCGTCCGCGTCGACCACGCCGGCCATCACCTTGGTGCCGCCGATGTCGATGCCGACGGTCGGGACGCGGGGCGCGGTCAGGTGCGAGCGGCGCTCACGGGTGCCGACGGTGCGCAGGACGGTGCCTCGCGCCGAGCCCCGGTGGGCGAGCGTGAAGTCCCGGTACGTGCTCATGCGTCGCGTTCGTCCCTCGGAGTGCGGTCGGCCGGCCGGTGGGCCGCCTGGTCGTACGGGGTGTCTCCCGTCCCCTGGGGCGATTGTGCCACCCGCGCCAGTTCGTGGCTCAGCTCGTCGAGCTCGGAGCCGCCGGCCATCTGCCGGGTGAGCTCGTCCAGGGTGATCGAGTCACGGGTGTGGCTGCCTGCCATGACGCCCCGCTTGAGCAGTACGAACCGGTCGCCGACCAGGTGGGCGTGGTGCGGGTTGTGCGTGATGAGGACCACGCCGAGGCCGGCGTCGCGGGCGGCCGCGACGTACTTGAGGACCACGCCGGACTGCTTGACCCCGAGGGCGGCGGTGGGCTCGTCCAGGACCAGGACCTTGGCGCCGAAGTACACCGCCCGGGCGATGGCCACGCACTGGCGCTCGCCGCCGGAGAGGGTGCCGATGGGCTGGTCGACGTCGCGCAGGTCGATGCCCATGCGCAACAGCTCGGCGCGGGTGGTCTCGCGCATGAGGCCGACGTCGAGGCGGCGGAAGGGGCCGCGGCCGCGGGTGGGCTCGGAGCCGAGGAAGAAGTTCCGCCAGACCGGCATGAGCGGGACCACCGCGAGGTCCTGGTAGACGGTGGCGATGCCGCGGTCCAGGGCGGCGCGCGGGTTGGCGAGGACGGTCTCCTCCCCCTCGATCTCGAAGCTGCCGGCGTCGTGCCGGTGCAGCCCCGAGATGATCTTGATGAGGGTGGACTTGCCCGCGCCGTTGTCGCCGAGCACACAGGTGATCTCGCCGGCCGCGACCTCCAGGGAGACCCCTTCCAGGGCCCGGATGTTGCCGTAGTACTTGCTGACGCCGGTCAGCTTCACCAGGGTCGTGCGCGTGTTCGCCGGGGTCATGCGCGTGCCTCCGCCCGCTTGCGCACCCATGCGTTGAGCAGGGTGGCCAGAAGGAGCATCGCGCCGAGGAAGAACTTGAACCAGTCGGGGTTCCACTGGGCGTACACGATGCCGTTGCTGGTCATGCCGAAGATGAAGGCGCCCACGGCCGCGCCGACGGCGGAGCCGTAGCCGCCGGTCATCAGGCAGCCGCCGATGACGGCCGCGATGATGTAGAGGAACTCGTTGCCGACGCCCTCGCCGGACTGCACGACGTCGTACGAGAAGAGGATGTGCTGGCCGGAGATCCAGGCGCACAGCGCGACGCCCATGTAGAGGCCGATCCGGGTCTTGACGACGGGGACGCCGACCGCGCGGGCCGCGTCCGCGCCGCCGCCGACCGCGAAGATCCAGTTCCCGGCGCGGGTGCGCAGCAGGATCCAGGTGGCCAGGGCGACCAGCGCCAGCCACCACAGGATGGTGACCTTCAGGGTGACCCCGCCGATGTCCCACTGGGAGGCGAAGAGCGCCTTGGCGGAGGGGAAGCCCTCCATGTCGCCGATGGCCTGGGTGGACACCCCGCCGCTGATCAGCTTGGTGAAGCCGAGGTTCAGGCCGGTCAGCATGAGGAAGGTGCCGAGCGTGATGATGAAGCTCGGCAGCTCGGTACGGACCAGCATGAAACCGTTGAAGAGGCCGATGGCCAGGGTGACCAGCAGCGAGACGGCGACGCCGGCCCACACGTTCGCGGTGAGCTGGTAGCTGAACATCGACGTGACCAGTGCCGAGGTGGTGACCATCACGCCGGCGGACAGGTCGAACTCCCCGCCGATCATCAGGAGCGCGACCGGCACGGCCATGATCCCGATGGTGGAGGCGGAGTACAGGATCGTGCTCAGGCTCGCGGCCCGCAGGAAGCTGTCGGCGGCGAAGGAGAAGAAGACGAAGACGGCCGCGGCGCCGGCCACGGCCCCGAGCTCGGGGCGGCCGAGCAGGCGCCGCGCGAGCGAGGCCGGCGCCAGGCGTTCGTCGGCCGGCAGGGAGGCCCCGCTCATCGGGTCACCCGCTTGATGTAGTCCGCCAGTGCGTCGGCGTCGTCCTTGGTGACGATCTGCGGGCCGGTGAGCACGGGGCGGCCGCCGCCGAGGGTGTTGGCGTTGTAGCGGTAGAGCCACAGCAGGTCCACGGCCTCGTAGCCCTGGAGGTAGGGCTGCTGGTCGACGGCGAAGCCGAGCTGGTCGGACTTCAGGCCCTGGAGGACGGCCGGGTTCAGGTCGAAGGTGTCGATCTCCGCCTTGCTGCCGGCCGTGTCCTTGGCCTTGGCCGCGGTGGCGGCGAACGGGGCGCCGAGGGTGAGGACGGCGTCCACGGCCGGGTCGGCCTGGAGCTTGGCCTGGATCGCGGCCTGCACCGAGGGCATGTTGGTGCCCTCGACGTAGAGGTTCTCCAGGGTGCCGCCGAAGGTCTTCTTCGCGCCGGCGCAGCGCTGCTCGTGGCCCACGTTGCCGGACTCGTGCAGGACACAGACGGCCTTGGTGCGGCCGCGCCGGGTCAGCTCGGTGCCGACGGCCTCGCCCGCGATCTCCTCGTCCTGTCCGATGTGGGTGAGGGCGCCGTACGCCTTCGACCGGTCCGCGCCGGAGTTCACGGTGACCACCGGGATGCCGGCCTTGACGGCCTTGCCGACCACGTCCTTGAGGGCCTCGGGCTTGGCGAGGCTGACGATGATGCCGTCGACCCGCTGGTCGATGGCGTTCTGGACGAGCTGCGCCTGGGCCTGTCCCTGGTCGTCGTGGGAGTAGACGAAGTTGATGTTGTCCTTCGCCGCGGCCTCCTGGGCACCCTTCTGGACGATGTCCCAGAAGGTGTCCCCGTCGCCGGCGTGCGTGACCATCGCGAAGGTCCAGCGCGGGGTGGACACGGCCGGGCGGCCCGCGGCCGCGGCCTTCGCCCGCTCGTCGGCGGCCCGCTTGCCGCCGGTACTGCTGCACCCCGCGAGGGAGGCGGCCAGCGCCGCCGCGAGCACGGCGCCCACGCAGCGCGCTCCTGTCCGAACCCGAGGTCGCCTAGACACGTCGGTGTGCCATCCCTTCGCTTCGCTGGTCACTCGTCGTCACAACCTGGTCATTTCAGGTTTCAGCCGCCCAGTATCCGCCACAGTGGACCTTGGAGGGTCATCGGGGCACAGCCGGGCATCGTCGGGCAGATGGGCGGTCGGGCAGATGCGCGGTCGAACAGATCGGCAGTCGGCAGTCGGCAGATCGGCAGTCGGCAGATTGACAGGGGACCCGTACGGGGTCAGGTTGAGTGCATGCGCATCGGGATCGTCGGAACCGGCCGGATCGGCTCGTTCCACGCCGCGGCGCTCAGCCGCCAGCCGCAGGCGGGGTCGCTGGTGCTCGCCGACGCCGACCCGGCCCGGGCGGCGCGGCTCGCCGACCGGCTGGGGGCCACGGCGGCGCCGACGGTGGACCAGGTCTTCACCTGGGGCGTGGACGCGGTGGTGGTCGCCTGCTCGACCAGCGGCCACGCGGAGCTGGTGGTACGGGCGGTACGGGCGGGGCTGCCGGTGTTCTGCGAGAAGCCCGTGGCACCGGACCTGGCCGGAACCCTGACGGTGGTGCGCGAGGTCGCGGCGCTGGGCGGGGTGCTCCAGGTGGGCTTCATGCGGCGCTTCGACGCGGGCTACCGCACCGCCCGGGAGCTGGTGCGCTCCGGGATGCTGGGCCGGCTGCACACCGTCCGCACGATGACCGCGGACCCCGCGCCGCCCCCGCCCGGATACCTGCCCACGTCGGGCGGGCTGTTCCGGGACTGCCTGGTGCACGACTTCGACATGGTCCGCTGGGTGACCGGCCAGGAGGCCGTACGGGTGTACGCGGCCGGCTCGGACGCCGGACCGGCGATGTTCCGGGAGGCCGGGGACGTGGACACGGCGGCGGCGGTGCTGACGCTGGCCGACGGGGCGCTGGTGACCTGCACCGGGACCCGCTGCAACGGCGCGGGCTACGACGTCCGCATGGAGCTGGCCGGCGAGCTGGACCAGATCTCCGCCGGGCTGGACGACCGTACGCCGATCGCCTCGACCGAACCGCACGGGCCGCCGCCCGCGAGCAAGCCGTGGACCGGCTTCCTGGAGCGGTTCGGCCCCGCGTACGAGGCCGAGCTGGCGGCGTTCGTGCAGCTGGTGCGCGGGGAGGGCGAGAACCCCTGCGACGGCCGTGAGGCCCTGGCGGCCCTGCGGATCGCGGAGGCCTGCGAGATCTCGCGGCGGGAGCGCCGGGAGGTCGCGCTGGACGAGGTCCCGGGCGGGCCGACGGCCCCGGCGGTGCCGGCCGGGGCGTGAGGCTGGTCCGCTCACCAGCGGACCGGCAGCTGCTTCACGCCGCGGATGAGGGTGCCGACGATCCACTCGGGCGGGGCGGCCTGCGGGTCCCGGGCGAGCGCGGGGAATCGTTCCAGCAGGGAGCGGAGCGCGATCCGGCCCTCCAGCCGGGCCAGTGGCGCGCCCAGGCAGAAGTGGATGCCGTGGCCGAAGGCGAGGTGGCCCTGCGGGGCGCGCCGGATGTCGAAGGTGTCCGGCTCGGGGAAGCGGCCCGGGTCGCGGTCCGCCCCGGCCAGCGAGACCAGGAGGGCGTCCCCGGCCGGGATGCGCACCCCGCCGATGACGGTCTCCTGGGCGGCGTAGCGGAAGGTGGTGTTCTCGACCGGGCCGTCGTAGCGGAGCATCTCCTCGACCGCGCCGTCGAGCAGGCCCCAGTCGGCGCGCAGGGCCGCGAGCTGGTCGGGGTGGTCGAACAGGGCCCGTACGCCGTTGGCGATGAGGTTGACCGTGGTCTCGTGGCCCGCGACGAGCAGCAGGAAGGCCATGCCGACCAGTTCCTCGTCGCTGAGCCGGTCGCCGTCCTCGTCCCTGGTGCGGATGAGCGCGCTCATCAGGTCCTCACCGGGGCGGTCGCGCTTGTCGTCGATCAGCTGCCCCAGGTACGCGGCCATCTCCGCGAGCGCCCACGAGGAGGAGGCCATGCTGGAGGGCGCCACGATCTCGTTGGACCAGCGGCGGAAGGGCTCCCGGTCGAGGTCGGGCACGCCCAGCAGTTCGCAGATCACGGTCATGGGCAGCGGGAAGGCCAGGGTGGCGATCAGGTCCGCCCCGCGCGCGCCGTCGGCCTCCATCGCGTCAAGCAGCTCGTCGGTGATCTGCTGCACGCGGGGGCGCAGGGCCTCGACGCGCCGGCCGGTGAACTCGCGGGCGACGAGCCGGCGCAGCCGGGTGTGCCGGGGCGGGTCGGACTCCAGCATGTGGTTGTTGACGGCGCTGGCGGTCACGTCGAGGAAGTAGCCGGATTTCTGCCAGTCCTTGGACAGCGCGGGATCGGTCAGCGCCTGCCGGGCGACCTCGTGACCGACGACGAGCCACACCTCGGAGCCGTCCTCCAGGGTGATGCGGTGGACGGGGCCGGCCTCGCGCAACTGCGCGTAGTGCGGATAGGGATTCTCCGTGAAGTCCTCTGCGTACCCGCTGATGTCCATGGTCGGCATCGCTCCCGCCCCTCCCCCGTCGTTTGCCCCAGGGTAGGTCGGCGTTCGACGGGGAGGGTCGGAATCCGGACAGGCGTTCAGTCCGGCGGCGGGGCGCGGTCCGGGGAGAAGGCCTCAGTCCAGGGACGGGGTCCGGTCCAGGGACGAGGCGGACGGGACGACGATTCCGTACAGGTCCTCGACGGTCGCGAGCGCGCCGTGGTGGACCTGCTCGGCCGGCACCTCGGCGACGGCCGTCCGCAGCGCCCGGGTGGCACAGGCGTCGGCGACGACGGTGGGCCGGTTGCCGCGCAGGAACGCGCCGGCCGCCGTGAACGCCACGCACATGTGGGTCATGAACCCGGCGACGACCACGTCCTCGTGCCCGGCGGCGTCGAGGTGATCGCCCAGGTCGGTGCCGACGAACGCGTCGGGGACCCGCTTGACGACGACGGGCTCGCCCTCGACGGGCGCCACCCGGGGGTGGATCCGGCCGATGTCGGCCCGGATGTCGTACGGCGTGCCCTCGCCGCCGTCGTTGACGACGTGGACCACCTTCGCGCCCGCGGCCCGGGCCCGGGCCAGCAGGTCCGCGGCGGAGTCGAGGGCGGAACGCCAGCCCTCCAGCTCCATCACGCCACGGGTGTAGGTGTTCTGATAGTCGATCAGCACGAGCGTGGCGGCGGCCAGCGAGGCCGGAGTCCGGTCGAGGCCGTTGAGTTCACGCAGGGTGGTCGTGGGCATGGCTGCACCTTTGCTGCACAGGGGGAGTCGGATGGTCGGGGCCGTCACGCGGCGGCCGCTCCTCCACGCTAAGGACCCGGCCCCCATGGCGGCAATGTCATGTAACTTGCAGATACGGACATCCGATACGGGCATCCGCCGGACCGAGGACCGGGCCAGGGACGGCCGGTGCTGTCACCTACGAACGAAAGGCCCCGCCGTGAGCGCCATCGAACGGCTCGTCGTCGTCACGCTCTTCGAGGGCGTCGACCTGCTGGACGTCACCGGTCCCCCGGAGGTGTTCGCCCTGCTGCGCCGGGAGATGGACGGCGGGACGGACGGCGGGACGGGATACCGGGTCGTCCTGACCGCCGCGACCATGGGCGCCGTCACCACCTCGGCCGGGGTGCGCGTCCTGCCCGACGCGACCTTCGAGGAGGTGTCGGGCCGGAGCATCGACACCCTGATCGTCCCCGGCTCGGTCGAGGTCGACGACCAGCGCCGCGTGCACGCCCTCACCGACCCCGACGTGGTGGACTGGGTGCGGCGGCTCGCCGGCCGGGCCCGCCGCACCGCCTCCGTCTGCGTGGGCGCGCACATCCTCGCGGCCGCCGGACTGCTCGACGGCCGGCGCGCCACCACCCACTGGTCCACCGCGCAGCAGCTCGCCGCCGACTTCCCGGCCGTCGAGGTCGACGCCGACCCGATCTTCATCCGCGACGGCGGCGTGTGGACCGGCGCCGGCATCACCGCCTGCCTGGACCTGTCGCTCGCACTCGTCGCCGAGGACTTCGGCGAGGCGGTCGCCCTGCGCGTCGCCCGCCAGCTGGTGATGTACCTGAAGCGGCCGGGCGGGCAGAGCCAGTTCAGCGTGCCGATCGAGCCCGTGTCGACGACGCGGCGCATGGACGACCTGCGCCACTACATCACCCGCAACATCACCGCCGACCTGACCGTCGCCGAGCTCGCCGGCCACGCCCATGTCGGCGAACGCCAGCTCACCCGGATCTTCCGGACCGAACTCGGCATGACCCCGGCCGCCTACGTCGAGGCGGCCCGGGTCGAAGTCGCGCGCAACCGGCTGGAATCCACCGACGACTCCCTCGAACGCGTCGCGACCACCTGCGGCTTCAACACGACCGACACGCTCATCCGCGCCTTCCGTCGCAGACTCGACACCACCCCGACCGAGTACCGCAACCGGTTCCGGCACTCGGGCTGAAAGGTGTCCGGCGATCCCGCCCCGCTGGAGCACCGCCTGTTCGGGTCAGGACCCGGGCCTGGACGGCTGGGTGGAGCACACGGTCTGAGCGCGCTTCAGGAGTTCCACGAAGGAAGCCTGCGTCACCGATCCGGGCAACCGTACGAGGCCGTAGCGGTCGTTGGCCTCCTTGTTCCCAACGGGGTCATTGAAATCGATCTTCTTGCGCTCTCCGGACGGCGTCACGTCCGCATACATGTACGGACGGGCCCCGTGGAGCACCCACCACAGCGTCACACGCTGGGGGCCTCGAATCACGTCGAGGATCTCATTGCTGTTCGATATCGATGCCTGATACCTGAAGTACTCACCGGTGGGCCCCTCAGGATCCTTGTCCTTGCCTTCCTCCTTGAGCTTCCCGCGATACCTTCCGGAATGCTCGTACTCGGAGGAGATCAGCGTCATCCTGTCCTTCCTTGCCACATACACCTCCGGCCGCACCCTGACCGCTTCATAGCGGAACCCGCAGGGCTCCTTTATCTCGACGACCTCGTCCTTCGCAAATTCTTCCCCTGGATTCAGGACCAGCCCCGTCGGCTTGACGAATTCAGCGGGGTGGATCGGCTCGTAACTCGAACCCCTCGCCAGCCTGCCGTGCACCCAGTAGACGCCACCGAGGACATAGACGGGGATTTTACCGGAGTTCTTCACGTACAGATGGACCGTCAGGTACATCTTCGTCCGGCCCGTGTCCAGACTTGCCATGCGGATTTCGGCCGCACTCTCCACCATGGGAGAGGTCGTGTAGGGAACGTAGAACTGTGAATACACGACACTGGAGATCGCAAGGACGGTGGGAACGATCGCCCCGACCGCTATTCGCCTGGGATGGAGCAACTCCTTCCAGATCCGCTCGCGAACGAGTACCACCAGCGCCACCGAGGACCAGAGCACGAGAGCCGTCCAAGCCAGCACATGTGCGACGCTCACCTCGTCGATGAGCTGCACGCAGAGCAGCAGAACACCCACGACGAAGGCGATCAGGTATCCGAACAGAACGACTGTCCCCGAGTGCTTCATCCACCGCTTGTGCCAATAGTCGGCAGCAGCAAGTGCGGCGCCCAGTTCCATCAGGCCCAGGAGGAGGAAGACGAGCCCCGCAATTCTCCAGCCGTAGCCCAGGGCACTGAAAACGTCCTCCACCCCCAGATACGCGAGCAGTGCGGCCACCCCCAGCAGGCCGATTGCCATGAAGGCGATGGTCGTCCGCCTCCGCACCGGATGGTCCGGCCAGACATCTTCCCCTCCGCCGACCCAATGGATGTCGTGCGGAAAAGGAACCCCGTGATGACCAAGGATCCTGTGAAGTTCCGCGGGGGAGCGCGCCTTTCCGGCGTTCTTGCCGTTGACCACGACTTTCCGGAAACCGAGGTCGTCAGGCGCCTCCACCTCCACCTCGGGCATGTATGTCATGGCACCAGACTGACGTGGTATCCGGACACACGCCTCTGGAGCACACCCCCACCAATGGCGCCACCTGTCGCCTCCGGGGGGCGTATCACCCGATTGGAGTAACAGAGTGCGCAGCTGGGCACGGTGCGGGGTGACGCTGGCTGCAGAACCATGCTCACCCGATCCCCGTCAGGAGCCCACCATGCGTATGCGACTTCTCGGGTTCGCCGCTGCCGTGATGACGGCTGTTCTCGCCACCTTGGGCTCCGTGGCCCAGGCCGCCGCGCCTGGTGTCGACGGCCAGACCTGCGTGGCCGGCAAAGGCACGGTGGAGTATGACGCCATCGACGGCCAATGGGTCTGCGAGGGCGGCACATACCACGGCGAGCCCATCGACTGACCCGCCCGGCCCCGCCGTCTCAATCCGCGAAGGACCCGAACGCCGCGCGCCCCCGCGGCCGGTACGTGTGGATGGCGATGCCGTTCGTCGTGGTGCGGGAGGCGAGCAGGTCGCAGGCGGTGGGGAGGCCGCCCATCGGGAACAGGTGGCGGCCCTTGCCGAGGAAGACCGGGAAGACCAAGAGGTTGAACTCGTCCACCAGGTCGCGCGCGAGCAGGTACTGGGCGAGCTGTCCGCTGCCGTGCACCTGGAGCTCGCCGTCGAGGCGGTCCTTGACCAGGGTGATCTCGGACTGGAGCTCGCCGTCCAGCACGGTGGTGGGAGCCCACGCGGGGTCCTTGAGGGTGGTGGAGGCCACGTACTTGGGCAGGATGTTGAGGTTGTGCGCGATGGGGTCGGCGGGGTCGTCGTGCTCCGGCCAGTAGGACGCGAAGATGTCGTAGGTGCGGCGCCCGAGC
Source organism: Streptomyces bambusae (assembly GCF_019400985.1). Taxonomy (GTDB): domain Bacteria; phylum Actinomycetota; class Actinomycetes; order Streptomycetales; family Streptomycetaceae; genus Streptomyces; species Streptomyces bambusae_A. The sequence continues at coordinate 26,849 of NZ_WTFF01000039.1, forward strand.
AGGAAGGCCTCGGCGTTCCTGAAGACCCCGGTCATGAACTCCTCCGCGGCCTGGTCCCAGAAGGGGACCGTCCAGCCGCCGTACTCGAAGCCGTCGCTGGTGTCCTCCTGCGGGCCGCCCGGGGCCTGCATCACGCCGTCGAGGGTCACGAAGGTGGTCAGGGTCAGCTTGCCCATGGTTCTGCGCTCCTTGTGGAATCGGCCGGTCCCCCACCTGTTCAGACTCCCGAACCACCCGGAGCTCATCGGTCCGCCACGCACGAACGCGACGCCGAATTCCTGCCAGCGCGCCCGGGCGCGACGAGATTTGCTTGAACTCGCAACCAAGTGGAGTCCGAGCAACGGAGGACAGGCAGATGGACGGCAAGGCGGTTCTGGTGACGGGTGGCAGCCGGGGCATCGGCGCGGCGATCGCACTGCGGCTGGCCGAGGACGGCGCCGACGTGGCGATCACCTACGTCGCCGACGAGGCGGCGGCCCAGGACGTGGTCCGCAAGATCGAGGCGACCGGCAGGCGGGGCCTGGCCGTGCGGGCCGACGCCGCGGACGCGGGCGAGGCGGCCGGAGCCGTGGACTGGGCCGCACAGGCCCTCGGCCGGCTCGACGTGCTGGTCAACAACGCGGGCGTCGGGGTGCTCGGCCCGCTGGACGGGCTCACCCTGGCCTCGGTCGACCGGGTGCTCGCGGTCAACGTACGGGGCGCGTTCCTGGCCTCGCAGGCCGCGGCGGAGCGGATGGGGCAGGGCGGGCGGATCATCACCATCGGCAGCTGCATGACCCAGCGGGTACCGGGCCCGGGCGGCACGCTGTACGCGATGAGCAAGTCGGCCCTGATCGGCCTGACCAAGGCACTCGCCCGTGAGCTGGGCGGCCGCGGCATCACCGCCAACCTGGTCCACCCAGGCCCGGTGGACACGGACATGAACCCGGCGGACGGCCCGTACGCCGACTCGCAGAGCGGGATGACGGCGCTGGGCCGCTTCGCCCGCCCGGAGGAGATCGCGGCGGTGGTGGCGTTCCTGGCCGGCGACGAGGCCGCGTACGTCACGGGCGCGGAGTTCTCGGCGGACGGCGGGCACGCGGCGTAGGGCTGCGACACCGGGCCGGCGCAATCGGGCGGCCGCGGTCCGCCGGCCGCGGTCGGCGCGGCGAACGCCGACGGGGCGCACCGCGGTCGAAGTCGCGGTGCGCCCCACGGGCTGTCCGGGGCCGGTCGGGGACCCCAGTGACGCCCCGGAGGTGTCGGCCCCCGGGGACGTGTTCGCGGCGGTGTCAGCCGCCGAGCTCCTGGTGGCGGGCGGTCAGCGCGGCCGCGCCGGCCTCCGTCAGGGAGCCGTACAGGCGGAGGCGGGAGAAGCCGCCGTCCGGGAAGATGTCGATCCGCACGTGGGTGCCGACGGCCGGGGCGTCCAGCACGAAGCGGTGGTTGGTGTCGGGCTGCAGGCGGGTGCGCGGGAGGAACTCGGTCCACTCGCCCTCCTCGCCCGTCTTCACCGACAGGGAGGCCCAGCCGGCCGAGTTGCCCTTGAGGTAGGCGGTGTCGATCTCGACCGCGCGGATCTCGGACTCGGCGACGAGCTGGTAGCGGATCCAGTCGTTGCCGTTGTCGCGGCGGCGGGCGGTCTCCCAGCCGTCGTCCATCTTGCGGGAGCGGCCCGGGTTGATGGTGTTGGTCGGCGGGGAGTAGAAGCGGTTGGAGGCGTCCTGGACGGCGCCGCCGTTCTCCAGCGCGACGACGTCGAAGGAGCCGAGGGCCGAGAGCCACTGCGGGTCCGGCAGGACCTCGCCGTACACGCGCAGGCGGGCGATGCCGCCGTCGGGGTGCTGGTTGACGCGCAGGTGCGTGAAGCGCTGCTCGACGTCCACGGCGAAGCCGTTGGCGGCGTGGCCGCCGACGGGGGTGCGCGGGACCAGGGTCGTCCACTTGACGTCGTCGCCGAGGAGCTCCTCGGGCGTCGGGGCGTTGGTGCCCTGCCAGTTGGTGCCCTCGACGGACACGGCCTGCGGCATGTTGCCGCGGAAGTGGGCGGTGTCGACGACGATGCCGCGGATCACGCCGGGGGCGCCCAGGCGTACGAGCGCCCAGTCGTGGTCCTCGGGAGTGGGCCAGGGCTGCTCGGCGGAGACGCCGCGCCGGCGGCGGGTCTCCCAGCCGTCCATGACCTTGCCCTTGTGGCCGAAGTGCTCGGGGTCGAAGTGGGCGGCCTCGGGGACGAGGAGGTTCTCGCGCTGGGCGAAGAACTCGTCGTTGGCGGCGATCACGCCGGCGCCGAGCTGCCGGTCGGCGAGGTTCGCGTACTGGGTGAACGGGAACTCGGCCGTGCGGTAGTCGGCGTACGGGTCGCCGCCTCCGTACGGGTTCGCGTTACCGGTGAAAGCAGGGATCGCCACTGTCAGTTCTGCCTTTCGAGGAGGAGGCCGGTGGGCTCGGTCGGGGTGCCGTGGTCGGCGATCTGCGTACCGCGCAGCCAGGTGGACTTCACGACGCCGTACAGGGTCCGGCCCGCGTACGCCGTGACCCGGTTGCGGTGGTGGAGCTCGGCCGGGTCCACGGTGAAGGTCTCGTCGGGCGCCAGCACCGCGAAGTCGGCGTCGCGGCCGGCCTCGATGGCGCCCTTGCGCGTCAGGCCCGCGAGGCGGGCGGGGGCGGCGGACATCCAGCGGACGACGTCCTCCAGGGTGCGGCCGCGCCGGCGCGCCTCGGTCCAGATCGCCGGCAGTCCGAGCTGGAGGGAGGAGATGCCGCCCCAGGCGGTGGAGAAGTCGTTCGTCTTGAGGTCCGCCGTGGAGGGCGAGTGGTCCGAGACGATGCAGTCGATCGTGCCGTCCGCCAGGGCGTCCCACAGCAGGTCCTGGTTGGCGGCCTCGCGGATGGGCGGGCAGCACTTGAACTCGCTGGCGCCGTCGGGTACTTCCTCGGCGGTCAGGGTGAGGTAGTGCGGGCAGGACTCGACGGTGATGCGGACGCCCTCGGCCTTGGCCGCGGCGATCAGCGGCAGCGCGTCGCTGGAGGACAGGTGCAGGACGTGGACGCGGGCGCCGAGCCGCTTGGCCTGGGCGATCAGGTTCTGGATCGCGGTGTTCTCGGCGTCGCGCGGGCGGGACGCGAGGAAGTCCGCGTACTTCGGGCCCGGCACGGCCGGCGCGGAGTCGAGGTGGTGCGGGTCCTCGGCGTGCACGATCATCAGGCCGCCGAAGCCGGCGATCTCCGCGAGGGACGCCGCGAGCTGCTCCTGGTCGAGGTGCGGGAACTCGTCCACGCCGGAGGGCGACAGGAAGCACTTGAAGCCGAAGACGCCGGCGTCGTGCAGCGGACGGAGGTCCTTGACGTTGTCCGGCAGGGCGCCGCCCCAGAAGCCGACGTCGACGTGGGCCTTGCGGCGCGCCACGTCCTGCTTGACGGCCAGGTTGGCGGTCGTGGTGGTCGGGGGGAGGGAGTTGAGCGGCATGTCGAGGATCGTGGTGATCCCGCCGGCCGCGGCGGCGCGGGTGGCCGTCCAGAAGCCCTCCCACTCGGTGCGGCCCGGGTCGTTCACGTGGACGTGGGTGTCGACCAGGCCGGGGAGCAGGACGTCGTCGCCGAGGTCCACCAGGCGGGCACCGGCGGGCACCTCGGCCTCGTACGGCAGTACGGCCGCGATCGTCCCGGCGGCGACGGCCACCGAGGCGGCCCGCGTCCCCTCGGGGGTGATGACGCGCGTCGAGCGCAGTACCAGTTCCACTGCCACGTCGGACACCCGGAACCTCCCCATCTACTTCCACAGAGCGAAATTCAACGTTCTGTTGACGGAGTCTTCCCCGCGATCAGGGGCCCGTCAAGGGGACCCGGAGGGACCGCCGACGCGCACGCTCCGCAATTGGATGTTTCCACAGAATGGAATTAGGATTTCGCCTTACAGAACGTAGGTACCACCACCGAGGCTCGGTCGAGCAGCCGCCGAGACGTGTCCGGCACCCGGACAAACCGCCTCTGACCGGCGACGACGGCAGCGACCCGACGCTAGGGCCGCCGCCCGTGGCCGGGTAGGCTGCTGCCTTGCCTGCCAGCACCGAAAGGACCGCGCCGTGCCGACGTCCAGCGCCAGCACCACCGACGCCTCCGCCAAGACCCCTGCGGGGAGCGGTGGCGTCCAGTCCCTCGAGCGCGCCTTCGATCTCCTCGAACGAATGGCCGACGCCGGGGGCGAGGTCGGCCTCAGCGAGCTCTCCGCCGCCAGCGGACTGCCCCTGCCCACGATCCACCGCCTGATGCGCACCCTCGTGGCGTGCGGGTACGTACGGCAGCAGCCCAACCGACGGTACTCCCTCGGCCCGCGCCTGATCCGCCTGGGCGAGTCCGCCTCGCGGCTGCTGGGCACCTGGGCCCGCCCGTACCTGGCCCGGCTGGTCGAGGAGACCGGCGAGACGGCGAACATGGCCCTGCTCGACGGCGACGAGATCGTCTACGTCGCCCAGGTGCCGTCCAAGCACTCCATGCGCATGTTCACCGAGGTCGGCCGCCGCGTGCTGCCGCACTCCACCGGTGTGGGCAAGGCGCTGCTCGCCCACACGCCCGCCGACGAGGTCCGCGCACTGCTGGCCCGTACCGGCATGCCGGCCGCGACGGAGAAGACCATCACCACGCCCGAGGGCTTCCTGGAGGCGCTGGAGCAGGTACGCAAGGCCGGCTACGCCGTCGACGACAACGAGCAGGAGATAGGGGTCCGCTGCCTGGCCGTCCAGGTGCCGAACTCGCCGACCGCCGCCGCGATCTCCATCTCGGGTCCGGCGGGCCGGGTCACCGAGGCCGCGACCGAGACGATCGTGCCCATCCTGCAGACCGTGGCCGCCGAACTGTCCGTGGCACTGTCCAACCAGACCCCGGCCTGATCCGGCCGGGCAGTCCTCAGCGGCGGGCGGCTCCCGGGGACAGGTGGTAGCGGGTGGCGTGGGGCAGGGGGCGGCGGTCCTGGGGTTCGAGCATGTCCCTGCGCTCGAACCAGGCCGTCAGCCGGGACCGCGCCTGCTCGTCCCGCTCCCGGAACCGGTCGTCCGGAGCACCGGCCGAGGTCGTTCCGAGGCCCGCCGCCCGGGCCTCGGCGGGCGAGATCTCGCGCAGCAGCACCCGGATCGGGCCTTCGTCGCCGTCCGGCGGCCGCAGGGCCAGGACCGAGAAGGCCGTTCCCGGCGGGAACACGACCTCCGGTTCGTCGTCCGGGCCGGCGAAGACGGACGTACGGCGGCCCGTGGTGGACCAGATGCCGAACTCGACGGAACCCTCCAGCTCGGCGTCGCACGCCGGGAGCGCCGCCACCGGGGCGGGCTCGGCGAGCAAGGAGCCCGGCAGGTACCGGTCCAGCGGCACCTCTTCGGCCGGGGCGGCGAGCATGACGGCCCCGTAGTGGCCGGGCAGCCGGCGCAGGCCCGAGCCGAGGCTGCGCAGCAGCGGGGTGAACGGCCCGGGCCCGGCGGCCCGGGCTGCCGCGACCAGGCCGGCGCGGGAGACGGGGTCGGGGGTGTCGGCCAGGTAGACCGCGATGGCGACCATGTCCGGCTTGAGGTCGTCCTGCAGCGTGGAGCGCAGCGACGGCAGCCGGGACACGAGCAGCTCGGACCTGCCGGCGAGCAGGTGGTACCGCTCACCGAGCAGCTCCCGGAGCGCGGCCCGGTCGGCGGGCCCACTACGCCCGGCGGGCCCCGGAGCGGGGGCGGCCGGAGGGGCCGCCGGGGGCGGGGCCGGGGCGGCGGGGGCCGGGGGGGGGG